>NZ_QUJZ01000017.1:3043-102193 GCF_003480845.1 Blautia sp. TM10-2 | reverse complement strand
TACTTATTCAGAACTTTCGAGGATGTGTTTCACTGTTTAATTATCAAGGATCTCTGCCGTTCCGACTCGGATCAGCTCGTTTATTTTATCACAGAGCTTTTCATTTGTCAAGAACTTTTTTAATTAATTTTTTTGAAGCTCTTTCGAACTCCCTGAGAACGTTTTGTTCTCTGCCGTTCTCTCGATCAGCAACTCGTTTATTCTATCAAACTCATTTGCTTTTGTCAAGAACTTTTTTCAAGTTTTTTTGAAGTAGTTTTGCAACCCGCGGCAGCCACCCGGCTCCGAACTAGGTTTTTCTGTTTCAAAAGAACTCATTCACTGTAGCTCTCGCTGACAGCTTAGTTATAATAACACCCCCGAAAGCAAAAGTCAACACCTTTTTTCGAATTTTCTTATTTTTAGAAAAATACGGTCAATTCTGCATATTCAGTATTTTATCTGACTATTTCTTTTTTTACTCCATCATCAAAATCTTTTTCGGCTGATATCGTACAATCTGGTATACCATAACCATAGAAGAAGCCAGCACAACCCCCATTCCACAAAGATACAATATTATAATCTGCTGTGTCTTAATTGCAGCCTGCACACCGTTCGAAAGATCTACAGCTATTTTTATCACATTCGCCAAAGGATAAGAAAAAATTACCCCCGCTGTAATTGCCAGCAATACCGGGCAAAAAGATTCCATCAACATCTGCAGCATAATCCGCATCTTTGTTTCTCCAACAGAAAGAAGAATGCCAATCTCAAACATGCGATCCCGCAAATTCATAAGAATCAAAAAACTTAATGTGATAGTTCCAAGGATTACGGAAACTATCACCATGAGATTCGAAATCCCTGCCAGGCTCTTCAGGCTGTCGGCCACCGCTTTATAAGCTGAAACATTTACCGTATAGTCCATATCATATTCTTCTTTGATATATTCCGGCATTTTTTTCGCATCTTCAGCAAACGCTCTTCCTTCTTCCGGGTCCTTCAACTGCAATGTAATTTCTTTTACATTATCATTTTCATTCATCTCATAAACTGGTGTATCCAGGGTATAGATAGCATTTGCTGGGTTATTATATACCACATTTCCACTGTAAGCTGCCTCGTTCGTACTGTAAATACCACTGATTTTAAATGTATACCGCTCCTTTGTGTATGGTGAAAGAACAGCTATGGTATCTCCTATTCCCAGTCCATTCCGTTCCGCAATCCCATCACTGACTACCGCTTCTTCTGCATTCTGCGGTACATGTCCCGAAATCAGTGTAACTACAGAAGAAACAGAACTAAAATACTCGACAGGATCAGATGATCCCTCCACATAAATATTTTCTGTTCCATTTTCTTCCTGTCCGTCCATAATTTCAGCTGTAAAGTTATCCGCCAGAGCAGCTGTCACCGTATTACAGCTGCCAAACCGAATTCTTTCATCAGCGCAGAGTTCCAAATATTTTTGATGTGAAATCGAATTCACACCGCGCGGCTCTTCACTGTATATCTGACGCTCATTCGATACAAGCACGCTTCCTCCGATGCTCGTCCGAATCTCCCATATCCGTTCCCGACTTGCCGCGCGGATACATAAGCCAAACAGGATCAGGATGGATAAAATCAGGAAACTTAAAAACATCAGAATTGTATTTTTTTTATGATAAGAAATACTGCGAAATGCTCTTTTGATCCAGTTCATAAAAACTTTCCCTCCCCCTCATGTTTAATCCTGCAATTTTTTCTTTTCCAGCCGTACCACCACATCTGCCTCCGCGGCAAATGCTTCCGAATGTGTAACTGCTATTACACATTTCTTATCTTCATGAGCCAGCTCTTTGAAAATTTTCACAATGCCAGCCGCCGTATCAACGTCCAGATTTCCCGTCGGCTCATCCGCAAGAATCACCTCTGCATTTGTCGAAATCGCACGCGCAATCGCTACGCGCTGCTGTTCGCCTCCTGAAAGTTTATTGATATTGCGGTTCATCTGATCTTCTGTAATTCCCATTCGTGTCAGAAGTTCCCGCGCCCGTTCTTTTTTGTTTTTAATCGGATTTGACGTAATTTCCATTGCCGCCAGCACATTCTCCAGCGGGGTCAGATAAGGCAGCAGATTATACGCCTGAAACACAATTCCAATCTTGCTGTTTCGATATCTTGTATAGCCAATTTCCCGGATATCTTTTCCTTCAAAGCACACGCAGCCGCTCTTAGGTTCTTCCAGCGCACCCGCCAAAGTCAGCGTCGTTGTTTTCCCCGATCCAGAAGGACCAACAATCGTGTAAAGAGTACCCTTCTCAAATGAATAGCTGGCTTTATCCAAAATATCAATTCTCTTTCCGCCGCTCTCGTAAAAATAGCTTACCTCTTTTAATTCCAGTTCTGCCATATTGTTCCTTTCTACTATAATCTAGTCGCCTCTACATTTTTCCAGTTCTCACTTCCGTAAGAAACCCATCTTTTACCAAATATACTTTATCAAATTTTTCCAGTTTATCATAATGATGTGTAATAAAAATCACAGATTTTTCCGGCATTTCTTCTGTTATAATTTTATAAAGATATTCATTGGCTTCTACATCAAATCCACTGGACGCTTCATCAAAAAGCATAACCGGCGCATCTTTCAATAGTGCCCGTGCAACCACAAGCTTTTGTCTTTCTCCTCCTGAAAGAAATGCTCCATCATCTCCTATTTGTGTTTTTTCTTTTTCTGGAAAACGTTGCAAGTATTTTTTCACGCCACTTTTCCTTAGTACCTCATTCAGTTTTTGTCTGTCTGCTTTCCCCTCCAAATCTATATTCTGCACAATGTCCCCCAAAAACAACGCTGATTTCTGACTCACAACAGAAAAAAGGCTTCGGTATTCTGATAATTTTAGCACTTTTATATTTTCACCATTACATAAAATTTCTCCTTCTTCCGGTTCATAAAATCGTAATAGTAATTCCAAAATTGTTGATTTTCCACTTCCATTTTTTCCAATAATAGCCACTTTTTCTCCCGGCTCAAGTTTAAAAGATACTTTCTTTAACACTTCCCTATCCTTTGTATACTGAAATCTCACATTTTTAAATTCTAATATTGGCGAAATCTCTTTTTCCACTCTTTTACTTCCACTTCGTTCCTCTTCCATATTCAAAAATGTATAAAGTCGTTCAGCGGACGGTTTGACACTTGCAAAATGCATACGCAGATCAATTAAACTATTTACCGGTCTTGTAACATAACTAGAATAAGAAACAAAAGCAAAAACTGAACCTATGGAAATTTTTCCCACGAACACCAAATATCCACCAACTAAATAAATAAGAATTGTTACACCCCACTCTAAAACAGCATCCCCAAAAATATTCCATGTCTCAATCATGGTTCCTTTCATTTCAACCGCTAACGATTTACAAATCTGTTTTAAAAATTCGCATTTTCTTAATTCATATAGATTCCACAATTTAATTTCTTCCACAGTATTAATTGTATCGCCAAGCCATCCTCCAAATTGTTGCTCAACTTGAATATACATTTTCATGTTTTTCTCACGCTTTTTAGCAAGACATTTTACTAACACGTATTTCACTGGAATTACTATCACTACAATGCATAACAGTTCAGGACTCAACAGCATAAGTCCAGCAAGTCCACTAATTACACGAAAAACATACGAAAAGCTCATCACTACATATCTATCTGTCATAGACGCAACCTGAGATACATCGCATTGTAACATTTGCACTATTTCCATACTATTTTTCATTTGAAAATAATGTTTTTTTAAATGCAATAATTTTCGAAATACATTGCAATACAAGTTCTTATAGAATGAATTATGTATTTCTGCAAAAGTTTTTGCCTGCACAACTTCAATCATTAAATATACCAGCACACAAACAAATAAACCGGCTACTCCATTAACAATTTGGGGCATATTTTTTTCGAGTATTCCGATGTCTGTGATCTGTTTTATCAATAATGGTTGCAGAAATACAGTTACTGTAGAAACAATAGTGCTTATACTCAAAATACCTATTTCTTTTTTATATTTGAGTAACTCTTTTAAAAAATATAAACATTTATTATTCTCTATTATTTTCTTCATTGTTCACAAATATAATATTTTTAATCCTTTAAGCAAACACTGATTCCTATTAGTCCAACCATACACACCCCAAGAAATATGTCCATCCAGACTATTTTCCCACTTTGCTTTTCTCCACTCGAAGGAGCCTTAAAAAATACTTTTTCAAAGCCTGTATCATTTTTATCAAAATATTTTTGTCCTATAACCTCTTCTTTCGTTTCATTCTCCTTCTTCTCAAGCCAATACTGGATCGAAATTTCCTGCATTTCTTCACCACCATATTCGGCTCTTTGATTATCTTTTGCAAGTTCTTCCGCTATTTTTCCGCCAAAAATCTTCATCGCACTATCTTGACTTTCTTCATAGGGTTTTCCAGCTCCCAAAAATAAAAATTGTCCTACTTTCTCCACGCTATCTGGAATCCGTATTTTTGACAAAGAAGAGCAATACATAAAGGCATTATCACCAATGCTCTCTAAACCATCATAAAAATAAATCTGTGTGATTCTAGTTCCCTGAAATGCGCTTTTTCCTACCTTTTTTAGTGTTTTTGGCATTACAATGCTGATAAACCCAGCAGTTGTATCACTGTACTGACCATCTTCCGCAAAGGCAGATTCCCCGATTTCAACAATGCCTTCGGATATCTGCACTGCCCGAAGATCCGTTTTTCTCAAAAAGCAGGAATCTCCGATTCTCGTCACTTCTTTCCCACCTACTTCTTTCGGTGTGACAATCACGCTTTCCGTCCCGATATAGTTTCGTAAAGTTACAGTTTCATCTTCTTCCACGCTATACTGGTAATCTCCCTCTTGGAGCCAGTCTGCCTGTAGCGAAACCTGTGTCGTTCCAGATTCCACTGCAAAAACGTCTTCCCGCCATACCAGCACCAGAACCATCGCTACGATCATTATCATTCTTTTTTTCTTCATGAACACCTACTTTCTGTCCAGCAATATAGATGCCGGGCTTTCTCTAGTTATTTTGCCGACTTGCAGAATTAATATCAAAAGGAAAAGATCTAAAATACCAAGAATCATCCCCGTCATGATTTTCCAGTTCCACTCAATGGACAAATCCGTATCAACAGTTACTCCCGTTGATTCATACGCAGCTATTTCGCTTGTCGGGAGCGCGTTTTTAATATTTCCCGACAGATCTTCATTTTCCTGCTCCACTTTCTCAGCCTGATTCGAAATCATCCGATCTGCGAAATACTCTGCTGTTGGTGTCGCACACAGCGCCGCAAAAACCAGGGCAATCAAAACCGGAACCAAATTCTCCAAAACGAACTGTCCTAAAATCCTTTTTCTGTGTTCCCCCATCGAAAGTAAAATTCCAATCTCACGTTTTCGCCCTTTGACTGACAGGCTGGTCAGAATGCCGAACAGTAAAATTCCGGCAGTCACAAATCCTACGATCATATATCCTATCAGACGATTCAATTTTTCAACAGGTTTCGCAACCATCTCATACCATTCCTTGTTTCGAATCAACTGATAGGACCATTCTCCAGATTCCAAATCCTGCTGTGATATTACCATTGGCTTTACGCTGGAACGTATTCCATTTTCATCGGTCTGTACAACATCATCCACACTTCCTATTTTTATTTTGTTTTTTGTTTCTTCTATGAATGGTTCAACTGATTTTGTATCTTTCAAATAGACCGTAACTGTATTAAATCCCACATTTTGAATTTTTAATGCTTTCATAGAATACTCGCAGAAAATATCCAGTGGAATAAAAATTAAATTATTGTGCCAGTCATTCACAACGGAATCGGACTGATAAACCTCTGGAGTTCTGTAAATGCCTCGAATTTTGAAACTAATTTCTTCCGGGGCACTTACTTTATAGTATTCGATCGTTCCCTGCTCCATTTTATATTTAACAGTATCGCCCACATGGAGATGATTTTTTTCGGCGTATTTTTCTCCTACCACAGCTTCGTATTTGCCCCGTTCTCCGTAGCTCAGTCCGCTTCCTTCCACAATCCTGTAACCCTTTGCCAGAAAATAGGTATCGTATGCGCAGTCCAGTGTTCCAACAGCCGTCATCGTATACATGCCTGAATCTTTCAGATAACCTTTTAGGCGCTGTTGTGTCTCCTCGCTGATATATGTTTCCGTATCCACCGGATCAAGCCAATATGTTCCCGCTTCCATGGTGTACCCCTGAACATAATTGCTGTCAATGAACTTTTCTACGATTGCGGACGGGATCGCATATACAGTACATGATTTTCCAGCTTCTCCCTCGGCCGGCCCGCGCAGAGTAATAGAGTTGGCCAATGTTTCCTGTGCTCTTTTCACTTTATTTCCACTTGCAATTCCAATCATCAGCATAGAAAATATCGCCAGGAAAAGTACTAAAAACAGTATGATATACATCAATGTTTTCGCAGGAGTACTTCTTAATTTTCTGCTTGCTCTTTTCAACATATTCTTTCTTCCCCCTATATATTTCAAAATGCGACAAGCTTATGTTTAATTTTCAAGTGTCCAAATAATCCTATCGCTCAATTTTTCTATTTGAGAATCACTTTTAATATCAACAACTGATATTTTTTTCAAATGCTCAAAATCCCTTTCCTTGTCAATTAATTTTAAAAAACACATCTTTTTTTGTTCAAAACTCGCATCCATATCAATTGCAAATTCTGATATTCCAATATCATTAATTGTAATATCATATCTTTTTTGAACCTCATCTTTAACATGACTAATAAACGCTTCTTCATAGCGCATATATGGTAGCATCAAAACACTATAATCTGGTTCTATTGCACACATAAACAATTGTGTAGTAATGCCAAAATCATTAGAATATTGTGGATTAAACGAGAGACATGCTCCTGGTATCCCAACAATTACAATATCATAATCTTGTTCTAACCGCTTTACAGCCGCATTTATATTTATAATTATCTCTTCATTCCTATTTTTCCCATTTAAATATTTCTTTTCAAAGCAAAATGTATCTTTCCCAATTAATCCATTTAATCCAGAAACAATTGCTGCAACTTTATATCCTTTTTGTTTCAAACATTTTTGCAGTTCTAATTCCATTTTCAATTTTCCACTATTTTGTGTCAAACCCAAAACGCAAATAACCGGAATATTTATCTTTCTTACTCTTAAATCGTCACACTTTTTTTGAATTTTTAATTTTTTAGCAACAACGACATTTTCATAATGCTGATCTATCTCTAAACTGTTCCTGATATTATTAATAGAAACTATCGTTATGGATTTCTGCTTTGCTGTTTTCACCACGCTCTTTATATATTCAGGCGATGCATCGTGCCAACTTTCAAGAAGAATTAACACTTCACATTCTTTTATAATATTACCTATTCCCTCCTCTATTATTATCTCACTACCATCACAACGTTGAATTTTTTTCCCGCAAAGTCCCCATGCTTTTATTGAAGCAATATGCATAATTTCACCATATCTACATTCATGTATGTTCTCAAATAGTGTTATACTTTCTTGATCTACCGGAAATATACCTACTCTTTTTAACATTTTCATTCATACTCCTCAAATTTATAACCAAGTTCTTTTAAAGTACAGTAATTTTTCATTGCCTCTTCAAATCCCCCTCTAACCTTCCAGCAATGTTTTTCTATTTCTTTATTTGAAATATTTTTAGTGTCATCTGCACATGCTATACAAATTGTGCAATGTTGATATGCCCAACAATCCTTACACCGGTCTTGCGAATATCGTTCTATATTTAGCAAATTTAACACTTTGTTTTTATCTATTCCTTTTTTTATATCACCTATTTTGGAAACTTCTGATATTTCACTCACTCGCTCACACGGATATATATTTCCTTCTGCTGTTACAAAAATTTTTTTCGCGCCTGGAATACAGGGACCACTATGATGATTTACCTTTGAAATCTCTTCTTGCATTTTTTCCTCATGTTGTTTAATTTCTCTCATTTCATTATCAAATTCTTCTTTTACTGCTCTAGCCACAAATTTTTCATTAATTCGTTTTAATTTTGAAAGAAAACATTTAAAATATTCATATTCCTGTTCTTCAACAAATTCTCCGCTAAATTCACATTGTTTATCCGTATAATTATCATTCAAAACAGATATTCTACTCAAATTTTTCGAAATCAGCCTATCTTTATCCAAAAACTCATATATTGTTCTTAACTCATTTTGGGGATCTAACACTGTGTTGAAAGACACATTTTTTTTATAATATTTTCTGTCCATACTATATATCATTTTCATGCTATCTCTCAATTTTTCAAATGATCCTCTATTACTTCCTGCAAATATTCTATTTTTATCGTGCACTTCTTTAGGCCCATCCAAACTAAACATAATTTGTATATTATTTTTAATAAAATACTGAACAATTTCTGGTGTAAACAACGTTCCATTAGTGGTCAAATTAAAATGTACCGTTCTTTGGCAATATTCTCTCTTCACATACTCAACTACTTCTTTTATCAATCTGAACATTAATAATGGCTCTCCGCCATAAAATGATATATATATGTCTTCGCTAGACATCGAATGCCCATACAAATAATCTACTGCTTCTTTTGCAGTTTCCCAGCTCATTTCTTTTTGACTATGATTTCTATTTTTGTAATCACCAGAATAAACACAATAACTGCAACGCAAATTACATTTTTGTGTCACTTGCAAAACTAACTGATTCATTCTATTTTCTAAATAAGATTCTAAAAAGTCCGTAGCAAAATGTTTTACCTCTTCTACCCGCGTTCTTTTCAAATATCCTTCATTTATTAGCTTTTCTATTTCTCTTTCCGCTTTTTCATCCCAAATATTGTTTTCCAAAAAATTATATGTTTCGAAAGACACCTGAATAATTTTATCAGTATTCACATCATATACATAATATTCTTTTGCAGTTTTGAAACAATGAATAAATGGTTTATGCATGTTCTTTTCCTCTTGTTTTATATGCTATTTCTTTGTTAATCAATTTTATTATGTCATCAAATGTATCAAATTTTCCAGCCACAATATCTTTTTCCTTAAAATGAATATCAAATTCTTTTTCTAACTCCACATATACATTTATCAAATCTCTTGCGCTGAATTTTAGATCATTTCCTAAAAGCTTTTGATTTTTCCAGTCTTTTTTCTGTTCTAAATTTCTATATTTCTTTAATATATCTTTCACTTTTTCTTCTATCATTTCTATTCTCTTTCATCAAATCTACTATTGTCAGCATTTTTACTCTACAACAAACATATCAACATTTTAACAAACGCTATTTCAAAGGATCTATAATACTTCTAGCCATATTCTTAAACGATTTTTTATAATGCTTAAATCAACTTTTAAACTTATCCTCTAATTAAAATGAGGACTACCACTAATTAACACTGTAGCAACCCTCATCTTTCTTACATTTTAGTGATTAGCATTAGATCCAAATACACTTGTGTATAACTGATTCTGCGCCTGAGCTTTCTGAACATAGGCAGACCCACACGTAGAAAAGCATGTGCATGAACACGGTCCATTTGCATAAACACTCACATTATTTCTTCCCTTATGTTCTTTCTTTTTAAGCGTTTTCTTCATTTGAATACCTCCCTTCGAGCATAATTTTATTACCCATTGCGATCGCAAAAGTAATCCAGTAAATTTTAGTCGTCTAAAAGTTGCATTATTATCCATTTATATGCGTTATAACAATTTTCAAACTGCATTTGCTCCATCCTTGTTTTCACATTCCATCCTTTTTTATCAAAAACCTCAAAATCTATCAAACTATTACTTTCAAATATATTTTTATCCGTTTGAATAATAAGCACATCTGGATTGTATATTGTATTTACTGCCATTATTAACGTCTCTGTCACATTCCCATGCGTATAAAATTCTAATGGAATTTCTGCCACGCAAGACTCTTTTAGGTTCTTTTCTGATGTTAATACTATACACTCATAGTCTTCCTTCCCAAAACACTCATATAACAACTTTGCCCCAATAACAGTACGTGTTAAAATTATCGGAATTGACCACGCTTTATTATTCACAATCCCATTCCATTCCAATTCTTTTTCATAGATACATTTGTTTATATGATTCATAATAAATTTTTTTGCATCTTGGTATGAACCTTTTTTATTTTTCCTTAAATAACATATCAAAAGCACAGTAATAATCGGAGCTGCAAAACTATTTGATTTGTATTCTTTCCCAACAATCTTCTTTAAAACGTCATCAAAATTTAACTGTATCGAATTCATTTCCGAAAAAGGAAATGATTTAGACACCGAAATTTCTTTTTCCTGCAATTTAGCAATATAATTTCTTACCCCGAAAACCCCATCAAAGCATGCCGGCCATGTAGGAAAGTTTGTATTTGATAGCGCTGCACATAATATCATTTTATTAGAAACCATTTGTTTTATAATATTTTCTATCTTTTTTGCATCTATATAATTTGTTGTTCCAACACTCATATGCACAAGTTTTATCTTTTCTTTTAAGCACCATTCTAACGCCGCTTTGAATGAATCAATGCTACCTCTTTCCCCTGTTTCCATAATTTTTATAGAGATAAATTCTACCTCTGGGCAAAAATATTTGATGATACTATAACACTTATCGCCATGTGTTAGTTTATATCTCTTTCTAAACAGATTATCTTTTTTTTCAGAATTGCACAAAACAACTTTTTTATTCTCATCAACATAGTATTCATTCTCACTCAGAAACAGTCCCCCTGCTGTCCCGTCATCTATAATTACATATTTTCCATCGTTTTTTTTATTTTTCATATGCAAATAGTCTTGTTCAGCTTTTCTTTTTCGTCTACATACTTACATTATATCTATATTTCTTCTTTTTTCAATGTGCTTTTTGTACATATTTTCAGTTTTTATTCATTATAAATTCACATAAATATTTTTTTCACAAAAACATGTAATTTTTTTTATATAAATACGTATATTTATAGATATTTCTTTTCATATCAGTTCAACCCCCATATTTTCCACAACTCTCAACTTTTTCCACTAATATCCTATTTGTTCTTTCATTTCCATTCTTATCCCCTTCTATCTAGCAGATTCTTCCGCTCTCAACTTCAGAGAAAAAGCGGTCGGCGTGTGGGCGGCGGATGCGGTGGGAGGGGAGAAACGTGCCGGGGCGCGGGGCATTGATTTGGGTGGGAGCGGAACCTGACGCGGACGGGACGGAACGGGGGAGATGAAATCCGGCTCACAAAGCCGGATTTCAAGAGACACTGAGTCGGGAAAACATCAGTTTTCCTGACGAATTGTCTCGGTGCTCCCCCGTTCCGTCCCATCCACGCCAAGGTCTCCGCCCCACCCAAATCACAGCCCCGCACCCCGGCACGTTTCTCCCCTCCCACCGCATCCGCCGCCCACACGACGCCCGCTTTTCCTCGTCCCCCCTCCCACCAAAAAACGGCCCCACAAGGAACCGTTTTTTCTCATCTTATAATACATTCTTCAACAGCATCAGCACCGGATTATTCTCCCGAATCCATGCCAGCGCCATATCGCCCTGGATCTGCTTCATGCATACATTCCCCCAGTGTGTCGCCTGAAAGCAGTACACCACCGCAAAGAAAATCCAGATCCACAGCACCGCACGCACGACACCAAGTCCTGCTCCTCCCATGCGGTTCAAAAAGCTGATCCCCGGAATCTCCGCAATCAATTCCACAATTTTCACCGCAATCGTCACGAAAACAACGGCAAGCACCAGCGTCAGAAAGAAAGCAATCCCTTTCATAATCTTTTCCGATACCGCCTTCGCCGCGTAGGATGCCAAACTGTGCAGCTGTTCCTCCTGGTACTCCCGCACCGCGCCGCTTCCGAGAATCTGGTTCACCAGCTCCTCCGGCACGCCCATGCTCTCCAGCCATTTCTTCTGCACATCCTGGTTTTCCCCCGACAGAAATTCATTGTTTTCAAATGTCTCTAAGCATTTCTTCTCCACATACTGCGGCAGCTCCGTCCGCTCATTCAGCACATCCGTCACATACGGATTCATCCAGATCGCCAGTCCTGTCACCAGAATCAGGGACACCATGGACAGCACTGTCCGGACCAGCCCCTTTCGATATCCAGCCAGCGCGGAAAGAATACACACCGCAAGTAATACGTATCTCAGCCAATTCATGTTTTTCTTCTCCTATTTCAGCCGGATCATCGAAACGCCGTCCTCCTCCGCGAGCAGATACCGGTTCTGCCCCATGCCGAGGATCTCGTGAATCTGTGTTTCGCTGACCACGCCGCTGTACTTCTTTCTTCCATTTAAGGTATATACACACAGCTCCTGCCGGTTCGTCAGCAGAATCTGTTTTTCTTCTATCTGAAGGTTCTGGTAATAGAAATCCAGATTTTCATCCGCAAGCTGCTTTCCTTTCAGATTGTAGATTTTCATCCGGTAAGGATGATCGTCACTCTCCCCGCGCAGAATCAGAACCACGCGGTCGTCCGCATACGCGCAGCTTAAAATTTCTCCATCTTCCGATACGCTCACCGTTTCCTTCGGCTTGTTTGTTCCTTCATAAACGCGGAAGCCGTTGTCAAAGAAGGCAACCCATGAGGATGTTCCCGCGGTTTCGATCTGTGGGCACAGCATATCGGTGTAGCTCGATGAGCTTGCAAGATTGTCCACCAGATCCTCGCCCCTGCTTCCGAAATTGTAGAAAGCGACCTGTGATTTCATCTTGCCGCCGTCTTCGTAAGCGTAGGAAACCGCCATCCAGAGTCCGTCCGCAGAAAGTGAGAGATCCATCGGATAGCCCGGGCTGTCCATGTTCGGGTGAGAGGAGGCGATCTCCGTTCCATCGGTATTATAGTATTTGATCCAGCTCTCCCCGTTGTTTTCCAGAATCGCCGCAACGACGCCCTGGCCTGCAATGGATGCTTTCACGATCGGATACGACGCGGTAATTTCGCCGGCCTTTCCATCGGCATCGTATACAACAATTTTGGTTCCGTTTTTATCGTAAATGGCAATTGCATCGCCGCAGGATATCATCTGCGGATTTTCCATGGTATAATGATCGCTCCAGAGGGTCTGATTTTTCCGGTCGCGCAGTTCGATGCCGTCGATACCGTAGCGCACGATCTTATTTCCGGATTTCTGAAACATATACGTATCGATGTCCTCGGTCTCTGTTGCCTGTACTGTGTCGTATCCCTGAAAAGTACGCAGCTGAAGCCATACCCCTGTACCAATTCCGGCCGCGAGAATGGCTCCTGCAAGGATTCCAACGGTGATCCGGCGTCTGCGTTTTCTTTTTCTGTTTTCTGCTTTATACTCCTCAAGATCCCGGACTTTTGCTCCGTTCTCCTGTTCTTCTCTGTTTTTTCCGTCCATTTTCATTCCCCTTATGTTCTTTTCGGACTTATTTTCTGCCGCCCTTTCGGCCGCAGTTTGATTCCGCTCTAGTGTACCATATTTTTCTCTATTTTGGGAGGTATATTTTCTGCCCCGCATATATGAGATCTTCCACCGCGATCTGGTTCAGTTCGCAGATATCTTTCACTCTGCTCATCGTTCCGTAATATCTCTCACTGATTTTCGAGAGGCTGTCCCCCTTCTGTACGGTGTACTCCTGCCAGACCTGTGCGGCGGTTTCTGCCGTCTCACTGCCGGAAGCAGTTCCCGGGGCGGACGATGGCTCTGCTCCCGGTGCTGGATCTGTCTGCGCCGTACCGGTATTGTTCTCCGCTGCACCAGTCTGCTCCCCGCCGGATGTGCTTTGCTCTCCGCTGCCTGCCGGATCCGTTCCGGATAAATTCTGCTCCTCACTTACCGCCGCGCTCCCGCTCTCATTTTCCGTTTCCAGTTCCGTTCCTGTGCTTTCCGGCGTCGAAGTATTTTCCCCTGTGTTTCCCTCTTCCGCCGCTGATGCTTCCGCTGCACTCTCCGCCGTCTGTGTCTTCTCTCCCTGTACGTTTCCCGCCACTGCTACCGTCTGCTCCTTTGTTTTCCCCGGAAACGGCAGCGCATCTCCGTATTTCTGCGTCACCGTTACAAGAAGCGCCGCAGCCGCGCATGCTGTCATCGCATAGAGGATCGGCTTTCTGTGATCGTGTTCCGGCTCCTCCCCGCTCTTCTCCTCAATCATCTTCCGAAAATCGCTGACCGCGCGGTCGGGCACGCTCTCTCCGTTTTCGATCGACCGGTTCTGATTCTGATCGATCAGATACGACTGCATCGGCTCATTCTTTTCATAATAAATGTAAAAGCCTCCCGTGCTCCGCAGGGTGCCGCCCTCGTACGTATAGAAGGTTTCCTCTTTTTCCTGTCCGTTGACGCGGAACAGCGTCTTGTCATTTCCGCCGAAGTGGTTCAGATGCGCTCGGATGATCTGTTCATTCAGATCCTCCCCGTATCCCGGAAGAGAAAGTGCCCAGCCGAGGATCTGCTGGTTTTTGAAATATTTTTCCATCACATCGTGGACCTCCGTCCATACTGCATCATCGAAGACCAGGTGATCCGGCGCCGGCTCCATCGTATGAATCGCGGCCGCGCTGCGGATAAAAAAGTAGGAAATTCCGTCCGCCCACTTAAATTCGCCGAACAGCATGGCGGCACGTCCCTCCGGTGCGGAAAAATATTTTTTCAGAAAGGTTCCGACATAATCTTCCAGATAAATCCGCTCCCTGCCGTTCGTATCACCGACCTGGCGGATATTTTTCGGCAGATGAAAGTATCCTTCGTTGCCGTTCGCCTGCTCTTTGTTTTCTTTATAGACAATCTCAATCATGCTTTTCACCCCTTTTTGCCTACTTTATCACGGATGTTCCGCGAAAAAGATCGTTTTGGGGCAGGGCTGTCACGGTTTTTTCCGACTGTTTTCCCGTTTTTCTGCACCGGAGGGCATGTCATGTTTTTTTCATTGCAGGAATAGTTTATACCATATACGGTTAAACTGTGGATGATTCTTCTGAAAGGCAGGTACCGGTCATGTTTCGAAAAAAAGACGCCGAAGTTTACTACATCAATGAGCGAAGCCGCAGCGCCAGCGAAGAGCTGGCGTCGCTGTTTTCTTACTGCATTCAAAAGGACGGACGCATGTTCCGTGAACTGGTATTTCTCTGCATCGGAAGCGACCGGATCACTGGGGATTCCTTAGGACCGCTGATCGGGTACCAGCTTTCGCCGTACTGCAGCCGCGTTTTTCATGTCTATGGAACGCTGGATGACCCGGTGCACGCCCTGAATCTACCGGACCGGATTTCGTACATCCATTCCCGCCACCCGGAGGCACTGCTCGTTGCGATCGATGCTTCGCTTGGTTCGCGGCGTCATCAGGGATATATCACGATCGGAAACGGGGCGATCCGGCCGGGCGCGGGGGCAGGGAAGACGCTGCCCGAGGTCGGGGATATTTTTATCACAGGCATTGTGAATGTATCGGGCAGTTTTGAACAGCTTCTTCTGCAGACAACCCGGCTTGCCACGATTTTCCATATGGCGGAATCCATCTCGCAGGGAATCCTGCTCGCCTGCCGGGAACTTGAGGCGGCCGGGACAAGCGAACTTCTGCTTTAAGAAAAACTGCAGACAACAAAACAGGCAGAGACCGCACCGTTTTCCGGTGTAGCCTCTGCCTGTTTTCTTTTGTCATTTATTTCGAAAAATCTTATTTACAGAACTCTTTTACCTGCTCGTAAACGCCCTCGCCGTCGAGTTTGTATTTTGCAAGAAGAGCGGCTGCCGGGCCGGACTCTCCGAAGACGTCCTGTACACCGATTTTCTTCACCGGAACCGGGCATTTCTCTGCCAGTGCGTCGCAGACTGCGCTTCCAAGTCCTCCGATCACCGAGTGCTCTTCTACGGTTACGACTTTGCCAGTCTCTTTTGCTGCTGCAACGATCAGCTCCTCATCCAGCGGTTTGATGGTGTGGATGTTGATGATCTTGGCATCAATGCCGTCTGCGGCAAGTTTCTCTGCTGCTTCCAGAGCGGAGCTTACGCAAAGGCCTGTTGCAACGATGGTGACATCCTTGCCTTCACGAAGAACAACGCCTTTTCCGAGCTCAAATTTGTAATCCGGTCTGTCGTTGATCACCGGCACTGCCAGACGTCCGAAACGAAGGTAAACCGGTCCGTTGTATTCATAAGCTGCTTTCACGCAGGCTTTTGCCTCTACATCATCTGCCGGGTTCAGGATGACCATGCCCGGGATGGTTCTCATCAGGGCGATATCCTCGTTGCACTGATGTGTTGCGCCGTCTTCTCCTACGGAAATTCCGGCATGGGTAGCACCGATTTTTACGTTCAGATGCGGGTATCCGATGGAGTTGCGCACCTGCTCAAACGCACGGCCTGCGGCAAACATCGCGAAGGTGCTTGCGAACGGAACGATGCCTGTGGTGGAAAGACCGGCAGCGATTCCCATCATATTACATTCTGCGATACCACAGTCGATGTGGCGGTCCGGATATGCTTTTTTGAACACACCGGTCTTGGTTGCTGCTGCAAGGTCAGCGTCGAGTACGATCAGATTGTCATGCTCTGCGCCAAGTTCAACCAGTGCATTACCGTAACTTTCTCTTGTTGCGATTTTCTTTACTTCTGACATAACGCTTCACCTGCCTTTTCCAGTTCTGCCATAGCAATTGCGTACTCTTCATCGTTCGGAGCTTTTCCGTGCCAGCCTACCTGGTTCTCCATGAAGGAAACGCCTTTTCCTTTTACGGTCTTTGTGATGATGGCGGTCGGCATGCCTGTTACGGTGCGCGCCTCATCAAATGCAGCTTTCAGCTGATCGAAATCGTTGCCGTCCGCTACGTTGATTACGTGGAAGTTGAATGCCTCGAATTTTTTGTCGATCGGGTACGGACTGTTGACATCTGCTACGTTTCCGTCGATCTGAAGTCCGTTGTTGTCTACGATCACAACGAGGTTGTCCAGATGTTTTGCTCCGGCAAACATGGCTGCCTCCCAGACCTGACCTTCCTGGATTTCACCATCGCCAAGAAGTGTATAAACACGAAATGCTTTGTTCTGCAGTTTTGCACCGAGTGCCATTCCGACTGCTGCGGAGATTCCCTGTCCGAGGGAACCGCTTGACATATCAACGCCCGGGATATGTTTCATATCCGGATGTCCCTGCAGGTAAGAGCCAAGGTGACGAAGGGTCAGCAGGTCTTCTTTCGGGAAGTAACCTTTTTCAGCCAGTGCTGCGTAGAGTCCCGGCGCTGTGTGGCCTTTCGAAAGTACAAAACGATCGCGGTCCGGATCTTTTGGATTTTTCGGATCCACGTTCATTTCTTCAAAATACAGATACGTGAAAATATCGGCTGCAGACAGAGATCCGCCCGGATGGCCGGCCTTTGCTGCATGAACGCCGCTGACGATCCCTTTGCGGATCTCATTGGCCGTCTTCTGAAGTTCTAACTTGTTCATGTCTTTTCTCCTTGTTTAGTTGGATCGGAATCAAAAGCTGGAAATATCGCTATTGTTCACTTCGTTCACAATACCATATTTCCAGCTTTTATGCAATCATGTTTAGGTCTTATTCGCCGAATACAGCTTTGTAGTCAGCCTGGAATTTTGCGATTCCGGCGTCGGTCAGAGGATGTTTGGTCATCTGCACGATTACGTTGTATGGAACAGTTGCAATGTCTGCACCAGCCAGTGCGCAGTCGGTTACGTGGATCGGGTTGCGGACGCTTGCTGCGATGATCTCGGTGTCGATGCCGGCTACGTCGAAGATCTCAACGATTTCACGGATCAGATCAACGCCGCGGGTGCTGATGTCATCGAGTCTTCCAAGGAATGGGGAAACATAAGTTGCACCTGCTCTTGCAGCCAGAAGTGCCTGGTTTGCGGAGAAGATCAGGGTTACGTTTGTCTTGATGCCCTCTGCGCTCAGAACTTTAACAGCTTTGAGTCCTTCTACGGTCATCGGGATTTTAACAACCATGTTTGGATGGATGGCTGCGATCTCACGGCCTTCTTTGATCATGCCTTCTGCATCTGTTGTGGTAGCTTTTACCTCGCCGCTGATCGGTCCGTCTACGATCTCGGTGATCTCTTTGATGACCTCTTTGAAGTCACGTCCTTCTTTTGCGATCAGGGACGGGTTGGTGGTAACGCCGCAGATAACGCCCATGTCGTTTGCTTTTTTAATGTCCTCTACTTTTGCTGTGTCGATGAAAA
This sequence comes from Blautia sp. TM10-2, assembly GCF_003480845.1. Taxonomy (NCBI): domain Bacteria; kingdom Bacillati; phylum Bacillota; class Clostridia; order Lachnospirales; family Lachnospiraceae; genus Blautia; species Blautia sp. TM10-2. The sequence continues at coordinate 83,943 of NZ_QUJZ01000017.1, read as the reverse complement.
ATCTCATGTTGTTTTTCCTCCCATATTCATACTTTCGTAAGGTTTCGGGGCCTGTTGTTTTCCGCAGAACGGCTCCGTTTTTCTGTTATCTCCAGTATAGATATGTTTGGTTTTTCCGTCAAGTCTGCCTCATTTTTATTAATTAATTTTATTATTTATAAATACTATTTTATAAATTATTCTGGCGGATTTTTTCTCATTTTTTCCGGTTTTTCCTTTTCTTTGTGTTTTCCCGGTTTGCGTCAGAGCTGTTTTATTCAAAATTATTAATAATAATTTCAGCCGTCCTATTTATTTTTTAATTTTTCGGTTCTTGCATACGAAGTGCTGCGCCGCACGATCAGTTTCGGCTCATACTCGACATGATACGTGCTTAAGGGTTCATTGCCGTCCTGGCTTTCCCGAAGAGACTGGATTTTCCGCAGGATGATATCGCACGCATCGCGGCCCTTCAATGGCACATAGTGGTCGATCGTCGTCAGGGAAATCGAGCGGAAGCTGGAATAGACAGTGTTGTCACATCCCACTACGGAAATATCCGCCGGAATGCGCAGTTTGCTCTCGAGCACGGCGTCCATGATCCCGAACGCGATCATATCATTCATGCCGACGATTGCCGTAAGGTTCTTGTCCTCCCGCAGCAGTTCCTTCGTCAGATAATAGCCCATCTTGTACTCAGAATCCATGCTCGGGATCACCTCGTCGAGGTCCTCATCCGCCGATTTGACGATCACGCCGTCGCCGTATCCTGCCTCCTCAAACTCGCGCACAAAGCCCTCCACGCGTTTCAGGCGCTGGCCCTGTTTGGAAGTCAGCGGAGGTGAAACAAACGCCACATGCCGGTGTCCCAGTTCCAGCAGGTGGCGTGCCATCAGCCTGCCGGGTTTTGCATTGTTCAGCTCGACCGCATCAATTTCCAGCAGTTCTTCTCGGTTGTTGATGATGACAAGCGGAATCTCCGCGGCCAGCTCCTCCACTTTTTCCTTGCAGCTTCTGCTCGGATTGCAGGTGTAGATAATGCCGCGCGGGCGCACACTCTTCATCATCCGAAGATAATTCTCTTCGATTTTCAGGTCCCTCTGCGTATTGCAGACAAAGACCCCGTAATTCTTCTCTTTTGCAACTTCTTCGATGCCGTGCAGCAGCATCACATAGTAAGGATTCGTCAGCGTCGGACAGAAGACGACGATCAGCTTGTTGCCGTTCGACTCTCTTCTCATCTTCCGCCGCGGAATCTGGTAGCCCAGCTCTTTTGCCGCCGCCTCCACTTTTTCTACGGTTTCCCGCGAGAACGAAACGTTTTCCCGCCGGTTCAGGATCATGGAGACCGTCGCCTGGGATACGCCTGAGGCTGCTGCGACATCACTGGATGTCACTTTTTTTCTGCCCATAATTACAGCTCCGTTCTGCCCTCTAACGCACGCAGAAGGGTGACTTCGTCAATATTTTCCAGATCGCCGCCCACCGGAACACCGCTTGCAATCCGCGTCACCTTGATGCCGGTCGGCTTGATCAGCTTGCTGATGTACATGGCCGTTGTCTCGCCCTCCAGGCTGGAGTTCGTGGCAACGATAACCTCCGAGACATCGCCCTGGAGGCGCTGCATCAGCTCTTTTAACCGGATGTCGTCCGGCCCAATCCCCAGCATCGGGGAGATGGCCCCGTGCAGGACGTGGTAAACGCCGTCGTATTTTCCGGTTTTTTCATATGCCGCAAGATCCTGCGTCGTCTCCACCACCATGATCACGCTGTGGTCGCGCTTGACATTTGCGCAGATCGGGCACAGCTCTTTGTCGGTCAGGGTCTGGCAGCACTTGCAGTACTGGACGTGGGATTTTGCTTCTGTGATCGAATCGGCCAGCCGTTTTGCCTGGTCGGCTGGCATATTCATAATATGAAAGGCCAGTCGCTGTGCGGTTTTCACACCGATGCCAGGCAGATGGGACAGCTGCTCGATCAACTGATTGATGTATCCGCTGTAGTAATCCATCAGAACGGGAATCCTCCGCCCATGCTGCCGAGTCCGCCGGCAAGTTTGCCCATAGCTTTGGCTGCCTCGTCCTCAACTTTGCGCAGTGCTTCGTTGGTTGCTGCCATGATCAGATCCTCGAGCATTTCTACGTCGTCCGGATCTACGGCATCTTCGCTGATTTTAACTTTGGTTACTTCTTTTTTACCGGAAATGGTTACTTCTACGGCTCCGCCGCCTGCTGTCGCAGTGAACTCTTTCTCCTCCAGTGCTTTCTGGTTCTCTTCCATCTGCTTCTGCATTTTCTGAGCCTGCTTCATCAGATTGTTCATGTTGCCCGGCATTCCTCCCGGGAATCCTCCTCTTTTTGCCATGGGTAATATCCTCCTGAAAAATTTGTTTTTAATTTATTCTTCCCCGTCGTCGAAGTCGCTCTCGTCGTCCTCCTCGACCGGGATTCCATGAATCGCCTGCGTCAGTGCATCATCCACGGAAATCGTGGAGAGCGCGGCGTTTGCATGCTGGTCTGCTAAAATGAGCTGGACCTCTACGGTTTTTCCAGTCATCTGTTCAATAATGGTGCGGATCTCATCGGCTGCCTCCGGCCGCTCAACGTAGATGGATGCGAGCTGGTCTGCAAACTCAACAAACAGTTTGGCGTCGCCCGTCTCGCTGTTGTATTTCGGAACGGCGCTCTGCAGAAACTGGCGGAACATGCCGCTTGTCTGGCCGACAATTGCCTTCCAGGACGCGCTGATGCGCTGTAAATCCGCCGGTGCAGCTTTCACTGGTGCCGGTGCACTCTGCGGTGTTTCTGCCGCCGCATAGCCGTCTCCGGCCGCTCCGGAGCCTCCTGCACTGCCGTTTCCTGTTCCCGGTGCATTTGTCACCATCATCGGGATTCCGCGCTCCATTTTTTCTTCGAGAATCCTAAGCCGTTCCAGCACGGATTCGATGTTCTGCTCCATCTGCGGTTTACAGAGTTTGACGAGCGCCACCTCAACGAGCACGCGCTTCTGCGCCGCATAGCGGAGCTGGCCGGAGAGCTCGGATAAAACGCGGATATAGTGGATCAGCGTCTCATCGTCTACCATCGTGCTCTCTTCTTTTAAGAGCTTCAGGTTTTCTGTAGAGACGTCGAGCAGTTCTTCGGTTTCATCTGCGCTTTTTACCAACAGCAGATTCCGCAGATACCACGTAAAGTCGGTAACGAACTGTCCCAGCTCTTTTCCGCGGTTTAAAAGGGTTTCCAGCGTGCGGATGCTTCCCGTTACATCCCCGGCGAGGATCGTGCGGAGCATCTGGCTGAAGATTTCGGTATCAACAGTTCCGAGAACTTCAAGAACTTTATCGTACGTCAGCTTCTGCCCGAGGTAGAAGGCGATGCACTGGTCCAGGAGGCTTAACGCGTCTCGCATGGAGCCGTCGCCCGCCTTTGCGACGTAGCGGATGGCTTTTTCTTCGACGTCCACGCCCTCTTTTTCCATCAGTTCACCAAGACGCGCCGCGATGGTGTCGATCGTGATGCGGCGGAAATCGTACCGCTGGCATCTGGAAAGGATCGTCACCGGGATTTTGTTTGCCTCTGTGGTCGCCAGAATGAAGATGACATAGGACGGCGGCTCCTCCAGGGTTTTTAAGAGTGCATTGAACGCTCCGGTAGAAAGCATATGCACCTCGTCGATGATATAGACTTTATACCGTCCCTGTGTCGGCCGGTAGGCTACCTCCTCACGGATTTCACGGATGTTGTCGACACCGTTGTTCGATGCCGCATCGATCTCGATGACGTTCGTGGAAACGCCCGCCAGAATCGCCTTACACGTCGGACATTCGTTGCACGGGCTTCCGTCCACGGGATGTTCGCAGTTGACCGAGCGGGCGAGAATCTTGGCGATCGTCGTTTTTCCTGTTCCGCGGGTTCCGCAGAACAGATACGCATGACCGATGCGGTCCGCGCGGATCTGATTTTTTAATGTTGTTACAATGTGATCCTGTCCTTTTACATCCTCAAAGGTGGAAGGACGGAATTTTCGGTACAGAGCAGTATAGCTCATAAAATTTTTCTCCTTTTATTGCATCGGCATGGAAGCCTGCCGCCGGCAGTTTCTTTTGGACAGCAGTGCAACAGAAGAACGGAGACCTTGTTGTTCTTGCTTTAAGGCCTCCGTTCTTTTTCCTTGCCTTTTTCGGGAACGCATCAATCGCCGAAGCTGATTCCCATCCGTTTTGCCTGCAGGACTTCCTGTGCATTCGGATCTACGGTCTTTAATTTTCCGGCGCACTCGCCCAGCGGAATTTTCTTTACTTTTCCGTTGACCATTCCGACCATGTAGCCGTACTGTTTGTCCAGAATAAGCTGTGCTGCCTCGGATCCGAGTCTTGTGGAAAGGACACGGTCATACGGACACGGGCTGCCGCCTCGCTGCATGTGGCCCGGTACGGTGACGCGGATTTCCATGCCTGTCTTTGCCTCGATTTCTTCTGCGATCTTGTAGGATACGGACGGGTATTTCTTTGCGATTTCTTCCTGACGTTTTTTCAGCTCTTTCTTCGGAAGTGCTGCGTCTTCTTTTGCAATTGCACCCTCGGCAACGGCAAGAATGGTGAATCCGCTTCCGCGCTCTTTTCGTCTGTTGATGGCCTCGCATACTTTTTCAATATCGTATGGAATTTCCGGAATCAGGATAACGTCTGCGCCGCTTGCGATTCCGGCGTACAGCGTCAGCCAGCCTACTTTATGACCCATAACCTCTACGATAAAAACTCTCTGGTGAGAGGAGGCTGTTGTATGGATGCAGTCGATCGCATCGGATGCAATATTGACGGCACTGTAGAAACCGAAGGTCATATCCGTTCCGTAGATATCATTATCGATGGTTTTCGGAAGATGGATAATATTCAGTCCTTCCTCTCTCAAGAGGTTTGCTGTTTTCTGGGTTCCGTTTCCGCCAAGAATGACAAGGCAGTCCAGAAGGAGCTTGTGGTAGGTATGCTTCATTGCTTCCACTTTGTCCAGACCGTTTGCATCCGGGGTACGCATCAGCTTAAACGGCTGACGTGAGGTTCCGAGAATAGTTCCTCCCTGTGTTAATATACCGGAAAAATCTTTTGCACTGAGCATGCGGTAATCGCTGTAGATGAGGCCTTTATAGCCGTTCATGAATCCGTATACTTCGAGATCTTTTACATTGTTTGCAAGGCCTTTTACGACTCCGCGCATGGTCGCATTTAATGCCTGGCAGTCTCCGCCGCTTGTTAACAGACCAATTCTTAACATATGACTTTTCCCATCCTGTTCTTTATTAGATTTTCACGACTGCTTCTTGTTTCTTGGCAGTATTATGGAATGTTTACATTATACCCTATTTTTTTCGTTCTCACAATAGTTCGGGGGAAGAAAGCGCGGGAGTTTCTATTTTTTGTACGAAAAAAGGAAGTCTGGGGTTCAGGCTTCCTTGGATTTTCTTTTTTATGCGCGCCGCACTTCGAACTCTCACCACGAACGTTACTCCTACAGCCTACTCGGCCCAGGCACCCTCACGGCACACAGGAGATTCCACTTAGTGCTGCTGCATTCCTGCCCTGACACGGTTCATGGAGTCCTGTTGCGTAAGACCCAGACGTCAACGTCACTTATAGAAGGCAGCTTCGCAATGAAAGAGCCCTCGGATTGGCATCACCCCCGCTGTAGCGGATTGCGGGTACAGGGCACCGCTATCTCCCCGGCTGCGCATTGTTTAGTATACGGGATTTCGGAGGGGATGTCAAGGAATTTGTGAATTGAAATATTGGTATAGCACGAGTATAATTTATAGTAAGGCCAGAAAATAACGCAAAAATTCAGTACCGCAGAGTGTGAACGACTGCTTTTTTCATTATTTTCAAGATTTGCTATCGATAATTTTTTGAAAATGATACATTTTTTTCTTATAGAAGGAGGATGGACGAATGATACGAGTTACGGTCTGGAATGAGTTTCAGCATGAGCGAACGCAGGAGAAAGTGAAAGAGATTTATCCGGACGGGATTCACACCTGTATTGCAAAGTTTCTGAGACAAGAGGAGGAGCTTTCGGTTCGGACAGCTGTGTTTGACGAGAAGGAGCATGGGCTGACGGAAGAAGTGCTGGCAAATACCGATGTGCTGGTGTTCTGGAATCATATGCTGCAGGAGGAGTTCTCGGACGATGTGGCCGAGCGGGTTCGGCGTCATGTGCTGGCCGGAATGGGGCTGGTAGTTCTGCATTCAGGGCATTATTCCAAGATTATGCGGAAGCTTCTCGGAACAAGTATGACGCTTCGGTGGCGGCATGGGGATCGTGAGAGACTGTTCTGTACGTGTCCGACCCATCCGATCGCGCAGGGAATTCCGGCATGGGTGGATATTCCGGAGGAAGAGATGTACGGGGAGTTTTTTGATATTCCCAAACCGGATGATGTGGTATTTACGGGATGGTTTGCAGGCGGTGAGGTGTTCCGCAGCGGATGCACCTTTACACGTGGGCTGGGCAAAATTTTCTATTTTCAGCCGGGACACGAGGAATACCCCATTTACCATATGCCGGTGATTCAGAAGATTATCAAAAACGGGGTGCGCTGGTGCGTTCCTGTAGTACGAAGACCGGCACCACTGGATAATGCATGGGTGAATCCATCTACAGAGGAAGTGTATCTTTCTTCACACGAAAAATAGCAACTGCAGTTTACCGATATCTGTATCCCGTTTGATTTTTTCAAAACAGGGGTCTGATTTCACGATCAAAAATGTTCTGCAATACGCGGATGGAATCTGCGTACACATTGCATAAATCAGGAGGAAATGTTATATGAGAAAGCTTTCCGTTTTTTACGAACACATTCTACAGGCGTGTGAGCAATCCGGTAAGACGATTCCGGAAGTGCTCGCGTTCTGCAGGGATCAGGGAATTTCGGCTGTTGAGATGAACTACAGTCTGTTTGCATCAGAAAAAGAGGTCATTGCCCCGATGCTTTCCGATGCGGGGCTGGTGATCAGCTGTATGCATGAAACCTTTGATTTTTCCCATGATACGGATCTTGGCAGAGCACAGCAGATGCTCGATACTGCGGCATCGCAGCAGGTTTCGCGTGTCCTGTTTGTTGCAGGCGCGCTTGAAACTGCCGAAGCGGCAGAGCTTGCAGCCTGCAGCAGCACCTATGAGGCAACGAGTACTTTTATGGCCGAAAACAAATCGATTCAAAATATGGTACATGCGCTTTCCTCACTCGCCGAATATGCGGCTTTGCGTGGCGTTACGATTACCTTAGAGGACTTTGACGGTTTTTTACAGCCGTTTGCACGCACATATCCGCTGCTCTGGTTTATGGAGCACGTGCCGGGGCTGCGGTATACGCTTGATATCGGAAATTTTGCTTTCAGTGATGAGGATGTTTCGTATGCTGCCTGGCTTCTGAAGGATTATATTGTCCATGTTCACTGTAAGGATCGTGCCGAAAGCCCGCTCGTTCACGGACGTTTCTGCCGCGGCCTTGGCCAGACACCGGCCGGAACGGGATATCTGCCGATGGCAAAGCTTCTTACAGATTTAGAAGCGTGCGATTACGACGGTTATCTCGCCATCGAGCATTTCGATGCGCCGGATCAGTTATCGTTCATCGAACAGTCCGCAGCGTTTCTGCGCCAGTGGGTTTCCGAATAATTCCGCCTCTTTCATAAGCGCTCTGATTTTCGGAAAAATTCGTATTTCCGGGGAGAATTTCAGCAAAAAAATTATGTCGAAAAAATTCTTTACTATCTTTGGTTTTTTCGTATCTTTTCCTTGCTTTCCATGGAAAACATGGTAAACTAAATTTGAAGCTTTTTGAGAAGGCGTGATTCGAAAAGCAAATCTAAAACAAGAGGGTTTTAAAGTAATGGGAGAAATTATTATTCCGCAGGGTTACAAATCTGCATTAAACCTCCACGATACACAGGTGGCGATTAAAACAGTAAAGGATTATTTCCAGCACGAGCTGACACATCGTCTGCATCTGCTCCGTGTAACAGCTCCGCTTTTTGTACAGCCGGAAACCGGCTTGAATGACAATCTGAATGGCGTAGAACACCCGGTTTCTTTTGAGTTAAAGGATCAGGGTACCAAGAAAACCGCTGAAATTGTTCAGTCTCTGGCAAAATGGAAACGGTACGCGCTTCACAAATACGGCTTCTCTGAGGGAGAAGGCATCTACACCGATATGAACGCCATCCGCCAGGACGAGGTGACCGACAACATTCACTCCGTTTACGTGGATCAGTGGGACTGGGAAAAAATCATGTCCCCGGAAGAACGCAATCTTGATTTCTTAAAGAGTACCGTAAAAGATATCTATGAGGCACTGAAAAACACGGAAAAACATATGGCAGACCAGTACGACTACATCGAAACCATTCTGCCGGATGAAATTTTCTTTATCACTTCCCAGGAACTTGAGGATCGCTATCCGGATCTGACTCCAAAGGAAAGAGAGTATACAATCACCAAAGAAAAAGGTGCTGTCTTTATTATGCAGATCGGCGGCGTGCTTGCTTCCGGAGAGCGTCAGGACGGACGTTCCCCGGACTACGACGACTGGTCCTTAAACGGCGATCTGATCGTTTATTATCCAGTGCTTGACATCGCCCTTGAGCTCTCCTCCATGGGTATCCGCGTCAACGCAGATGCTCTCCGCGCCCAGTTAAAGGAGTGCGGATGCCAGTCCCGCGCGAAGCTTCCCTTCCAGAAATCTATTCTGAACGGCACTCTCCCGCAGACAATCGGCGGCGGTATCGGACAGTCCCGTATCTGTATGTTTTTCCTGCGCAAAGCGCACATCGGAGAGGTACAGTGCTCGGTATGGCCGATGGAGACACGAGAGGTGATGGATGTGATGAATATTCAGCTTCTGTAAGAAATTCTCTGTCTTTTCTCAAATTTCTGTTCTTCTTTCAGAAGATCAAAAAGAAGAATTCCCATGCAGTATTTCCGCACAGGAATTCTTCTTTTTTCTTATTTTTTTATCTTACATCCACGTAACCTTCGGCATTCCGCGAAGATCTGCTTTTACATCACAAGAAAATGTTTCCCCCTCATGGGCCTCTATTACTTTTGCATTTTTTAATCCATCTTCTCCAACTGCCTTTTTGCCTAAATGGCCGCCTAAAACAGCTCCCAGTCCGCCGCCAAGAGCAGCTCCAAAGGCTGCATTTGCAACATCACCGGCTCCGATTTTTCCCATAGGCTTTCTTGTAATCGCAATCGTATGGGCACCTGCTTCGATTGGAATTACATACGGTTGTTTTGCAGCTCTCAACTTTTGCGGTTCTTGATCATCTATATACAGACAGAAAAACCCCGGTCGCCTTACGGCGCCGGGGTCTCTTACGTTTGAGCACAAGTATCTTTCGATACAATTATATTTTATTTAGAATAGTCTACCGATAATTAGTCGATCAGAGTAGCAACACGGCCTGATCCAACGGTACGGCCACCCTCACGGATAGCGAAGGTAAGACCCTGATCCATAGCGATCGGGTGGATCAGTTCGATGGTCATCTCTACGTTATCGCCAGGCATGCACATCTCAGTTCCTTCCGGAAGAGTGATAACACCTGTTACGTCAGTTGTACGGAAGTAGAACTGCGGACGATAGTTGTTGAAGAATGGAGTATGACGGCCACCCTCGTCTTTTGTCAGAACGTATACCTGAGCGGTAAATTTGGTATGGCAGTGAACGGTACCTGGTTTAGCCAGAACCTGTCCTCTTTCGATCTCTGTTCTCTGAACACCACGAAGCAGAGCACCGATGTTATCACCAGCCTGAGCCTCATCGAGGAGTTTACGGAACATCTCGATACCAGTTACAACAGTTTTCTTGGTCTCTTCTTTCAGACCTGCGATTTCAACTTCCTCATTCAGATGAAGAACACCAGCCTCAACACGGCCAGTAGCAACAGTACCACGACCAGTGATGGTGAATACGTCCTCTACAGGCATGATGAAGTCTTTATCTGTGTCACGCTGCGGATCCGGGATCCAGCTATCTACTGCATCCATAAGCTCCATGATTTTATCTCCCCATGGGCCAGCCGGATCTTCCAGAGCTTTCAGAGCAGAACCCTGGATGATCGGAGTGTCATCTCCCGGGAAGTCATACTCGTTCAGCAGCTCACGGATCTCCATGTCTACCAGCTCAAGCAGCTCTTCGTCGTCTACCATATCGCATTTGTTCATGAATACAACGATGTAAGGTACACCTACCTGACGGGACAGAAGGATGTGCTCTTTTGTCTGAGCCATAACACCGTCTGTAGCAGCTACTACAAGGATAGCTCCGTCCATCTGTGCAGCACCAGTGATCATGTTCTTTACATAGTCAGCATGGCCTGGGCAGTCAACGTGTGCATAGTGTCTTTTCTCTGTCTGATACTCAACGTGTGCAGTAGAGATTGTGATACCACGCTCTCTCTCTTCCGGAGCTTTATCGATATCTTCGAAGTTCTCAGCAGTGTTTCCTTCTACTCTGGTAGAAAGTACTTTTGTGATAGCTGCGGTCAGAGTTGTTTTACCATGGTCAACGTGGCCGATGGTACCAATGTTACAATGCGGTTTTGTTCTTTCAAATTTAGCTTTAGCCATTTTAAAATGTCCTCCTTAAAATTGCGCCCAGTGGGCTTTTTTGAGACTAAATTGGTGGCAGGAACCCACCTGAATCGTAAACCTGCTAAGTCTGATTATATTGCATTTCCGTCTTATTTGCAAGGGAAATCTCAGAAAAATAATACTTTTAGGCTGTGCAGCCTTTGACAGCTGCACACCCGATTATTTTTCTTACATTATTTTGCTTTTGCAGACAGAACTTTTTCCTGTACGTTTTTCGGAACCTGCTCGTATTTATCAAAGAACATGGAGTAGTTACCACGTCCCTGAGTTTTAGAACGAAGGTCTGTTGCGTAACCGAACATTTCAGCCAGCGGTACGAATCCACGGATCATCTTTCCGCCGCCGATGTCATCCATACCCTCGATACGACCACGACGGGAGTTGATATCACCGATAACATCACCCATGTAATCTTCCGGAGTGGAAACTTCGACTTTCATGATAGGCTCAAGAAGAACCGGAGCACCCTTCTGCATAGCTTCCTTGAATGCCAGAGAACCAGCAATGTGGAATGCCATCTCAGAAGAATCGACCTCATGATAAGATCCGTCGTATACATTTGCATGAACACCGACTACCGGGAAGCCTCCCAGGATACCGGCTTTCATAGCCTCTTCGATACCTTCGCCTACAGCCGGGATATACTCTTTCGGAATAGCTCCACCGACAACGGTAGACTCGAATTTGTAAATCTCTTCGCCGTTTGCATCCATAGGCTCGAATTTAACTTTACAGTGACCATACTGTCCACGTCCACCAGACTGTTTTGCATATTTGCTGTCGATGTCTGCCGGTTTGGTAATGGTCTCTTTGTATGCAACCTGCGGAGCACCTACGTTAGCCTCTACTTTGAACTCACGAAGCAGACGGTCAACGATGATTTCCAGATGCAGCTCACCCATACCAGCGATGATGGTCTGACCAGTTTCCTGATTGGTGTGTGCACGGAAGGTCGGATCCTCCTCAGCCAGTTTTGCAAGGGACTCGCCCAGTTTGCCCTGGCCTGCTTTTGTCTTAGGCTCGATAGCCAGCTCGATAACCGGCTCCGGGAACTCCATAGACTCAAGGATTACCGGATGCTGCTCGTCGCAGATGGTATCACCTGTTGTGGTGAACTTGAATCCGATTGCAGCTGCAATGTCACCGGAGTAAACTTTATCCAGCTCCATACGTTTGTTTGCATGCATCTGAAGGATACGTCCAACACGCTCTTTTTTATCTTTTGTTGCATTCAGTACGTAAGAACCGGAGTTCATGGTTCCTGAATACACACGGAAGTATGCCAGCTTACCAACGAATGGGTCTGTCATAATCTTGAATGCCAGTGCGGAGAACGGCTCGTCATCGGAAGAATGTCTTACGATCGGGTTTCCGTCCAGATCGGTACCCTCGATTGGCGGGATATCGGTCGGAGCCGGCATGTACTCAAGAATAGCGTCCAGGAGTTTCTGAACACCTTTGTTTCTGTATGCAGAACCGCAGCATACCGGTACAGCTGTACACTCGCAGGTAGCTTTACGCAGAACTGCTTTCATCTCGTCTACAGACGGGATATCATCATCCAGATAACGCATCATCAGCTCATCATCCAGCTCGCAGATTTTCTCTACCAGCTCGGTGTGATACAGCTCAGCGTCGTCTTTCATATCTTCCGGGATATCAACGATGGAGATATCATCGCCCTTATCGTCGTTGTAGATGTAAGCTTTCATCTCGAACAGATCGATAATTCCCTTGAATTCATCTTCCTTACCAATTGGAAGCTGAAGGCAGATAGCATTTTTACCAAGTCTGGTCTTGATCTGATCTACAGCGTTGTAGAAGTCAGCACCAAGGATGTCCATCTTGTTGATGAATGCCATACGCGGTACGTTGTAGGTATCAGCCTGACGCCATACGTTCTCAGACTGAGGCTCTACACCACCTTTTGCACAGAACACGCCGACAGCGCCGTCCAGTACACGAAGAGAACGCTCTACCTCTACGGTAAAGTCAACGTGGCCTGGGGTATCAATGATGTTGATACGGTGCTCAAGAGCGCCCGGTTTCGGCTTGCAGTTCTCTTCCAGAGTCCAGTGGCAGGTTGTAGCAGCTGAAGTAATTGTGATACCACGCTCCTGCTCCTGTTCCATCCAGTCCATGGTAGCAGTTCCTTCGTGAGTATCACCAATCTTGTAGTTAACACCGGTATAGTACAGGATACGCTCGGTCAGGGTTGTTTTACCTGCATCGATGTGAGCCATAATACCAATGTTTCTGGTTCTCTCTAATGGATATTCTCTTCCAGCCAACGGATTTTCCTCCTCTTAGAATCTGTAGTGAGCAAATGCCTTGTTAGCCTCTGCCATCTTATGAACTTCTTCTTTCTTCTTCACAGAAGCACCTGTGTTGTTAGATGCATCCAGAATCTCGTTTGCCAGTCTGTCTTCCATGGTACGCTCGCCTCTCTTACGAGAATAAGCGGTCAGCCAACGAAGGCCAAGAGCCTGACGTCTGTCCGGTCTTACCTCGATCGGTACCTGATAAGTAGCACCACCGATACGTCTTGCTTTTACTTCAAGAACCGGCATGATATTGTTCATTGCTTCTTCAAATACTTCGATTGCTGGTTTTCCAGCTTTTTCTTCTACTTTAGCAAATGCGCCGTATACGATTTTCTGGGCAACGCCTCTCTTACCATCCAGCATGATGTTGTTGATCAGCTTGGTTACCACTTTGTTATTGTATAACGGATCTGCTAAAACATCTCTTTTCTGAGTATGTCCTTTACGTGGCACGTTACTTCCCTCCTTAACCATCATTCGATTAAATCATCGGTACTCACACTTATTTGCAGTATGTCCGCGCGTGTAAATTCTCTATAAATCCGCAGCCGTGGGGATTTATGGAATAACGCACAACATTTCGCTTTTTTTGTGATACTAGATATATCTCGAACTCGTTTTACTTAATTATTTCTTTTTCGGTCTCTTAGCACCGTATTTAGAACGGGCCTGTTTTCTGTTAGCAACACCTGCAGTATCAAGTGTACCACGGATGATGTGGTATCTGGTACCTGGCAGGTCCTTAACTCTTCCTCCACGGATCAGAACAACGCTGTGCTCCTGAAGGTTGTGACCTTCTCCTGGGATGTAACTTGTTACTTCGATTCCGTTGGAAAGACGAACTCTGGCGATTTTACGAAGAGCTGAGTTAGGTTTTTTCGGTGTAGCAGTTTTAACAGCTGTGCACACACCTCTCTTCTGAGGAGAAGACATATCTGTGGATTTCTTTCTCAGAGAATTGTAGCTTTTCTGCAGTGCCGGCGCGGTAGATTTCTTTACGGAAGTCTCACGGCCTTTTCTTACTAACTGGTTGAATGTTGGCATTCCATTTCACCTCCTGATAGATTTCTCCGTGTGTCCCACGGGGTTTCATACGGCTGCTTTAGTTCAACATAATTGCTTTGCAGCTTTTGCGCGCACAAAAAACAGTCTTTTACGCACGCTCGTTTATTATAGCGTCTGTCCTTTCAAAAGTCAAGGGGGAAATTCGCAAAAAATCGCGTATTTACGCGGCTTCTGCGGATTTCCCCCATTGATGCATTACTGTGCAAAAGTATTTTTTCTTCCTATTATAATCTCACCAGATTATTTTCTGACATTTTCTGTTTTTCGTTAAAGCGGACGGTTCCTGAAGGCCGGACACGCATCACACCGCTTCGGCTTCTCCTCGCTCTGTGCATTGCCCCAGAGGTCACGCGCTTTCTCTTCGGCACACCCTTTGCACCAGGGAAACATGCGGACATTGCTGATGTAAAAGTTCTCAAAGTTTGTCTCGTCGTTGTTGATGTCAAACTGCTGCTTTCTCGACAGCTCTTCCGTATGTTCTGCAATCCAGGCCTTCTGCCCTTCGGTCGCCGGATACCCCGGTCCGCCGAGGACGTAATCCATATCGGCATGGAGATTTTCCGGTTCGCCTGGTTTGTGGAATCCTACAAATAAAATATAACCGCGACGTAAAAGCTCCTGGATCGGCTCGTCCGTCTGGCCGTCCTGACCTAAAATCGCCCGCGCGGTCTGCGCATGAAAATTTTCTGTTTTGGGATAGAATTTCCCAGTTGGTGCTAAAAATCCATCTGCCATTTTCTTTTCTCCCATGTTCTCATTTGCTGTATGCTTTTCTATACCATAACCGATTTTTTCAAAACAGGCAAGGTTTGTTTTACTGGATTTTTTTTTTTATCTGTGCTATACTCTTTCCCGTGCATTTATGCAATCGGATTTTCCCGTCTTTTTGCGGGTGTCCGGACTGGTTCGTGAACTTCCCAGTATAAAAAACCAAGTATCTCAAAATTTTCATCAAAGGAGATTGGAAAATGAATGCAAGAAAACTGGTCATCGACTGTGATCCGGGCATCGACGATTCTCTCGCCCTGATGCTTGCCGCGGCTTCGAAAGAGCTGGATCTTGTCGGCATCACCACAGTCAGCGGAAATGTACCCGCTTCTATGGGCGCTAAAAATGCCCTCAAAATTCTTTCTATGATTGGAAAACCAGATGTCCCGGTTTATGTCGGCGAGGAGACGCCTCTGGTCCGCGACTACGTGGACGCGATGGACACCCACGGCATGGACGGTCTCGGCGAATCGGGCTGGCCGGATGCCGAAGGCCTTACGCCCAACAAGGACGCTGTTTCTTTCCTGATCGAAACCTTAAAAGCAACCCCTGATGTTACCATTCTTGCCCTCGGACCGATGACGAACCTTGCAAAAGTCATCTCCCGCGCACCGGAGTGCCTGACAAACCTGACGGCTCTTGTCTCCATGGGCGGAAGCTATAAGAGCCATGGAAACTGCTCCCCGGTTGCCGAGTACAATTACTGGTGCGACCCGGATGCCGCAGCCGAAGTATTCCGCGCGTTTTCCGAGCTGCCGCAGCTTGCAGGCAAAAAGCTTCATATGATCGGGTTGGATGTCACACGAAAAATTGTCCTGACGCCGAATCTTGTGGAATATATGAAGTGCGTAAATCCAGGAGTCGGAACCCGCATTGAGGAGCTGACGCGCTTCTACTTTGATTTCCACTGGAAACAGGAAAAGGTCATCGGATGCGTGATCAACGATCCGCTCGCGGCCGCTTATCTTGTGGATCCGTCGCTCTGCAGCGGTTTTGATGCGTATACGCAGGTAGAAACCGGAGGTCTCTGCATCGGACAGACGGTTGTGGATGCCATGAATTTTTATCAGAAAGCACCGAACAGCCACATTCTGACGCAGGTCGATGTGCGCCGTTTCTTCCTGATGTTCTTTGAGCGCGTTCTCGGCGTGCCGCAGGAGGAATCCGCACCGGTTCTCGACCAGATTCTCACCGCACCGCCGGTCTTCCCACATGAGACGATGTTTCAGAAGGGAGGCGAGGCATGATGAATACTAACCGTACGTTAAAACTCACGACACTCGCGCTCTGCGGTGTCATCAATATTCTCGGCGGTACCATTGCTCTGCTGCTGCGTCTTCCGGTTTATCTGGACTCCATCGGAACAGTTCTGGCAGCCGCTCTGTTCGGACCTGCTGCAGGCCTCGTTCCGGGACTGATCTCCGGACTCATTTCCGGCATGACGAGTGATGTCTATGCGTTTTACTATATTCCGGTGCAGCTTGTCATCGGTCTCGTTGCCGGCCTTGTATTCCGCAGACTCCGCCCGTCCCATACGGCAGGATCCCGCAGCGAGAGTCTTTCCCTCCGCTCCATGGGCTGGAAGCTGTTTCCGGCAGCGCTTGTGATCTCACTTCCGGGTACTGTGGTAAGTTCCACAATCACCGCGGTTGTTTTCGGTGGAATTACTTCCTCCGGCTCCACTGTGCTGGTGCAGCTGCTTCACAGCCTCGGTATGAATCTGACTCTCTCTGTCTGCGTTGTACAGGCCATGACAGACTTTGTGGATCGAATGATTGTCCTTGCAGTCGTCCTCGTGATTCTGCCCGCCGTTTCTTCTGCTTTCGGCAGTCTTTCTATGAGAAGCAGAAAATAATCTGTACCAATAGCACAAAGAATCCTGCAAAAAATTCACTTTCTTTTTTGCAGGATTCTCATATTTTGGCATAACAAGAACTCCGGAAAAAAGGGGAGGCTGCATCAGGAGCCATCCCTTTTCCGGAGTTTTTTATTTCTTCTTTAATAAAATCATTCACATGCGCGGATCCATACCTGCATTTCGCCCTCACCTCGGTTGTTCCACATATAATATGGAATCAGCTTCAGTTTCGTCTTTTCCTCTTCCTCTTTCTGATACAGATGATACAGCGGCTGTTTTTCCGCATCGCCCAGCTTCATGCGACGTCCCTCGGCCGTTACGCACACAAAGTGCTCGCCCAGCTCATCGGCTGCTTCTGCGGTTTTTTCACCATTCACACAGAGTTTTGTCAAATGCAGATTCTTTCCGTTGTCTGCTTCTTCCATACAGTAAACAACCGGTCCTCGTTTTACGGCAACACGGCCGGCGTCCTCGCGTACAAGCGGATTGGATGCCAAAAACTGGATTTCCATCGGGAAGTTCAGGCGGATCGTCTCACCCTTCGCCCATACTTTTGTCACATACAGATACCCGTCTTTTTCTTCCAATTCTGCGCCTTTTGGAATCTCTTTTTCATAAGAAGCACACCATCCCGGGATGCGGAATGCAAAGGTGTACGGCTCTTTGGTATCGCTCTCGCAGGTCACGGAAACATGGCCGTCCCACGGGAATTCGGAAGTGATGGATGCTTTTACTTTTTCTCCTTCCACTGTTCCACCCATGTACAAGTGGACAAACAGGGTTGTGTCGTTTTCCGTGTATGCGTAAGATGCAACTGAGCTTACCGTTCTTGCCAGGTTCGGAGGGCAGCAGGCACAGCCGAACCATTTCTGGCGGATCGGTTTTACATGGAATTTCCGCTCATCCTTGTGGCATGCCTCCGGCAGTACCTCCAGCGGATTGACATAGAAGAAGCTCTTTCCGTCGAGCGCCATTCCGGAGAGAACGCCATTGTAGAGGGCTAATTCCATCACATCCGCGTACTCTGCTTTTGCCTGAATCTCCAGCATGCGGCGAGCAAAGAACACAAGACCGATGGATGCACAGGTCTCTGCGTAAGCGGTATCGTTTGGCAGGTCATAGTTGAAAGAGAATGCCTCTCCTATATGAGTGGCACCGATTCCGCCGGTGACGTACATTTTCTGATGCACCATGTTGTTCCAGAGAGTTTCACAGGCTTTCAGCAGGCTCTCATCCTGCGTTGCCCTTGCCACATCCGCCATGCCGGAATAGAGATATACGGCGCGTACGGAGTGCCCCTGCACCTCATCCTGCTGACGCACCGGGCGGTTTGCCTGATTGTAGCTATATCGTTCCTCGCCCTCCGGGCAGGTCAGACCGCGCTCGATATCGTAATAGTATGGTTTTGTTCCGCGTTCATCGATGAAGTATTTTGCAAGATCGAGATACTTCTGCTCGCCGGTCAGATCATAGAGACGCATCAGAGCCATCTCTGCAATTTCGTGACCAGGATAACCTGCTTTTTTCCCCTCGCCGTGACCGAGTTTGCTGGCAATAAAGTCCGCGAAACGCTCTGCTGCTTTTAAGAGACGGTCTTTTCCGGTCGCCTGATAATAGGCTACGGCGCCTTCCGTCAGATGACCGAAGCAGTACAGCTCATGGTTGTCCTTAAGGTTTGTAAAAATCATATCCTGATCGTTGATCAGATAGTAGGTATCGAGGTATCCGTCTTCTCTCTGTGCTGCGCAGACAGCTTCAATTGCTTCATCTGCCGTTTTTTCCAGCTCCGGATCGGGATGCTGTGTCAGGGAGTACGCAACTGCCTCCACCCATTTGGTAAAATCGGTATCCTGGAACAGGAAGCCATAAAATCTTCCGTCCATTTTGCCATCCTTCGGCAGTGTCTCAAAAGTATCCAGAGGGTATTTGATCTGAACAAATTTGTCTCCTTTTGCTTTCCGCTCTTTTTCAACTTCACCGGCGCGGCGGTAGTTCCGCATACAGAAGCTCGGTGCTGCTCCCGGAACATTGTCATTTAAGGCATTCCACTGATACGGAATTACTTCGGTGCGGACAAGCTCCATCTCTTTTTTCCAGAATGCATCAGTAACCTGGACTTTTGCCAGGGATAATGGTTTGCTGAAGTTTTTCTGATCCATTTTTTCGGTCTCCTTTTTCGTTGTCTTCCGCCGCCTCCTGGTTTGAAAAAGATATTTTCCTTGCTTTCAGGGATGGGAAGCGTTACACTTCTTTTGACGGCTGTTTTCCTGTTTTTCTATAGTTTTATTTTAGCAAAACGGACCTCCGTTTAAAATATAAGAATGTTTGAAAAGGTTTGAAAAAGTCATATGATCTCTGTTTTATTTCCAGATGCCGCCTGTTTTACCTACGACCTCTGCGGCAAATTCCAGTCCCCGTCCCCGGAGTGGATGCACCTGACACGGAATCTCGTCAATTTTGAACTGATGGTTGTGACGGAAGGAACGCTTTTTATCGCGGACGAACGCCGCTCTTACGAGGTTCACCCCGGCGAATATCTTCTTTTGCCGCCGACCGTCCATCAGCATGGTTCGAAAAAGGGAAGCTGCTCTTTCTACTGGCTCCATTTTATCCCGGGTATCCCCTCCGCACCGATCGTCGCTCCTTCTGACCCGACCGCCGGATCGGTTCTGGATGAGTTTCATGCTGCACCGCCATCCTCCTACCGCCTTGAGGACCTCGCTCCCGCCCAGCTTCCATCCAACTACCCCGAAACGTTATGCATCCCGCTCCAGAGAACGCTTTCCTCCCCGAACCGCGTCATCATCCTCATGAAGCAGCTCCAGGACACTTCCCTGCGTTTCCACAACACGTTCCTCAACAACAGCCTGACTGCCGCTGTTCTCGGCGAAATCAACTGTCAGAGTCCCTTCTACCGCACCTACACTTCCGAAACGCAGCGGACGCAGATCCTGCAGGACATCATCAGCTACATCCAGTACCACAGCAGCGAGTCCCTCAAAGTCACCGAACTCGCCCGTTATTTCGGCTACAACGACAAATACCTCTCCTCCCTCTTCCACGAGGGCACCGGGATGACGTTAAAACAATTCATCCTGAAATCCAAAATGGACAGCGCTATGGCCGAGCTGACGGACACAAATCACACGGTCTCTCAGATTGCCTATAACGTTGGATTTCAGGATGCGCATAATTTTTCCACGGCTTTCCGAAAACTCACCGGGATGACGCCGGGACAGTACCGGAAGAGTTATGGGAACCGGAAACTTTCTTTTGAATAGGACGGGAGGATACGACCCCCAGGCACCGCGGGGGGCGGACGCTCCGCTGCGCCTGGGGACCCATCTACGTTTTGGCGGACGGAAGTGATTTACTCAATGGATGGATTCACTTATTCTTTAGAAATTTACTGTTTCTTTTAGAAAATAGACATACTTTGCTCACATTTCTTCACTATACTATATCTCAGATAGTTGATGAACCATTCAAAACTATCTCCCCCCTCATTATGAAAGAGCAGCCCGCATATCCGCGGGCTGTTCTTATTTTTTGTCTTTTTGCACCCCACCTAACGTAAATGCCGCCTGCGGTCGGGGAAAACATCCCGACCGCAGGCGGCCTCACAATCTACCGTGGAATCACATTACTCTTCCGCAGCTTCAATTGCTGCAGTCTCGATAATAAATTTCACGCTTCCATCCATTCCATTTGCCTTACCACTGTAAGAAGTATAAGCACATTTATCCGAATTCAGCGCCTGAATCCGATCCAGTACATCTCCCAGATCATCCTCAAAGGTACTCTTCAGCTTGCTGGTACCCTCTTCTTCAAACTTCTTCGTACCGTCAGCCAGTTCTTTCGCCCCATCGGACAGCTCGTCAATACCATCAACAACCCTGCTGCTTCCCGATTTCAGATCAGAAGCTCCGCTTGCCAGAGAAGAAGTTCCATTTGCCAGTGTAGAAGCTCCGCTCGCCAGCGTAGATGCTCCGCTTGCCAGCGTAGATGCTCCGCTGTTCAGTTCAGAAGCTCCGCTTGCCAGGGAAGAAGTTCCATTTGCCAGTGTGGAGGCTCCGCTTGCCAGCTGGGATGCTCCGCCTGCTACCTGAGAAGCACCGCTTCTTAAGCTTCCGCTGTTTGCAGAAAGTTTTGCAGATCCATCGCTTAACTGGCTTCCCAGCTGTCCAAGACCTGCGGTCAGCTGTGTCGTGCCGCCCTGCAGAGTCGTAACACCCTCAACCAGAGCCGGTGCATTTGCTTTCAGCTGGCTTGCGCCGGAAAGCAGCGTATCATTGTAAGCACTCAGCTGAGTAAATCCTGCGTTCAGTGCATTGATGCCTGCTGTTGCTTTTGCAAAACTCTCATTTGTGCTGCTGTACAACTGGCTCACACCTGCGGACAGAGTACCGATGCCCTTGTACAGAGCGCTTCCGCCTGCATCAAGCTGTGCCACACCTGCGGTCAGTTTCTGCATTGCACCAAGATTCTGCTCAACAACTGCTTTATTATCGGTGATGGTCTGCATCTGTTTCTGCATGGTCTCAAGCTGCGGCATCAGAGCTGCAACCGTCTTCTGCAGATCGCTGTACTGGCTCTTGATGTCGCTCATCTTCTGCTGCATTGCTGCAAGACCGGAGAGATCCGGGCGCTCGATTTCGAAGTTCAGTTCCGGAAGAGTAATCTGCGGAGCTGTAACCGGAGTAACCGAAACGGTTCCTGCTGAAGCGGAAACGCTGACACTTCCGATCTGGTTTCTTGCTTTACTTAAGGAATCGGCAAGTTCTGTATTTCCAGCGCTCTTAGCTGCGGAAATCTGTGCATCCAGTGTAGCTGCTGCTGCAGAGAGCTGATCATTTGCCTGTTTTGCTGCATCGGCGGATGCCTGGCTTGCTGCTGTATCAGCTGCGCTCTGTGCTGCTGCTGTTGCTTCCTGGTTCAGCTGTGCTGCTGCTCCGTCTGCCCATGCCTGAACCTGTGCTGCCATCTGGGTTCCCATCTGCGTTGCCTGATTCGTGATCTGTGCCTCCAGACCGCTTAAGTAGCTCTCAAGTCCTTTGGACAACGTATCCATCTGGCTCATCAGCTCGTTGCCGTTTGTCATCATGCTGTTGACAGATCCTGCGATTGTGGTGTTCAGAACCTCGGAGAGTGCCTCGGTCTCGGAGATCAGGGTAGAACCGGTGCTGGTCATACCGTCTACCATCGTCAGAAGGCTCTGTACATCGGTGCTCTGCAGCTGCTCGTTCAAACTGGTCAGTCCTTCGGAGAGTTGTTTTGCTCCTGCTAAAATATCATTCTCATCTTTTCCGTCGAGTGCTGCGTTCAGTGTTGCGATTGCACTGTTTACCTCGGTCAGGCGGTCTGCCAGAGGCTGAAGCTTCTCAGCGCCTGCTGCAAGCTGTTTCTCGCCTGCTACATAAGAAGCAACGCCGTCGGACAGCTGTGTTGTTCCGTCAGTGTACTGTTTTACGCCTGCAACGACTTTATTCACACCGTTTACATACTCGGTTACGCTTCCAGTCAGCACACCGTTCTTTCCAAGATACGTCTGGATTGCTTTATTCAGGGTATCAGCGCCCTCGGTGTAGGAGTTTACGCCGCTTGCCAGGGAAGAAGCTCCGCTGCTTAAGGTGGATGCTCCGTTGGACAGGGTAGCTGCTCCGCTGTTTAAGGTAGAAGCTCCGCTGTTCAGAGTAGAAGTTCCGTTTGCCAGAGTCGATGCTCCGCTTGCCAGTGTGCCGGCTCCGCTTGCCAGTGTGCCGGCTCCGCTGTTCAGCTCGTCAGCGCCGTCTTTTAACGTTCCGATACCGTCATCCAGCTCTTTGTAGCTGTCTTTTAAAGTATCCACACCATCGGAGAGTGCCTTGGAACCGTCAACCAGTTCCATTGCAGCATCCTCAAGATCACTCAGTGCATCCTTCAGGTCATCGTATCCGGTGATGTTGTCGATATCGATGGTGTCGAGAACATCGTCAAGTGCAACGGTGAAGGTAGAATCCAGAGAGAAGTTCTCCACATCTGCAGTGATCTCCAGGCTTTCCGGCAGTTCGAAATCGCTGTCACCGGATACCAGATCTTCAAGGGAATCGGAATTTAATCCCAGGCTTTCCTGCAGGCCCGGCATACCAAATCCGATTACGATGTTTCTGCTTCCATCGGAAATGACTTTACCATTGTCGATCTTGACATTGGAGAAAGTATCCTGCGGAAGAATCATTCCGGTCATCAGGACGAATGGGGTGTACATCGTCTCTTTCTTGCCATTGATGTCAACCGTTGTCTTTGTGTTGTTTGTATAGTCAACTTTGATTTTCAGTTTTCCGCTCTTTCCGGCCAGGTCATCCGGTTTGATTTCCTTGCCGTCCAGATAATAGGTGAACTTCACGGAAACCGGAGGCTCTTTTGTGGTTGTTCCCTGATAATAGATATCCTCGCCGTCTGTCTGCCAGGTCAGCTTGTTTCCGCTCTGGGTGAACTCCTCGTCGCCCTTTACGTTTTTGATGTCCTTCAGTTCACTCTCATCTTTCAGGTTCTTTTCCGTTCCTGCGTTCTTCAGCCAGTTGGATACGGTGATCTGATCTTCCGATCCGTCTGCATTTGCATTTACATATACGGTTTCTTCTTTGGAAACCGCTGCGTCCTCTCCTGTCGCTGCATAAACCGGAGCAGCTCCCATAACAGCAGCCATACCAACAGCAAGACCAGACATCATCTGTTTTCTCAGTTTTCTGTTTCTATTCATTGTGATAAACTTCCTTTCTGTGGTTTTTATAATGGTTTTTTATGATGAAATCCAGGATCATAAGAGAAGTAAAACCCGCTCGGAGTAAGATACTGCGGGATACTGTTTCCCTCAGATCGAGGATGTTTTTCCTATGCCTTTCAATCATCTAATGTTATAACGCAAAAATGACTCTTAGTCAACATTAAATACTGCACAAAATTGACGATCGGTCATTTTTTTCTTCGTGCATAGTCACAAAAATGAGAAAATTAGTCATTTTCCCTTTGACAGTTTCCATGTATGATACCTATAATTATAGGCAAGATAGTAACACACGTTTTTGATATCTTTCAGGAAAGGAGACTCTCTGTGGGAAAAATTGATAATAACAAACAAATGAAGCGTGAGTCCCTTCTGGACTCTGCTTTCTCACTTTTTATCAACAACGGCTTCAGTAAAACATCCATTTCGGATATCGTGAATAACGCCGGCGTTGCAAAAGGTACCTTCTATCTTTATTTCAAAGATAAGTACGATATTCGGAATCATCTGATTGCACATAAGGCGAGTCAGGTATTTCAGGCCGCCTACTCAGATCTGCTGCGCCACCCGGATATCCATGATTTTGAAGAGCAGGTGCTTTTTATCACCGACAATATCCTCGACCAGTTTGCCGCCAACCACAGCCTCGTGACGCTTATTTCCAAGCATCTGAGCTGGGGATTCTTCAAAAATTCTCTTACCTTTGCTCCGTTTGCCGACACGCCGGCCATCTACACTATCTATGAATCTCTGCTCTCTCATGCAGCATATACGTATCGCTCACCGGAGCTGATGTTCTATATGATTCTGGAGCTTGTAAGCGGTACAAGCTACAATGCTATCCTGTACCAGCAGCCGGTTCCGCTTGAAGAACTAAAGCCGGAGCTCTACGCTGCCATTCGGGGCATTTTCAAGCAGTTCCGAATCCGGAAGAAACGGAAAACCACGGAAAATGCAGGCGCGAATCCCGACTCACTGCTCTCGTAAACAAGAAAGAATCCTGCTTTGCAGGATTCTCCGCCTGCGGCGGGTCGCTTCAGCGACATAATTCCCGTCCGCCGCAGTGCGATCCTGCCCGGAGGGCTTTTTTAATTTACAGGAAAATTCAACGAAGTTTCCTGTAAATCAAAAAAATACTTTCGCGGAATCTTTTCAAAAGAAACCACGAAAGTATTTTTTATTTTTCTCTTTGCCTATACCTGCTGTTCCAGATACTCACCAATCCGCTGTTCCATCACAGGCACCAGCCACTCGGCATAGCCGGCCTTCATCGGATGAATCGGATCCTGAAGATACAGTTTTCGTTTTTCCGGGGAAACACGGTTGATTCGTTCGTCATTCCAGAAATCGATCACACCGATCTGCCATTTTTCCTGAATTTTCAGAAGCGCCTCTACCATCTTCGCGTACGGCTCGGAATCATACTGTGGATTCGTATAGAACATCACCGGGCAATGCCACGTTTCTTTTGCATATGCAATGATATACTCAATCGCGCCGCAGACAGTTTCGACATCGAAGCTCTCCAGATCGCAGGATTCCGAAATTTCACCGAGCGGGCTGTTGCGTGTTGCATCGTTCGTGGACAGCTGGCAGATAAAAAGATCCACCTGTTGCTTTGGATCAAGCCTGTCGCGCATACGCTCGATGTAGGAATCCTCACCATTATCAATCAGCGTGGTTCCGTTGACCGCTTCTTTGATGCAGGTACAGCTGTCTTTCTTCGCTATGTACTCCGCAAACGAATTGTTGTGGGCAGCAAAGCCCTTCGTCACGGAGGATCCCAAAAATACAACTGTTTTTCCTTTTAACGGACTTGTTTTTTTAAACGGAATACGGGAAACATCGTATCGGACGGAATTTCCCTTTTTAAAATAACCTGTTTTCTTATTCATGCTATATATGCCGCCCACAGCTAAGGCTGCGCCTCCTGCGGCCAGGATTCCGGCTATTATTTTTGCATCCATCGCAAAACCTCCATTATCTGAGTCAATACCACTTCGCAGATCCTGTCGGATCTTTTTTTCGAATACCCCTATCTTACATCATTTTTCTGAAAATGCAAGTAAACTTTGTTGTCGATTTTGTTCCGATTTTGTTAACAAAATACGGATTTTCTGTGTTCTGGTCGAATTCTGATCGATTCCGGCGATTTTTTTATTCTCTTTTCCTCAAAAACCATTGACTTTCAAGTGCACTTAAATGATATATTAAAAGCAACGTAATTACTATTCTTTCTGTACTTCCAGAGTCCTTCCACGCCTGCTTTACGAAAACCTCTGCGAATACAGAAGCATTGCAAAGGAGAAAATTCTACTATGAAAGAAACAATTTTAGGCAATCACCTGCGAAAAGTTCCTTCCATTGCAGTCGGATGCATGCGGCTTTCCGAAAAATCGAAGGACGAGATGAATCATTTTATCCACTCCGCGCTGGAGCAGGGCGCATATTTCTTTGATCACGCGGATATCTACGGCGGCGGCATGAGCGAGACTGTGTTCGGTGAGGCATTTTCCGGCGATCCGTCCCTGAAACGGGAGGATATTTTTCTCCAGTCCAAATGCGGCATCCGCCAGGGCTGCTATGATCTGTCGAAAGACCACATCCTGGAATCTGTCGATGGTATTTTAAAACGTCTGCAGACGGATTACCTCGATCTTTTGCTGCTCCACCGGCCGGATGCGCTCGTAGAACCAGAAGATGTAGCTGCCGCCTTTGATGTTCTGTTTGAGAGCGGAAAGGTCCGCCATTTCGGTGTTTCCAACCACAAGCCGATGCAGATTGCACTGCTGCAGAAATATGTCCGCCAGCCACTCGTTGCCAATCAGGTACAGTTCAGCATTCCGGTTTCCAACCTTGTTGCAAATGGCATGGAAGTGAACATGGAAACACCGGGTTCGGTTGACCACGATGGCAGTCTGCTCGATTACTGCCGTCTGCACGATATTACCCTGCAGGCATGGTCTCCGTTCCAGATGCCATCATGGAAAGGATGTTTTCTTGGAAGCGACGAGTACCCGGAACTGAACCGGAAAATCCGTGCACTGGCCGAAAAATACAGCGTCAGTGATACCACGATTGCGGCAGCGTGGATTCTGCGCCACCCGGCAAATATGCAGCTTGTCACAGGTACGGCAAGCGAAAACCGCCTGAAAGAGATTATCGCGGCATGTGCTATTACGCTGACGCGGGAAGAATGGTATGAGCTGTATCTGGCGGCAGGCCATCCGCTTCCGTAAGTTTTTCTGTCCGCCTGCCCATATGCGGAACAAGGCTAAAATCCCCTTTTCGGATCCGTGATTGATTTATAACATCGGAAAAGCATTCCTTTGGATCTTATCGATCTTCTGGAATGCTTTTCCCTTTTCCTTTTCTTTTTTCATGCAGCTATCTGCAATCCGCATTGGCTGCCTGCCCATAACCAAATAACTGCTCCGCAGTTTATCAGAAGAAGCTTGCATTCCTCCTGATACAGGCAAGTCCCCAACCACTGCTTATTACTTTTCGTACTCGAAGCAGGTGACTTACTTGATTCGGTTAAATCAGATCTCTCCCACCAGATATCCCTGTTTTCCGTTGCGAAGGAAAACAGGCAGTGTTTCGATCGGCGCCTCAATTTCATAGGCTTTTCCGCCCTCATAAACATCACCGGTATTTGCCAGCGTCCAGGACGCACCGGCCGGCAGATAAACGGTACGGCTCGTTGCTTTTGGCCGGACAATCGGTGCTACAAGGATGTCGGAGCCGAACATGTAAGCATCGGAGATATCCCAGCACGCTGCATCCTCCGGGAACTCATAGAACATCGTTCTCATGACCGGTGTTCCTTTTTCGTGTGCTTCTGCCATCAGGCTTCTCGTGTAATCGCGCATTTTTTCGCGGACACCGATGAATTTCGTCAGGATTTCATAATTTTTCTCTCCGAAGCTCCATACCTCGTTGTCAGCTCCGGTTCCCTCACGCACTTCGCCAGCCTTGTTGATGATTTCTTCTCTCGGTCCTCGGTTTCCGTGAATACGCATAACCGGGCAGAAGGTACCAAACTGGAACCAACGCACAAGCAGCTCCTGGAAGTCCGGATCTTCGGTCACACCGCCGTGGAATCCGCCGATATCGGTTGTCCACCACGGAATGCCGCACAATCCCATATGAAGGCCTGCGCAGATCTGTTTGCGGAAGTCCTCGTAGGTTGAGAAAATATCGCCGGACCACACAAGGGCTCCGTATTTCTGGCTTCCGAGCCATGCACAGCGGACGAGGTTGACGATATCCTCCTGGCCGCTCTCTTTCTGGCCCTCGTAGAACATACGGGAATACTCTCTTGGATAAATATTTCCGATCTCTTCCACCGGGCCTGCGGCGTAGCGGTAGCACTCGTACTCATAGGTTGAAAACTCCGGTTCAGCCTCATCGAGCCAGAAGGTGCGGATGCCGAGATCTGCATAATTTTTCTTTACTTTCTCCCATACATACTTTCTTGTTCTCGGATTTGTTGCATCCAGGAAGACATTATTTCCATGGAACAGCATCTGTACATCAACACCTGCGTTGCTCTTCACGAGGAGTCCCTGCTGTTTCATTTCTTCGTAATTCTCGCTTCTCCAGTCGATCTGCGGCCAGATGGAAACCATCGTCTCGATGCCCATCTCATGCAGCTCGTCGATCATTGCTTTCGGATCCGGGAAATATTCTTCATCAAAACGATAATCACCGCATCTTGGCCAGTGATAATAGTCGATGACAAAGACATCCAGCGGAATGCCGCGTTTTTTGTACTCGCGTGCCACATTCAGTACCTGCTCCTGATTGTAGTAGCGCAGTTTGCACTGCCAGAAGCCAAGGCCGTACTCCGGCATCATCGGAACTTTACCAATGGCATCTGCAAAGTGCTCTTCAATTTCTGCCGGGGTATCGCCTGCGGTTACCCAGTAGTCGAGCTGCTTTGTGGTGCGTGCCAGCCATTCCGTTGTGTTCGTTCCGAAATGAACCTCACCGACCGCTGCATTGTGCCACAGGAAGCCGTAGCCAAGGCTCGATACATAAAACGGAATGCTCGCCTGCGAATTACGGTGCGCCAGTTCCAGGTTGCATCCCTTCAGGTTCATTCGCTCCTGCTGATACTGTCCCATACCGTAAATCTTCTCATCCGGGTTGGAATCGAAGGATACTTTCAGCTGATAAGCGCCGCCCTTCAATGCACGGTAATCGTGTGCGCGCAGGCAGAGCGCTCCGCCGTTCGCGATCTCGGAGAGCAGCACCTCGCCCTTCTGATTTAAGAACGTAATCCGCAGCTTCTGTCCCCACGGCTGAAGCTCGAGAACCGCCTGGATTTTACCGTTTTTGATCGTCGCTTTCAGTTCATCCACCAGCTCAATTTCCGCTTCCACCGGTTCCGGATCAAGCAGTGCAATGCTTCCCTCTTCTATCTCCGAAAGAAGTGTACCTCTCACCCGAAGACTGTCCTTCTGCCACGGCTCCACCCGGACCGTCTCCCCATCCTGCCGGAAAATCAGCGCATTTCCCTGTTTCTCAAAATACTGCATAAAAACCTCCCTTTCCAGAACCCGCCGTTCCAAACGCATGCATGGGCTCTGCTCTTTTCGTTTGCTTTCTACTTAGCATTATACTAACATTTCCGGCAGAATACTTGATCTTAATTTTCATGTTCTAACACTATTTTGATCTTTTTCAATTATTTCCCATTGAAATAAAGCTCTTTCTTAAGGAATCGGAATTCGCCTTTCCCCTGCGTCCGTTTTTCAACGCAAAGAACCCCCGGAGCCATTACAGCCCCGGGGGTTCTCATTCATTTCATTTATTATGCAAGCTTCAAAGTATTAACCTTAACTCCAGGTCCCATAGTAGGAGCCAGAGTAACGCTCTTCAGGTACTGTCCCTTCAGAGTAGCCGGTTTTGCTTTGTTGATTGCACCGATCAGCGTCTGGAAGTTGTCGCTTAACTGCTCCTCAGTAAAAGAAGCTTTTCCGATTGGCACGTGGATAATGTTTGTTTTGTCAAGACGATACTCAATCTTACCTGCTTTGATCTCTTTAACGGCTTTGGTAACATCCATAGTTACGGTACCAGCCTTCGGGTTTGGCATTAAACCTTTCGGTCCAAGTACACGGCCCAGACGACCAACAACACCCATCATATCTGGTGTAGCAACAACAACGTCGTAATCAAACCAGCCATCGTTCTGGATTCTCGGGATCAGCTCCTCAGCTCCAACGAACTCTGCACCTGCTGCAACAGCCTCATCAGCTTTTGCGCCTTTAGCGAAAACAAGTACACGAACCTGTTTTCCGGTACCGTGCGGCAGAACAACTGCTCCACGGATCTGCTGGTCTGCGTGACGTCCGTCACAACCAGTTTTGATGTGAACTTCGATTGTCTCGTCAAATTTAGCAGTAGCTAATTTCTTAACTGTGGAAATAGCATCTGCCGGATCGTACTGAATGCTACGATCAACTGCTTTTGCAGCCTCTAAATATTTCTTACCATGTTTCATTGTCTAATAACCTCCTGGTGGTAGTTGCGGGAATCTCCCTCCCACGTCAATACGAGAAGATGTAAACTCTTCTTCTAAATTAGTCCTCTACAACGATACCCATACTTCTTGCGGTACCTGCGATCATGCTCATAGCTGCCTCAACAGTTGCTGCATTCAGGTCTGGCATCTTCATCTCTGCGATCTCACGAACTTTGTCCTTAGAGATAGTAGCAACTTTCGTTTTGTTCGGAACGCCGGAACCAGATTTCAGGTTGCAGGCTTTCTTAAGCAGAACTGCTGCCGGAGGAGTTTTGGTTATGAAGCTGAAACTTCTGTCTGCATATACAGTGATAACTACAGGGATGATCAGGTCTCCCTTATCTGCTGTTCTTGCGTTGAACTCTTTGGTAAACTGTACGATGTTTACTCCGTGCTGTCCAAGTGCAGGTCCAACCGGTGGTGCTGGTGTTGCTTTACCAGCAGGAATCTGTAATTTGATATATCCTGTAACTTTCTTTGCCATTTTACGGCACCTCCTAAATAAATGTGGTAATTGCGGGAATTTCCCTCCCACGAAACGCCCTGGGGCATTTCTTACATCTTCTTGACTTCTGCGAAACTTATTTCTACCGGCGTTTCGCGGCCGAACAGCTCAACATTGATGGTAACCATCTGTTTTGTATCGTTGATACTCTGAATCAGTCCGGTTGTATCCTTCCATGCGCCGCCTGTTACAACGACTGCATCGCCAACTTCAAGGTCAAGCTCAACCTTTTCCTCACCACCGGTGATTCCAAGGTTCACCATTTCCTCATCCGTAAGCGGTACCGGCTTGGATCCCGGTCCGACGAAGCCCGTAACACCTCTGGTATTGCGGACAACATACCAGGTATCGTCGTTCATGATCATGTTGATCAGAACGTAGCCCGGAAACAATTTCCGGAGTACCTGTTTCTTGGTTCCGTTCTTGACTTCAACAACTTCTTCCATAGGAACACGTACTTCCAAAATCTGATCCTCAAGATGACGGTTCTCAATTGTTTTCTCAATATTGGCTTTTACTTTGTTTTCATAGCCCGAATAGGTGTGGACTACATACCAGTTTACTTCTGACATTCTGACACCTTTATCCTTATTTGATCAATAAATTGACGAACTCGATTACAGCGCTGTCAACCAGGGTGATTAACCCGCAGGTTACTGCAGAGATCGCTACGACTGCAACGGTCTGCTTGCCCAGCGTTTTGTTGTCAACCCAGATGATTTTTCTGAACTCTGCTTTCAAGCCCTTGAACCAGCTCTTTTTGGATGCTTTTTTTTCAGTTTCTGCCATTGGATCACCTCTTACCAAAGATTATTTGGTTTCTTTGTGCATTGTGTGCTTTTTGCAGAATCTGCAGTACTTCTTTGTCTCCATTCTCTCAGGATGGTTCTTTTTCTCTTTTGTCATGTTGTAATTACGCTGTTTGCATTCAGTACATGCCAATGTGATTTTTACGCGCACGACTTCCACCTCCACTGTGTATTTGCGTTATCGCTTGTGATCCTTGCGGATCAGCGGCGGTCTCTTCATTTCTGCCCTGTTTTTGCTGCTCGTACTTCAGCAATTTCAGGCATAAAAAAAAGACCTTCTTCCATGTCGCTGGTTTATTGTAGCACAGGAACTGCCTGTTGTCAACAAAATTCACCAAAGTACGCTGAGATTTTTTATCAGGATCGTATCGTTCACCGGTGTCCGGCGAACTGTAACACCCTGTTTGTTCGAGACGATTCCGGACAGGAAATGATTCTGCGCGCAATTTTTCCTGCGCGCAGAACCATTCTCTTATTCTTTCCCTGAAAAAGCCTTACGCATCCGATCTGGAATACGCGTTTTTCATCTGGTTGCTGAGTTCAAAGAGTACCTTGTGCAGTGTTGCACCCGTCTCTTTTTTCAGCATTTCAGCGATTTTGTTGTTTGCTTCTTCTCTCAATTGTGTCTGTTTTGTTTCGTCTGTCTCCCCTGCAAGCAGCGCATCGTATTGGTGGATCAGTGCATGGCCTTTTGCCATCACCTTTTCCTGATACCGCTCAATGTGAAAGATAGAAGACTTATAGGATGCATCTGCCATTGCTGCCACCATGCGGCTTGCCCAGTAGAAGTTATCTGCGGAAACCTCTCCCGTTGTGTTGGAAAGATACTCCGGTGTTGTCGTCACATCGGTGTAGAACGGAACCAGCACATTGAATGTATTTGACGCAAATGCAATCCACTGCAAAATGCCGTTGTCTCCTTTGTGATCCGGGCGCATCTGGATGACAGAAAGGAAATCGGTCCGGTTGACACCGATGGAGCGATATGCTCCCTTCCACGATTTATCGCCGTATGCGGCATACGGGTCGTACGGTGTTCCCTGATAGTGGGAGGACAGTACGTATTTCACATCCTCTACGGTGATCTTCTTCTCCGGAACCATCATCCACGGAATATCGTCGGATACCGGTGTGTAATCGGCATCCGGTCCGTCCCATTTTTTCGTGTGCGGGTTCAGACAGCGCTCCATGAACCAGGCACGCGGTGTATTGTAAACGTGATCGGAATCATCGTGGCTTCCGAAGGCATCGCGCGGATTAAAATTTCCATCCATAGAAAGATCCAGATGATATGTTTCAATAAATTCTTTCAAGTCTGCTGAGCACATATATTCCTTCTGTTCGCCGAGTGCATCCTCCAGATCAAAATGGTCGATGCCAAGCTGGTTCGGCATGGCCACATAATGGTCATCCGGCACTTTCACTGCCATCCAGTGATGGCCGCCGATCGTCTCCAGCCACCAGATCTCATCGTGGTCCTGAAATGCAATGCCGTTCATCTCGTATGTACCGTACTGCTCCAGCAGGCTGCCAAGTCTTTTGACACCTTCTCTGGCGCTTTTAATATAAGGAAGAACAATATAAACGAGGTCCTCCTCGCCGATTCCGCCCGGAACCTCTTCTTTTCCGTCTTCCGCCGGCTGATAAACGACAAGCGGATCAGCACCCAGCACACGCGGATTCGATGTGATTGTCTCGGTCGCAGTCATGCCGACCTGCGCTGCATTCACGCCGCTTGCCGCCCAGACACCCTCGCCTTTTTCTGCGTTTGGCACTGCAGTGTACCGCATCGGATTGTCCGGAAGCTCAATGGTCAGATGAGAAATCTCGGTTTTATAGGTTCTCGGCTGCTCCTCCGGGTGAATCACTACAAATTTTTTCGATGTATAATGGCCTGCACCAGAATCGTCGTTTCGCGCGATCATGGTGGAACCGTCATACGATGCTTTCTTTCCAACTAAAATGGTTGTACAAGGCATAGCTATAGCCCTCCTTTTGCTGTCTTATGCTTCCGATTATGACATCTTCAGCTGCGATTTGCAAGCACCATGTTATCTGTCGTTTTCTTCCTTTTTCACAAAATAAACCGTATCAATTCCTTCTCCCCTGTCATCCTTCAGCCGCCGGACAAGACTATATCCCAGCTTGTCCAGGATATGCTCCTGGGCCCCGTTCGTGGACCAGGTACGGAGAGTAATCCGGCTTCCCGGAAATTTTGCTGCGATATCCTTTTCTGCTTCTGCATACATTACCTCCGAAATTCCCTGTCCGCGGTAATCCGGCCAGACGCAGAGGGTGGTCAGATAGCAGGAATCCGGATATGCTTCCAGATTTTCACAGTTAAAGTGATCCTTCCAGGTCATAAAGGCCCGCACGACTCCCTCTTCCTTCCACAGCACCACATGCTGACTGCAGATATTCTCCAGATATTCTGCAATTCCATCCGTCTTTTCTTCTGTCTCGGCCCAGTTCGTCTGGGATGTACTGTTGCGGTGGGAAAGCGGCGGAACGAAGTCCTGATCGCACAGCTCCAGCAGCCGCCGGATTTCCTCTTTCTCTTTTCGGTCCTCTATCCCGTCCCTTACAACGACTCTGCTCTCGCAGCACATCCACGGAAGCCGGCATACGAGTGCTGCGGCTGCACACATGCCATCTTCTACGCTGGCGGCATCGAGCCATTCTTCTCTGGTATGCGCTCCCCCGCCCCGGCAGAAACCGACGCAGATAGCAGGAATATGCCGCGACAATGGGATATTACAGTCTGTGGATGCCTCAGAGCATACCGCCTCTTCCCCGTCGGCTGCCTTCAGCGTTTTCTGTGCGCACCGCGTCATACGTGCCATCTGGACAGGATCCGTTTCTCTTGCGCACGGCCGCTTTCCGACGAGCTTGCAGGAATACTGTACCTCCTCACTCTGGCGTGCTGCTATGGTCTCCTCCAGATATGTTTCGCAGGCTTCCAGGCTCCTGTAATCCTCCGAACGGAATTCAAACAGCATGGAGGCATCCTGCGCAATCGTATTAACAGAGGTTCCTCCCTCTATTTTTCCCACATTGTATGTTGTATGAGATGCTGCATCCGTCTGAAAACGGTAAAGCTCTCCGATCAGGCCCGCAAGCTCTGCAATAGCATTTTTTCTTCCGAAATTCAGGAAGGAATGACCGCCCTTTGTTTTTGCCGAAATCCGATACCGGACAGACCCGATGCAGATGGGATACATTTTATCCCGATACAGATCAAAGGCTGCCATTCCGCACAGATTTTTTTCATAATGGTCGACAAGCGCGCGAACTCCGCACAGATTGCCAAGCCCTTCTTCTCCAAGATCCGCTGCAAAAATCAGACCGCATGGAAGCTCCGGCTCTGTCTCATGAACGTATTTTGCCGCCATCAGAAGCATCACAACATTCACGGTATCGTCCGTGATGCCGGGACAACGCCAGATCATTCCGTCTTCTTTGATCTCCAGCGGCTCCTCCAGCGAAAACACGGTGTCCAGATGCGCCGTATACAGAACCTTCTTTTCCTGTTCCGGCCGATACTCCCAGATTACATTTCCAAGCTCATCCGTATGAACCGATTCCATGCCCTGCCGTTTCATCCATTCCCTGCAGTATGCGATTCTCTGATCCTCTTTTCCCGTTTCTGTCGGGGTCAGTGTCAGCTCACGCAGCGTCTGCAGCGCAAGCTCTTTGTTGTTTCGGCAAAACTTTCGGTATTTGTCTTCTATTTCCCATTTTTTACGCATGAAGTACAATCCTTCCTTCTTTATATTCCCATTCTGTTCTATATCTTTCGCTCACGCGGGTGAGATATTCTGCAATTTTTTCTGCTGTTTTTTCGTCTGCCACGTACGGGATATTTTTTTCTGCCTTTTCCCTGTCCATACCAAGCTCGACCGGCAGCAGCTCCAGATGTGTACATTTTCCCTGACAGATCTCGAAATACGGCAGCACGCTCCGATAGACCTCCGGAATTTCATAGAGGGAATGTGAGGACTGCTCCTGCCGCCTGGCGATTCCGATGGATGCTGCCGTGTGAATATTCAGACCATATTTTTCCATGTAGTCCGCAGGCAGAAGACGTACATACTGATTTTCAAAAATAAAATTTCCGAGGCAATAGAAAATCGGACAGTCACGGTACAGTTCGATTCCCTTCAGCTGATGCGTTCCGCCCCCGATCACCGCGCTGGCTCCCGCATCGATACAGGCGTGTGCAAATTCCTCCAGAAAATAATCCGCTTCTTCGTCATTGTCCTTACGGATTTCATGGGAATGTACCATAACCAGGACTGCCTCACATGTCATCTTCGCTTCCCGGATTGCATCGACGGTGCGTTTCACATCGATCGGATTCGGGCTGGAGCTTCTTCCCTCTGTTCCGTCCTTGCTGATTTCAAACATTTTCCCGCCAAATTCCATGACACCCTCGGGAAGCGGAGCTATAAATCCCTCCTGTCGGTGCAGATCCCGCAGTCCGTTGATTCCGGTCACCTCTGCAATCTTTGCAAGATCCTGCGCATGTTTTTCCGTAATGGTATATTTTTCCGAAAAGCGCAGCGGATTTAAGCCCGGCCGGCCCGGCTGCCGTTCCGTCTGGCTTCCCGCCCTGGCTGCATTTTCAAAGGTAGAACAGATATCAATCACCGCAATCTGTCCCGCCGTTGTGTCCAGAATGGCAGGACGTGATGCTTCATAAAGATTTTTTCCTGCTCCGGCATACGCCACATCCTTTTTTTTCAGTTCACTGATCGTAGATGCAAGTCCTTCGTAGGAATAATCCATCGTATGATTATTCGAAATCCCAAGAAAATTAAAACCGTAACGCAGGGTATCTTCCAGACACTTCGCATCTGCCGTCAGCCATGTTCCGCCGGAATACGCCGATGCGTAACAGCTGCCGTCCGATATCGTCGTTTCCAGATTCGCCATCCGAACCTCTCCCTGCATCAGAAATTCGCGAATCGGCAAAACATCCTGATATCCCGGCAGAAGCCGTTTCATAATCAGAATATCACCCGCCGCCGATACTCTTATTGTTCTGTTCATTCTTTTTTTGCCTCCCGAACGATTCCTGCTCTCTGCTTTTGGAATCGCATCTTCATCCATTCTTATTTTTTCGTAACGGTTCAAAAGTCCCATCCCGGTTTTTCTTTCCTTTTACATAGCTCCAAATCGTTACCTTTTCTCTCTGTATCTGCTGCTTCTTTCTACCAGATCCGCAAAAAGGCGGTTCATCTCCGGCGCTGAGTGGATCAGCCCTTCCGGATGCCACTGTACGGCCACAATCTGTCCGTTGCGGCTTTCTATCGCCTCGATGGTTCCATCCGGCGCCGTTGCTGAAACCACGATGTCCTCTCCCGGCGTACGCACTGCCTGATGATGCATGGAGTTTACCGCATGGGTTCCCGCCCCGAGGATTTCTGCCAGATGGGTTCCCTCTTTAATTTCCACATGGTGATGCAGATAAGACCGCTCCAGGGACTGCAGATGCAGAATTGTGGTTTCCTTCTGTGTATAGATATCCTGGTACAGATCACCGCCGCACAGGACATTTAAAAACTGAATTCCTTTGCAGATGCCAAGCATGGGCATTCCCATCTCTTTTGCTGCCCGTCCAAGTGCAAACCAGGCCTCGTCGATCTCTGGACGGATCGTCTGGATCTGCGGTTTTGGCTCTTCTCCATAATACCACGGATTTAAGTCCTCTCCGCCGGGAACCAGAATTCCGTCGCACACAGCAAGTATGCCTTCTGGATCCGCTTTCATGGCAACTGCCGGAATTGCCATCGGAATTCCGCCGTTGTTCAGAACTGATTCGATATAATCGCTGTTGACATACATTCTCTCCGCACTTGAAAAAAGTCCCGGCTGTGTTTTATACGTATTTCCCAAGATTCCAATGATCGGTTTTCTCACTTGTAAACTCTCCTTTCTTACCAGATATGCCGAAAACGGCTTCACCTTTCCTGTGAACCCGCTTCCGGCATTCTTTTTTCTTTCGTTATCCGATTTTTTTACAGTACATCCTGATGGCAGATATGACGGATTTTTTCTTCATCCAATGCCCGGATCACATTTGCTGCCATCGCACTTGCCGCTTCAAGATCTTCTCTTGCACAGAAATTATAATGGCTGTGCGCATAGCGGGATGGAACACCAAGCACCAGACACGGAACTGCTTTTCCTGTCACGCTGATTTTTGCTGCGTTTGTGCTTCCGCCTCTTCTTACGCTCTCCTGGTATTTAATTCCGCATTTTTCTGCTACTTCCTCGGCCAGTGAAATAAACTGCGTATTGGAAATATAGCTGTTGTCCAGGATACGAATCTGAACACCCTTCTTCATGCAGCCCTGTGCCTGTCCTGCGCTGATGAAAAAGTCATCGGAAGGAGATCCCTCAAATACAATGGCAAGGTCCGGTTTTACAATCTGACTTGTTACCACAGCACCGCGGGTTCCGACCTCCTCCTGTGCTGCAAAGGCGCCGACAACATTAACCGCAAGAGAAGCCTGCTCCTTTTCCAGCTGTTTCATCGTATCTACGATGCATGCGCAGCCGGCACGATTGTCAAATGCTTTTCCGAAGCAGATTTCATGCTCTGCATCGTATTCAAAGGTTACATCCGGCATCATCGGATCACCGATATGGATTCCGAAAACGTTTTCAACCTCCTCGCGGCTGGTTGCTCCGACATCCACATACATTTTTTCAATTTCCAGAGTCTGGCTGTTGCGTTCTGCTGTTGTCATGAAATGAACCGGTTTCGCACAGATAATACCATGTACCATCTTTCCAGATCTGGTGCGGATCCATACCGCATGCGCCGGAAGGCTGGTCAGATGAAAGCCGCCAAGCATGATAATGCCAAGGCATCCGTTGTCCTGGATATTCTGTACCATGAAACCGCATGCGTCCAGATGGGCATCCAGCTGGATGACCGGACGGGAATCCTGCTTTGTTCCCGGCATCCGCACATACAGGTTATTCATTGCGTCATTTTCTACATCAAATTCTTTGCAGTAATCTGCTATGGTACGGATGACATCCTCCTCAAATCCACTTGGTCCAAATGCATCGGAAAGCTTACCAAACATTTCTATATCCATTGTTTTATCCTCTTTTCTTTGGGTTTCTATCAGATTTATATTCTTAATATACAACAAAGCAGTGTGCTGTGACAATATCCATCCAGCGATCTGTCTCCAGCTTATTTGTGAAGGTATCTACCTTCTGCATTCCCGGATAAAACGACATCGTGTACGCTTTTTTCCAGTCTTTATAGGTTACCTCATATGTAAAGTGCTCCGGAAGAGCCACCTGACACTCTTTTTTCTGTCCGGCAACTGCCTTTTTTACCCCTTCCCGGATTTCGGATATCACTTTTCCTTTCGCCTTGCACCACGTTGCCGCACCGACACCATGCTTCGTTTCCACTGTCGTAATGCCCGGAATCAGTTCTTTGGCCTGACGGCAGATCTCTTCATCTCCGGAAAGGAACAGCACCGGTACGTGATGTGATGCTGCTGTATAGCTGTTCAGCATGCACTCACTCATCACTTTTCCATTCAGATGAATATACAGGCTGTTTCCTGTCGATGTGTGGCTGATCGAAAAATTGGGATCTCCTGCCGGTGCATGGTATCCAAGATACAGTACGCCGTCATAGCTGTCGTCGATACCATACATCATATTATACGGATGACCACTCTTTCCCCGGATCAGGGTGACATACTCCGGCATTTTCAGCGGGTCAATGTTGGATGCATCTCCGTGACCGTCCTTTACGACAATCTCATCCGCGCCCGCTTCATGTGCTGCTTCGCATGCCGCAACGACCTCTTCGGTCATCTCCTCTGCAAATCTCTGGTATACGCTTTCCTTCTTATGTGTTTCATCGGTCAGTGCCACTCCGGCACAGCCCTCGATATCTGCACTGATAAAAAGCTTCATTTCTGCTGTTCCCTTCTTTCTTTATCATAAAGATGACAATATACGTAATGTCCGTCATCCACTTCATACCGCTCCGGTGCCTGTGTTTTGCAGCATTCCATGCATTTTGGACATCTGGTATGGAATTTGCAGCCTGTCGGCGGCTTGTGGGCGGATGGGATGCTTCCCTCAAGCAGAATTCTTTCTCTTTTTGCCGTCGGATCCGGAACCGGAACTGCGGAAAGCAGTGCCTGCGTATACGGATGCATCGGATTGCTGTAAATTTTCTCTTTTTCTCCGACCTCCACGAAATTGCCGAGATACATAACGCCGACACGGTCACTGATGTATTCCACAACGCTCAGGTCATGTGCAACAAAAATATAGGTCAGATCCAGGTCATGCTTCAGTTCATTTAAAAGATTCAGAACCTGCGCCTGAATAGACACATCCAGTGCCGAAACCGGTTCGTCTGCGATGATCAGAGACGGTTCTACCGCAAGTGCACGGGCAATTCCGATTCTCTGACGCTGACCGCCGGAAAATTCATGTGGATAACGGTTTGCATGGTAGTCATCCAGTCCTACCCGGTGCAAAAGATCCAGCACTTTCTTTTCCAGATCCGCTTTATCCTGATACAGATGATGCACCAGCAGCGGCTCTGCAATGATGTCAAAAACAGACATCCGTGGATTCAGGGACGCATACGGATCCTGAAAAACCATCTGTACCTTTTTCCGGATGGAACGCATTCTCCGGTCATTGTACTCTGTAATATCTTCTCCATCCAGATACACATGGCCCGATGTCAGATTTTCCAGTTTGCAGACGCCTCTTCCCAGCGTGGATTTTCCGCAGCCGGACTCGCCTACAATTCCGAATACCTCTCCTTTTTTCACCTCAAAGGTAACTCCGTCTACCGCTTTGACGAATTCCTTTTTCCCAAATCCGCTTCCGGCAACCGGATAATAAATTTTCAAATCCTCTACTCTAAGTAATGTATCTGACATCCTAGTCACCTGCCTTCTCTACGTGATCTGTTTTGAGCTGTCCGCTTTCGCAGAGCCAGCATCTGCTGATATGGCCTTCTTCGATCTGGAAAAATCCCGGTTCTTCCTCGCGGCATTTTTCCGAAGCGTATGGACATCGCGGCTCAAATTTGCAGCCTTTCGGCATATATTTCGGGTTTGGAACGTTACCCGGAATCGACTTCAGTTCTTTTCTGGCGTCTCCCAGTCTCGGAATCGATCCCAGCAGTCCCTTCGTATACGGGTGGGACGGATTGGCGAAAATTGTTTTTACATCTCCGCGCTCTACCACGCGGCCGCAGTACATAACGGCAACATCATCGCAGACCTCTGCAACAACGCCAAGATCATGTGTAATAAACAGGATGGATGTACCCGTCTCTTTTTTCAGCTGATTCATCAGATCCAGTATCTGTGCCTGAATCGTTACATCCAGTGCAGTCGTCGGCTCATCCGCAATCAGGATTTCCGGCTTGCATACAAGTGCCATGGCAATCATGACCCTCTGTCTCTGGCCGCCGGAAAGCTGGAACGGATACTCCTTCATCATATGCTCCACACGCGGAACACCCGTTTTCCGGAGCATGTCCTCTGCCTTTTTCAGTGCCTCTTTTTTTGATATTTTTTCGTGCTGCAGAACGCATTCTGCCACCTGGTCTCCAATCTTCATGACCGGGTTCAGACTGGTCATCGGTTCCTGGAAAATCATGGAAATCTTGCTTCCGCGCAGCTTTCTCTGCTGTTCCTTCGTCAGCTTTACAATGTCATCGCCATCCAGCAGGATTTCGCCATCAGCAATTTTTCCTTTCGTTCCGGTCAGTAATCCCATCACAGAGAGGGATGTCACGCTCTTTCCACTTCCCGACTCGCCTACGATACCAAGCGTTGCGCCGCGTCGAAGCTCCACATCGACACCGTCTACTGCTTTGATCACGCCGCCATCGGTATAGAAATACGTATGTAAATTTTTTATCTCAAGTACGTTATCAGTAGCCACTTCTGCTCCTCCTTATCAATCGGAAAGTTTCGGATCGAGTGCATCGCGAAGTCCGTCGCCTAACAGGTTAAAGCTCAGTACGGTAAGGAAAATCGCAAGACCCGGGAAAATCGTCACATACATTGCACTTGCCATATAGTTTCTTCCGTTGGAAAGAAGCAGCCCCCATTCCGGTGTCGGCGGCTGTGCGCCCATTCCCAGGAAGGAAAGGCTCGATGCTGTCAGAATGGAAGATCCAAATGACATGGAATACTGTACAATGATGTCCGGAATGGCTCCCGGCAGAATATGGTGAAACAGAATTCTTGCATCGGAAACACCGATGTTCCGTGCCGCCAGGACAAAGACGGAATTTTTCAGGCTCAGCGTTTTGCTTCGGACAAGCCGCGCAAAGGTCGGTGTAGAAAAGACAGCGACCGCAATCACAACGTTTGTCATGCCGCTTCCGAGGATTGCCACGATGGCGATTGCAAGAATCAGTCCCGGAAAAGCGAACAGGACATCGCAGATTCTCATAATAATAGAATCAATCCATCCGCCGTAATATCCGGCCAGAAGTCCGAGAATGGTACCACAGACTGCACCGACCGTAACAGCGCCGAATCCGACTGCAAGTGAAATCCGGGTTCCACAGACGATACGGGAAAACAGATCCCGTCCAAACTCATCCGTTCCAAACAGGTGCTTCATACTTGGTCCCTGCAAAATCGCATTGTAATCATACTCATTGATTCCGTACGGCACAATTTTGCTTCCGAAAAACGCAAGGAAAATGAGAAAAATGATAAAACAAAGCGCAACTACTGCATTTTTCTGTTTTTTAAATTTTCGAACCATCTCAGAAAACGGAGTTTTAATTCTCTCCTGGTTCTCGGTCTGTACTTTTTTCTTTTCTTTCATTCCACTCATCTCCTACTGAAGTTTAATTTCCGGATTCAGAACCGCATAGAGGATATCGACAATCAGGTTGATGACGATAAACTGCAGCGAAAAGATCAGAATCAGGGACTGGATTGCCGGATAATCTCTGTAATTGACCGATTCAATCAGAAGGGAGCCAAGGCCAGGATAGGCAAATACCGTTTCTGTGACAACAGAACCTCCCAGCAGAAAGCCGAACTGCAGACCCACAACCGTCACGACGGAGATCATGGAGTTGCGGAAAACATGCTTCCAGATCACAACCTTTTCTTTGATTCCTTTTGCTCTTGCTGTTCTGACGTAATCTTCTTTTAAAACCTCAATAATGGAGGATCTTGTAAATCGTGCGATCACGGCTGCAATTCCGACGCCGAGCGTGATCGACGGCATAATCAGACTTTTCAGGCTTGTTCCGCTTGTTGTCGGCAGAATTCGCAGTTTTACCGCAAACAGCATAATCAGCAGAAAGCCGATCCAGAACGAGGGGAGCGAAATACCTGAGACCGCAATCGTCATTCCGGTATAATCCTGCCATTTTCCCCTGTGGGTTCCGGACCACACACCAAAGAGCACACCAACAACCGAGCTCCACAGCAATGTGACAAATGCCAGACGAACGGTATTTCCGAATCTTCCCGCAACCTCCTTTGCAACCGGCTGCTTTGTGCGAAGGGAGGTTCCGAGATTTCCTTTTAAAAGTCCTGTCACGTAGGTAACATACTGTGCCGGAATGGATTTATTCAGGCCAAGCTCTTCTCTTACTGCCTCTACGTCATCCTGTGTTGCCTGCTCTCCTGCAACGAGTCTCGCCGGATCTCCCGGAATCAGGCGGACAAAGAAAAATACAAATGTAATAACAATAATCAGTGTGGGGATCGTACCCACAATACGCTTCAGTATATATTTTGGCATATTGTATCTCCTACTTTCATGCTTATCCTACAGGTACAATCCCACGGATCACTGCCTGCTTTCCTGTTTGTAAGAAACCGGCGCCCTCTTTTGATGGAAGGACGCCGGGGTCTTTTTCATATCCTTATTTCAGTCTGCCGTTATTCGGCTGCCATTCTGGCATTTCTCATGCCGATGCTTCCATCGCCTAACAGATATACTCCGGTAATGTTGTTGCTGGTTGCCCAGATGTTTTTATCGCTTGCGATGCAGAGCAGCGGGAGATCCTTCCATACGATATCCTGTACTTCTCCATAGATCTCACCACGTTTGTTTTCATCTGCAGTTGCAAGACCGTCTTTGAGAAGCTGATCTACTTTTTCATTCTCATAGTAGCTGATATTGAAGCTCATCGGCGGCTCAGACTCGGTTGCCAGCATCGGGCGAAGTCCCCAGTCAGCATCACCGGTGGAAGTAGACCATCCGCTTAAGTAGCAGTCAACCTCGGCATCTGCTCCTGCGCAGTCAGCTCCCTGAACCTTTTCATTCAGAACGGCATTTTCCATTCCGTTCAATTCCAGATCAATACC
Organism: Blautia sp. TM10-2; assembly: GCF_003480845.1. Taxonomy (NCBI): domain Bacteria; kingdom Bacillati; phylum Bacillota; class Clostridia; order Lachnospirales; family Lachnospiraceae; genus Blautia; species Blautia sp. TM10-2. The sequence goes on along the minus strand of NZ_QUJZ01000017.1, from coordinate 40,326 downwards.
AACCTCAGAAAGCTGCTGTTTGTAGAACTCTGCTTTTTTCTGATTTGCTGTCGTGTTGCTGTACATCAGTGTTGTGGTAAATCCATCCGGATATCCTGCTTCCTTTAACAGCTCTTTTGCTTTTTCCGGATCGTAGGAATACGGATCATTTCCTTTGTAGTGCTGTACTTCTTCTCCTACCATAGAAGTTGCCACAGAACCGTAACCGTTCATAACGACCTGGATATATGCCTCTTTGTTGATTGCATAAGCCATTGCCTCACGAACCTTAACATCGTTGAACGGTGCTTTCTGTGTATTCATGAAGAAGTACCATACGGCGATGCTGTCGCCCATTCCAACGGATACGTTGCTGTCACCTTTTAAGGTGTCAACACTTTCTGTCGGTACAGACCACATAATCTGTGCGTCACCTGCCTGAATTGCAGATACACGGGTAGCACTTTCTGCAACCGGTTTGAATGTGATGCTCTTAAATCCTGCATCTGCATCTGCCAGAGCAGTTCCGCCGCAGACGTCTGCGTCATATCCCCACCAGTCTTTGTTCAGTTCTACTTTCATATGGTCACCGGCAACCCACTCAACAAATTTGTACTGGCCGGTTCCTACCGGTGCCTGTGCACAGGCATCTTCTCCTGCTTCAATCTGTTTCGGGCTCATGATCAGCGTAGCCGGATGTGCCAGGTTGCTGATGAAAGCACCGAATGACTGTGATAAATAGATTTTAACGGTATAATCATCTACCTTCTCTGCATGATCCAGAACATTGCAGAGGAATGTAGTACGTTTCAGTCCAAGGCTCTTATCTGCCCATTTGTTTACGTTTGCAATCAGGGCATCTGCATTCCACGGAGTTCCATCGGTAAAGCTTACGCCCTCACGAAGATGGATCGTATACTCGGTTGCTTCATCGTTTGCTTCGTAGCTGGTTGCCAGCATCGGAATGATCTGCATATTCTCATCAAATCCAAACAAACCGTCCATCATCATTCGCTGTACACCACCGGAAAGTGTATCGGAAGTATCCATCGGATCCATGGTGGTAAAGTCTACAGCTACCATTGCCGTAACATCAGAATCCTGGGATACCGACTCGCCTGCCGGAATCGTGATGGTATTCTCCGTACCTGCTTCTGAACCGGATGAGGTCGATGCAGCGGATGCTGTTGATGTGCTCTTACTTGTGTCAGAAGAACCTGTCGATCCACATGCTGTCAGTGCCAGTGCCGTTGCTGCTGCAACCAGAGCACGCATTACATGTCTTTTTTTCATTGTTGTCTCCTCCTTTTCTGCAAGTGTTGCTGTTTTCTTTGTTCTTTCTTTTCACAGATAACAGAACCATGATATAAAAAAGAGCAAAGATGCCTTACCTTTTTTTTACAGCCCCTTTGCTTAATCGGTATTATAGATGTAATGCGTCACTATGTCAAAGCATTCTTCTTGATTTTTTCTTTTCTTTTTTGTCTTTTTGCATTTAGGTTGTTTATTTTCGTCAAAAATGATATAATTATCCTAATTTTTAACCCATTACCACTTTTTAGCAGGAAAAGAGGTCCCTTTATGAACAGAAAACAAAAGCTTGGCAACGTATTGATCATTTCTTCCCGGAAACGAATGCTTTCCGAATTTCAGTCTTATCTTCACTCCGTGCTCGGTGAATATCTCACCTTCAACACCCTTTTAAGAGAGCAGGCCACAGACCCCTCTCTCTTCCGGGGATACCAGTGCGTCCTTTTTCCAAGCGTCCGCGCCATGGAAACCTTTCCGCTTACCCTTGACTCCTCCATTTTGCAGCTCCCCTGCGACCGCGTTTTCAACCATATGTTCCTGGATAAAATCATTCAGATTCCGCCGCACGAACGTGTCTATCTGGTAAACGATGATAAATATTCCACGCTCGCTATCATTTCCCAGCTTGAGGAATGCGGCATCACACAATATGACTTTGTTCCGTTTTATCCCGGATGCAAGGATACCGAGTCTGACATTCAGTTTGCCATCACCGCCGGCGAGCCGCAGCTCGTTCCTTCCCGCATCCCCAATGTGCTGGATATCGGCAACCGTATCATCGATATTTCCACTATTTTACAGCTCTGCGAATATTTCAACATTCCTCTGCAGACCGTAAACCGTGTATCGCGCAATTATGTCAATCAGATTCTTCACACCGTCAAGACCTCAGAAACTTACTATACAAATTATGTACAGACCGAACAGCTCATGCAGGTGATCCTGTTCTCTCTTCCCATTGGCATCTGTCTGTTTGGTGCGGATGGCCGCATTCAGTTCATGAACGCTAAATTTGCACATGCCTTCTCGCTTCCTTCCTCCAACTTTGAAGGACAGCCTTTTTCGGAATGTCTTCCGCCTGCCTACGCGGACACTGCTTTCGACCGCAACGGTGACTGGACCATTCTCCTTTCGGATCAGAAAACACAGATCACGTTAAGCGTTCTCTCTATGGTTTTTCCAGATACAGAACCTGTTTTTCTTGCGTTTCTTCCCGAGAGCAGATCCATGGAAATGTCGGTATCGAAAGACGAAAAAACGGAAGAAAGCACTTTTTTCGCTTCCTCCCGTACCTTTTCCCTTTCCCTGTCCCACGCAGATTCCGTCCAGAATCTGATGGCGCAGGCCAGACATCTTGCACTTTTTGATTTTCCGATTCTGATCCAGGGAGAAAGCGGTACACAGCGCCGGACACTCGCACGTGCGATCCACAATTTTTCGCGCCGCCACCATTATCCGTTTTCTGTTCTTCATTCTCCGGGAAATGATCTGACCGAAGCCTCCCTGCTCCGGCTTCTTGCCGAAACCAACCATGGCACACTCGTCCTTTCCCAGGTGGACCGTTTTCCGCTTTCCATTCAGGATCTGCTGGTCAATGTTCTTACCAATGTTCATGGTAACTTCTTTTCCGCACCGGAAACCCGCCGTTTCGATGTGCGTATCATTGCTATTGCGGATGATAACCTTTATAAAAAAGTAGAAAAAGGAACCTTCCTGCGGGAGCTTTTTCACCTTTTAAGTGCTTCCGAGCTTCAGACAGTCCCGATCCGCAGACGCAGGGAGGATATTCCCGATCTTCTCAATTACTTTCTGCTTCAGTTTTTCCACAACACCGATATGACCTGCGACCGGATCTTTTCGGAAGGGCTTCTGCGCTTTCTGAAGGAATATGCGTACCCCGGAAATATTCATGAGCTGTACAATCTGTCCTGCAGCCTGTTTACCCGGTACAGCAGCCATAAGCTGCAGCTTTCCGATCTGCCGACATACCTCCGTTCCCGCCAGATGGCTGACGTTTCCCTCACCGCCCTTCAATATCAGGTTCTTTCTTTCGTATCGACGCATCCGAAAGCAGGCCGCCTGGCAATCAAAAACGGACTGGCCGACGGAGAAACCTTTGTATCCGAAGCGGCTCTGCGCACCGTACTCGGAGAGCTTTCTTCCGCCGGTTATCTCATCGTGCACCGGACAAAAGGCGGATGTGAAATTTCCGAGCTGGGGCGTATGGTTCTGGAAAAATAATTTATTTCAGAAATCCCGGTGTTTCCAGAAATTCGGCAAGGCTGCGGTATCTGGCTCCGTCCAGGCCTCTTTTTTCCTTTGCGGTTACCATAGAGTTCAGGATCGCTTCCTCCACAGCCTCTGCCGCTGCTTCAAATGCCTCGTTGATTTTTTCTTCTTTTATCCGGGCGCACGCTTCCACCTCACATGTACTCTTTGTGTCTACGCGGTTTGCTGTTGTAAATCCGATCATGATTTCACCGCTTCCGTGGCCGGTGTAGGCTCCTGTTCTGGCGATTCCAACTCCACAGCGGCGGATAATCCGGTACAGCTGCCGCTCCGATACCGGAAGGTCTGTTGCCAGAACCGTCATAATAGATCCCCGGTCTTCGGCGCTGCTTCCGCATTCTTCCTTCCGGATCCGCTCCAGAATCTTCTCTCCTGCCGGTTTTCCACTGATTTTCAAATCTCTGGTTGCTCCGAAATTTGACTGTACCAGAACACCAATGGTATATGTTTTTCCGTCAAGCACCAGCGTGCGGGATGCCGATCCGATTCCCCCTTTCAGCCCATAGCAGATCGTTCCTGTTCCGGCACCGATATCACCTTCCGCAAAGTCTGTATCCGCCTGCTCCAGTGCCTGATACAGCTCTTTTTCCCCCACTACCCGGTTACAAATCTCATTGATTCTCGAATCATTACATTCTCCGACAACCGGATTGATGGAAAAAACATCTTCCCCTTCTTTTTTGGTCTGCTGTATCATCCAGGAAATCATGGCATCCGCCACTTTTCCGACATTCAGTGTATTGGTCAGGGCAATGGGCGTTTCAAGAGTTCCGAGCTCCTGTACCTGCACAAGACCGCACGTTTTCCCGAAACCGTTATGCACGTAGGCAGACGCCAGGTACTTTTTCAGAAACGGATTGCCCTCTCCCGGCACAATCACCGTCACTCCGGTATGCTGATTTCCACTTTCCACCGTCGCATGGCCTACCCGCACACCGGGCACATCCGTAATTTTGTTTCGCGGTCCGTTTTCATGATGTCCGATCCGATATCCGTAATCGCTGATTCTCTTCTGTCTCATCCTGTTTCCTCCTCTTTTTATGATGTACTCCCGGAATTTTTCAGCTCGCGCAAATACAGGCACAAAAAAAGACTCCGAAGATACATTTTTTTCTCACTTTACGCTCTCTTCTCTCTTCTGTCCATACCTCTTCCCACAATTTTTCTTCTTTTCTTTATATTTTTTCCATTTCTTTTAGAATTTGGACACACTTTGCTCACATATTCCTTTTATAATAAAGCTCGGATAGTTGATAAACCACTCACTATCTCCCCCCTCATAAAAAGATGGCGATATACTTTTGTATATCGTCATCTTTGTTTTTACTGACAAAAACGCCCCCGGGCGGAAAACGTAACCACTTCCGTTTTCCGCCCGGGGGCATTCTTTCTTCCTTTTTGCTCAGGCCTCTGCAGCAGCTTCCTCTGCTTCCGCTTCTGCCATCGCCTGTTCGTACTGTTTCAGGATAATGGTCTGAATTTTTTCTCTGGTTCCGGAGTTGATCGGATGTGCGATATCGCGGTACTCCCCGTCCGTAGCCTTACGGCTCGGCATTGCGATAAACAGTCCTTTTTCTCCTTCAATCACCTTGATATCATGTACAACAAATTCGTCATCGATTGTGATAGACACAACCGCCTTCATTTTTCCTTCTTTTGTTACCTTGCGTACTCTCACGTCTGTAATGTTCATAAACTTTTATGCCCCTTTCACCCCATAATCAGATGGCGTATCTTTCGTTTTTTTCGACAACAATTTTGATGCCGTCCTCCCCACAGTGATAGGAGTTTGCACGGATGGTGTCCCTGCTCTCCACAATACAGTTTTCAATGTGAGTGTTGTCTCCGAGATATACATCATTTAAGATGATAGAATTTTTAATCACACAGTTGTTTCCAACATATACCTTCTTGAACAAAACAGAGTTCTCAACCTGTCCGTTGATGATACAGCCGCTGGATACAAGAGAATTTTTCACTGTGCAGCCAGGATTGTATTTTGCCGGCGGAAGATCGTCGATCTTGGAGTAGATGCCCGGATACTGTCCGAAGAAGTAATCTCTTACCTCCGGTTTCAGGAAATCCATGTTGGTTCTGTAATAGGAATCTACGGTAGCAATGTTGCTCCAGTAGGTATTGATCTTGTATCCGTAAATCCGTTTCAGGTTTTTGTAACGGATTAAAATATCCTTTACAAAGTCGTAGCGGTCTTCCTGTGCGCTGCGCTCAATCATTTCGATCAGCTGGCGACGGCGGATGACATAGATACCGGTAGAGATCACGTTGGAGCTCGAAACCATCGGTTTTTCCTCGAACTCCTCGATGCGGCAGTCCTCATTCATCTTCAGGACGCCGAAGCGGCTGGTATCTGCTTCCTTGGAATCCGTGCATACCACGGTAACATCCGCACGTTTTGCAATATGGTATTCCAGTACCTTATTGAAATCCAGTTTGTATACGCCATCTCCCGATGCGATGACTACGTACGGTTCATGGCTGTTTTTCAGCCATGTCAGGTTCTGACTGATCGCGTCTGCCGTTCCACGGTACCACCAGCTGTTATCTGATGTAACGGTTGGAGAAAATACAAACAGACCGCCATGTTTTCTTCCGAAATCCCACCATTTGGATGAGCTCAAATGCTCGTTTAAGGATCTGGCGTTGTACTGTGTCAGGACAGCCACCTTCTGAATATGAGAGTTTGCCATACTTGACAGCGCAAAATCGATGCTGCGGAAGCTGCCTGCGACCGGCATAGCTGCAACGGCTCTTTTATTGGACAGCTCTCTCATTTTGTTGTTGTTACCGCCTGCAAGAATAATTCCCAATGCTCTCATATTACTCACCGTCCTTTTCTACAATTGCTCCGCCGGACGGAAGTGTGCCATCCGGGTAATCCTCAAGGGAAGTTTCGCCGGAAATGCAGACATTCTTTCCAATGGTTACGCCATCCGGAATGACTGCCTTTTCTCCAACGGTCACAAGTCCGAATCCGTAAATATTCGGTTTTAAGACGTTCGGCGCTTCCTCGCCAACGCCCATCACAACATGCCTGCCGACATGTACGTTTTCTGCAATAATGGCCTTATTGACCTGGGTTCCCTCGCCGATTGTGCTGTGGCGCATAATAATAGAATCTCTTACAACAACACCCTTTTCAATGCGCACATCCGCACCGATGACGGAATTATGTACCTCTCCGTAGATTTCAGCGCCCTCGCCGATAATACAGCGGTCGACGACAGCGTCCCCTGAAACATACTGCGGACGGATGATATCACCTTTGGTATAGATCTTCCAGAACTCCTCATATAAATTGAATTCCGGAATAATATCGATCAGCTCCATATTTGCTTCCCAGTATGAGCCAAGCGTTCCGACATCTTTCCAGTAGCCGTTGAACTCATACGCAAACAGACGTTTTCCGTTGTCGCGGCAGTACGGCAGAATGTGTTTTCCGAAGTCACAGCTCGGCTGATCCTTCAGGGCTGTCAGAGATTCCTTTAATGCTTTCCAGCTGAAAATATAGATGCCCATAGAAGCGAGGTTGCTTCTCGGGTGCTCCGGTTTTTCTTCAAATTCGGTAATTCTTCCGTTTCCGTCTGTGATCATGACACCGAAACGGCTTGCTTCTTCGATCGGTACCGGCATACATGCGATGGTCACATCTGCGTGGTTTGCTTTGTGATAGTCAAGCATCACCTCGTAATCCATTTTGTAAATGTGGTCGCCGGAAAGAATCAGAACATATTCTGGATTGTATGTTTCCATATAAGCCATGTTCTGGTAAATTGCATTTGCAGTTCCTGTATACCATTCGCTGTTTGTACTTTTTTCATATGGCGGCAGAACGGTTACGCCGCCTTCGTTTTTATCGAGATCCCACGGAATACCGATTCCGATATGGGTATTCAGCCGCAGCGGCTGATACTGGGTCAGTACGCCTACCGTATCAATTCCTGAATTGATACAATTACTGAGCGGGAAGTCGATGATTCGATACTTTCCGCCAAATGCTACTGCCGGTTTTGCCACTTTCTCCGTGAGCACACCGAGACGGCTTCCCTGACCGCCTGCCAGCAGCATTGCTATCATCTCTTTCTTAATCATGCAATCACCTCTTGTCGTATCTAAAGATTTGCAGTAACTGTAAGAATGTACGGTTCTACGCTTACCGTTCACCGCTTTTCCGCGAACGGTAACCTTCGCTGCCCCCCTTCAGGCTTTGCCTTGCAGGAAGGGGCTACTTACACCTGAATCACTTTCTCACGCAGCGAAACAGCACCTGTCTCCCTGTGTACGAAACAGCAACCATGCTGTCGGTTCTGGTTTTTCATATCCACGCACTTCTTTGATAACTACAATTAAAATTATATCACACTTCCGTCTCATTGTGAACATTTTTTATAATTTTTCTTTTATTTTATCTTATATTTTATTGATTTTGACTATGCATTTTATTTGTGTCAAAAATCGTATCATGATTTTCTACAATTTTCGACAGCGTATTCATTTATTTTTACCAGTTTTTGTTACATTTCGTTCATTTTAGTTTGCAATATTTCTTTTTGCATATGTTCTGGTTTATAATACTTATCCATTGTTTTTTATTTCATTTTCGAATTCATCCGCTTTTTTTCTTTTACTTTTCCGGCAAATACGTGTATACTATTAGCCAGAACAGTTCCAGCCGGATTCCGGGGAACCGGCGCTGCATTTCGTTCTGTTCTTTCCTATATTAATTGAAAAATATGTATTGAGAAAATTTCCCCATTTTCAGTGAAAAGACACATTGAAGGAGATACCATGTACGAAGTAGATTTCAGCAAACCAATCCATATACATTTTATTGGCATCGGCGGCATCAGCATGAGCGGCCTTGCCGAGATTCTTTTAAAAGAAAGCTTTACAATTTCCGGTTCCGATGCAAAAGAAAGTGACCTGACCCGCCACCTGACTTCTCTTGGCGCACAGGTTTTCTACGGCCAGAAGGCGGAAAATATCATTCCTGGCATCGACCTTGTCGTTTACACCGCAGCGATCCACCCGGACAACCCGGAATTTGCCGCCGCCAAAGCTGCCGGCATTCCGATGCTGACCCGTGCTGAACTGCTTGGACAGATCATGCGCAACTACGATACACCGATCGCCGTTTCCGGTACACACGGAAAGACGACAACAACTTCTATGCTCTCCCACATTCTGATGGCCGCTGACTGCGATCCGACTATTTCTGTCGGCGGTATTCTTCCGTCCATCGGCGGAAATATCCGTGTCGGCCATTCCGAAACCTTCCTGACCGAGGCATGCGAGTATACCAACAGTTTCTTAAGCTTCTTTCCGAAAATCGGCATTATCCTCAACATGGATGCAGACCATCTCGATTTCTTCAAAGATATCGACGACATCCGCCACTCTTTCCGTGCGTTTGCCCGTCTGCTCCCGACCGACGGCATGCTGATTATCAATGCCGATACGCCGAAATACGATTACGTGACCGAAGGTCTTGGCTGTAAGGTTGTCACCTACGCGCTGGAGAATCAGGCTGTCGCTGATTATACCGCTGCCAACATCACCTACGATGAGTTCGATCACCCGTCCTTCGACTGCATCTGCCGTGGCGAGCTGCGCGGTCGCTATACGCTGATGGTTCCGGGACTTCACAACGTTTCCAACGCCCTGGCTGCCATTGCACTGGCCGATGAACTGCAGCTGCCGGAAAACGCTATCCACGAAGGCTTTGCCACCTTCCGCGGAACCGACCGCCGTTTCCAGTATAAAGGTACATACCACGGAGCAAAGGTGATCGACGATTATGCGCATCATCCAACCGAAATCCGTGCAACGATGGAAGCCGCTGAAAACTGTGCGCACAGAACACTGTGGTGCGTCTTCCAGCCGCATACCTACACCAGAACGAAAGCGCTGCTCGATGATTTCGCCGCCGCTCTTTCCCTGGCAGACCATGTGGTTCTCGCCGATATTTACGCAGCCAGAGAAACCGATACGCTCGGCATCTCCTCCAAAGATATCCAGGAGCGCATTGTAAAACTCGGCACTGCCTGCGAATATTTCCCATCCTTTGCGGAAATCGAAAACTATCTGAACGAAAATCTTGCCGAGGGCGACATGCTGATCACCATGGGTGCCGGAGACGTTGTAAAAATCGGTGAGGAGCTTCTTGCTTCCGAAAAATAAAATCATTCTTTCGCTTTACCTGCTCCCTGTGGAAAATGGAGTTTTCCTTTTTTCCACAGGGTCTTTTTTTGCTCCGAATCCACACAATCTGTCTTTTCGCCAAATAGTTACGCACATTTTTATTCACAGCTATTTTCCTGTATTTTCGCCTGTTTTCAGAGTTATCCACATTATCCACAATTTTATACACATTTTTACGATCCACACAATGTGGATTTCCTGTGTATAACTTTGTTTACATAACGATATCACCAGAAAGTCCTATACTTCCCTGTTTTCCTCCATTTTTCAACATTTTTGGTAGATGATAATATTTCACAAAACGGATTTCTCCACATTATCCACATTGTCCACAGTCCTTTTTCATCCACCGTGCCTTTTTCCCGGAATGTTTTTTCCGCAAAACACCTATTCACTTGTCGAAAATACTGTGTTATACTTGATTGTGTATGAGAAGGCAAGACGTATAATAAAAAACAGATCGCTAAAAGTAAAAATCTGCCGCACGATAAGAACAGGATGGTGTAATTTTGAGTATGCTGACATTAAACAATGACTGCCTGGCCAGTGTGACTGCTGTGCCGGATCTTTTTCTGGAACAATATATGCCCGCAGCCAACGGAGAATTTGTAAAAGTGTACCTTTATCTGCTGAAGCTGGTCAAAGACCATCAGCAGGATTCCACTCTGTCATCGATGGCAGATTTTTTTTCCTGCACGGAAAACGATATCGTCCGGGCGCTGAAATACTGGGAGAAGCAGGGACTCCTCTCGCTCTCCTACACCGCCGGGGAAAGCGTTCCGACCGGAATCGCCTTTCTGCCGCTTGTCCGGAAGGAAGAAAGCGGAATCCTTCCAACACCGGAATCCTCGATTTCCGGCCCGATTGCGGCTGCACCGGCTGTTTCTGCTGTATCCGTTGAAATCCCGCAGACGGAACAGACCCCGGCTCCATCACCACAGCCGGCCGTTTCTGCCCCATCTGCCTCTTCTCCGGCAGATGATCTTTCCAGTTCCGGTATTTCCGGACAGTCAGTAGAAAAAAAACACGCTCCCGGCAGCCGCGAAGAACTGCAGCACGTTCTTTACGTTGCGCAGACGTATTTCGGTCATCTTCTGTCGCCAACGGAAATCGAATGCATCATGTTTTTCTATGATGATCTCCACTTTTCCGCGGATCTTCTGGAATACCTGGTGGAATACTGTGTTTCGAAGGGAAGCACCAGCATCCACTACCTGAAAAAGGTAGGACTCGCCTGGCAGGAAAGCGGAATCCGCGATGTTGCCTCTGCCAAACAGGAGACCACGACATTCAACAAACATTACTACACAATTTTGAAAGCATTCGGCATCCGCAACCGCGCACCGGTGGAAAAAGAAGCCGAGATGATGGACCGCTGGCTGAATACCTACGGTTTTACGATTGATCTTATCATCGAAGCCTGTCAGCGCACCGTTTCCAAGATCGGCCAGCCGAGCTTCCAGTACGCGGAAGGCATTCTCTCCAAATGGAAGGAACAGGGCGTCCGCTCCATGGCAGACGTCGAACAGCGCGATGCGGAGCACCAGAAAAGGAAGAAAACCGCTTCTGATCAGAATGCGGCACGAAAAACCGCTCCTGCTGCTTCAAGTAACCGCTTCAACAATTTCCATCAGAGAGAATACGACTACCAGAAGTTAGAAGAACAGCTTCTGAAATAACGCCCGGAGGACGAAACAACTATGGCACTGACAAACCCGCAATACGATGCGATTATGCGCATGTACAACGAACGGCAGCTCCGCCACCAGAGAGAACAGCAGGAGCACATCCGCATTGCTTATGAAAAGATTCCGCGCCTTGCGGAAATCGACGCCGAGATTGCATCCCTCTCGGTCCGGAAAGCAAAAGCGATGCTGAACGGAGACGCTTCCATGGATCTCGACCTGAATGCTGCCATCCGTGACCGTTCCCAGGAACGCGCGGCGCTCCTTTCCATGCACGGCTACCCGGCAGACTATCTCGAGCTGACGTATGACTGCCCGCTCTGCCGCGACACCGGCTACATCAACGGCACGCAGAAATGCGCCTGCTTCAAAAAAGCTGCCGTCGATCTTCTGTACCGGCAGTCCAACGTGGAGGAGCTTCTGAAAGCCGAAAATTTCAGCCAGTTCTCTCTGGATTACTACTCGGACAGCCTGACCAGTACCGGAACACCGCTCACTTCCCGCGAGGCCGCTGCTGCCGCGCTCGAAAAAAGCCAGGCGTTCGTCCGCAATTTCGGCTCGTCGTTTGAAAATCTCTTCTTTTACGGCGACACCGGTGTCGGAAAAACGTTTCTTTCGCACTGTATTGCCCGCGAGCTGATCGAGCAGTCGTTCTGTGTGATTTATTTTACTGCATTTGATCTGTTTGACCTGTTTGCACGCTACACCTTTTCCAGTTCAGAAGAAGCAAAAGACGCTCACGCCAATATCTTTGACTGCGATCTTCTGATCATCGATGATTTAGGTACGGAACTGACCAACAGCTTCGTCTCTTCCCAGCTCTTTCTCTGCATCAACGAACGCATCCTGCGGAAGAAATCGACGATCATCTCCACGAACCTGCCCCTTGACCGCTTCATGGAGACGTACTCGGAACGTACCTTTTCACGAATTTCAAGTAACTACACCATCATTAAACTTTTTGGAAACGATATTCGGATCCAGAAAAAACTTTTGGGAGGAACCAAAGCATGAGTAAGGGAACTGAAGGACATTTTGACACACTGCCAATCGGAAGACTGGGACTGATCCCGCTGAACAGCAGCGCCGCACTTGGAAAAAAGGTCGACGATTATCTGGTCAGCTGGAGAAAGGGACGCGGCAATGAATTTGCGGAAAAATATGTCGCTGCCTATGAAGGATATGAGCGTGACAGCTACATTATCCAGTCTCAGGTTCCGCGTTTCGGTTCAGGCGAGGCAAAGGGTATCATCAACGAATCTGTCCGCGGTGACGATATCTACATTCTGCTCGATGTCTGCAACTACAGCCTGACCTATTCTCTGTGCGGCTACACCAACCACATGTCTCCGGACGACCACTTCCAGGATCTGAAGCGTGTCATCGCAGCCATCGGTGGAAAAGCCCGCAGAATCAATGTCATTATGCCATTCCTGTATGAGAGCCGCCAGCACAAGAGATCTGGAAGAGAGTCTCTCGACTGCGCACTTGGTCTGCAGGAGCTGACTGCTATGGGCGTAGAAAACATCATCACCTTCGACGCTCACGACCCGCGTGTCCAGAACGCGATTCCGCTGCATGGATTTGAAACCATCCAGCCGGCTTACCAGTTCATCAAAAACATCCTGCGCAATGCACCGGATATGAAGCTCGACAAGGATCATCTGATGGTCATCAGCCCGGATGAGGGCGGTATGGGCCGTGCGATCTACATGGCAAACAACCTCGGTGTTGACATGGGTATGTTCTACAAACGCCGCGACTACTCTACCATCATTGATGGACGCAACCCGATCGTTGCCCATGAGTTTCTCGGTGCTGATGTCAAAGGTAAGGATATGATCATCATCGACGATATGATCTCCTCCGGCGAGAGTATGCTGGAAGTTGCCAAACTCTTAAAGGATCGTGAGGCACGCAACATCTACATGTGCTCGACCTTCGGACTGTTCACCAGCGGACTGGAGAAATTCGACAAGGCTTATGAGGAAGGACTCTTCACAAAAGTTCTGACCACCAACGTCGTATACCAGACACCGGAGCTTCTCTCCCGCGAATATTACATCAGCTGCGACCTGAGCAAATATATCGCTCTCATCATCGACAAGCTGAATCACGACGCCTCCATCAGCGGACTGCTGGATCCGGCGGATCGTATTCAGAAAGTCATCCGCAAATTTAAAAACCGCGAGAAGATCTGATCTTTTCTGTGAATATCTCACAAATGCCGAAGCCGTTACGAAAACGGTTTCGGCGTTTTTTTATATTTTTAGCAAATTCTTGCTAGTTTTTTCTTTTTTCGGCTGTATAATGAAATTACATTGTACGACGAAGGAGGTATCACACATGCAATTTGGACATTTTGATGATGCGAAAAAAGAGTATGTCATCACAAGCCCGAAGACTCCGCTTCCGTGGATCAACTATCTGGGATCTGAGAACTTCTTTTCTCTGATTTCCAATACCTGCGGCGGATACAGCTTCTACAAGGACGCAAAACTTCTGCGTCTGACCCGTTACCGTTATAACGATACGCCGCTCGATCAGAACGGACGCTACTACTACATCAAGGACGGCGATACCGTCTGGAACCCGGGCTGGCAGCCGACCCAGACGCCGCTCGATTCCTACGAGTGCCATCATGGCCTTGGCTACAGCCGCTTTGTTTCTTCCAAAAACTTAGTTGCCGCTGAACTGACCGCTTTTGTTCCGCTGGCAGATTCCTGCGAAGTAAACCGTCTCATGCTGACCAACAACGGCACCGAAGAAAAAACACTGACTCTGACTTCTTTTGTAGAGTTCTGCTTCTGGAACGCCGTGGACGATATGACCAACTTCCAGAGAAACTTCAGCATCGGCGAAGTTGAGATCCAGGGTTCTGAGATTTACCACAAAACTGAGTACCGCGAGCGCCGCAGACATTACGCTGTTTATGCAGTCAACTGCCCGATCGACGGATACGATACCGACCGCGACGCTTTCCTTGGCGCTTACCGCGGAAATGACCGCCCGGAGACCGTTCTGCGCGGCACTGCAGGCAACACCGTTGCCAGCGGATGGGGTGTGATCGGTTCCCACCACATCGACGTTACCTTAAAACCAGGCGAGTCCCGCTCCTTTATCTTCGTTCTCGGCTACTGTGAGAATGCAGCGGATGACAAATGGGAAGCTCCTGGCGTGATCAACAAAAAGCCGGCAAAAGAGATGCTCTCCCACTATCAGACCGACGAGCAGGTTGACGCAGCACTTGCAGAGCTTGCTTCCTACTGGGAAGGCCTGCTGGCAAAATATGCGCTCTCCTGTGCAGATGAAAAACTGGGACGCATGGTCAACATCTGGAACCAGTATCAGTGTATGGTTACCTTCAACATGTCCCGTTCCGCATCCTACTTTGAGTCTGGCACCGGCCGCGGCATGGGCTTCCGTGACTCCTGCCAGGATCTGCTCGGCTTCGTTCATCTGATCCCGGACCGCGCAAGAGAGCGTCTGCTCGATATTGCCGCTACCCAGTTTGAAGACGGAAGCGCATACCATCAGTACCAGCCACTGACGAAGAAAGGAAACATGGATATCGGAAGCGGCTTCAACGATGACCCGCTCTGGCTGATCGCCGGATGTGCCGCCTATATCAAAGAGACCGGAGATTTCTCTATTCTCGACGAGCAGGTTGATTTCGACAACGATTCCACCAAGGCACAGCCTCTGATGGAGCACCTGAAACGTTCCTTCGACTTTACCGTAACCCATCTCGGACCGCACAAACTGCCGCTCATCGGCCGTGCAGACTGGAATGACTGTCTGAACCTGAACTGCTTCTCTGCAGAGCCGGGCGAACCGTTCCAGACGACAGGACCTTCCGAGGGACCGGTTGCTGAGTCCATTTTCATCGCCGCTATGTTCGTGAAATACGGCAAAGAGTACGCAGCCATCTGCCGCCGCAGAGGCAATGAGGAAGAAGCTGTTTACGCAGAAAAAGAAGTCGAAAAAGTTTACCAGGCAGTCCTTGATGCAGGCTGGGACGGCGAATGGTTCCTGCGTGCTTATGATGCAGCAGGCGAAAAAGTCGGCTCCAATGAGTGTGAGGAAGGTAAGATCTACATCGAGCCGCAGGGCTTCTGTGTTCTTGCTGAAATCGGTGTCAAAGAGGGACTGGCTGAAAAAGCACTGACTTCTGTCAAAAATATTCTGGAAACCAAGTACGGTGTCGTTCTTCTGCAGCCGGCTTACACCAAGTATTACCTGAATCTTGGTGAGGTTTCCTCCTATCCGCCGGGATACAAAGAGAATGCTGGTATCTTCTGCCACAACAACCCATGGATCTCCATCGCTGAAACCGTTGTCGGCCACGGAAACCGCGCATTTGATCTGTACCGCAAGATCTGCCCGGCTTACATTGAGGACATCAGCGAGATCCACCGCACCGAGCCGTACGTCTACTCTCAGATGATCGCCGGAAAAGACGCTGCTCACTTCGGTGAGGCAAAGAACTCCTGGCTGACCGGTACTGCCGCATGGACTTTTGTCAATGTTTCCCAGTACATCCTCGGTATTCAGCCGGATTACGACGGACTGACCTTAAATCCGTGTATTCCGTCCAATATGGAAGAGTTCAAGATCCGCAGATACTTCCGCGGTGCATGGTACAACATTACCTTTAAGAATCCGGATCACAAAGAGAAGGGCATTTCTTCCCTCACGGTAAACGGAACCGCAGTAGAAGGAAATCTGATTCCGCTCACCGAAGGCTGCACCGAATATGATGTTGTTGCCGTAATGTAATTTTTCAAATTTCAAATCTCCATAAACACAAGGCGAGCCCCGGAAAGCACAACTGCTTTTCCGGGGCTCGTCCCTTTTATTCTTATTTTTTACTGCAGCTGCCGTCTCTCTCTGACACCGGAAAGATCTTTGATGACCTCTCCCGCCAGAATCAGTCCTGCTACGGACGGCACAAACGCTACGCTGCCCGGGATATCACGCCGCTCCGTGCATTTTCTTGCAGCTCCCGGAGGACAGATACAATTTGTCCGGCAGCTGATGCTCATATCCTCAAGCGGACGGAGGGATTTTTCCTCTGAATAAACCACTTTCAGTTTCTTCACGCCGCGTTTTTTCATCTCACGACGCATGACCTTTGCCAGCGGGCACATGTTCGTTTTATAGATATCCGCCACGCGGAACTTCGTCGGGTCCAGCTTGTTTCCGGCTCCCATGCAGCTGATGACCGGCACATTGCACGCTTTGGCGCGCATGATAATCTCAATCTTCGCTGTCACCGTATCGACAGCATCCACCACGTATGAATACTTCGAAAAATCAAAATCGTCCGCATTTTCCGGCAGATAGAAGCATTTGTATACCTCTACCTCCGCTTTCGGATTGATATCCAGAATGCGTTCTTTCATTACGTCTACTTTATATTTTCCGACACTGCTTCTCGTCGCAATAATCTGACGGTTGATGTTGGTGAGGCAGACCTTATCATCGTCTACCAGCACAAAATGGCCGACACCGCTTCTTGCCAGTGCCTCCACGGTATAGCCGCCCACGCCGCCGATACCGAAAACGGCAACGGTCGCATCCGCCAGAAGATCCATGCTCTCCTGTCCGAGCAGAAGCTGTGTTCTGGAAAACTGATTTAATGCCATTTGTTTTCCTTCCTCCTTGTTTATAATCTCTACTACAATAATAGGTTATTTGCTTTTGTCTGTCAACACCTTACGGAACCAGCTCTGCGGAAACTCAAAAACAAAGAGAATGCCAAGCACAATCGCAACTGCATCCTTCAGTGTCAGAAATCCTCTTGCACCGGCGCGCTCCAGATCATTGGTTACCACGTAAAAAGCAGTCCAGTAGATGCCGCTTCCCGGCACCAGCGGGAAAATACCCGCAATCAGAAATACCGTTACCGGACAGCGCTTGTACACCGCAAAGCTGCGCGACAGAAGGATGACGAGCACCGTTGCAAAAAAGATGGACACCGGCTCTGTCGTATGCGGGAGGATCAGTTTATAGCAGATCCAGCCGCAGGCACCTGCCAGTCCGCAGTACAGGTAGTATTTCCGCGGCACCTGGAACAGCAGCGCAAACGCAATCGTTCCGACGCAGGCTGCAAAAAATTCCGCAATTAAACGAATGGTATCACTCATAGCTGCAGCCCTCCCGCCAGTTGATGATATCCTGTGATAATCAGTCCGACGCCGAGCGCAATACAGAATGTCACAAGCAGCGCATCGAGCATCCGCACGGAACCCGCGATGTAGTCCTGATCCGCAATATCACGGATGGCGTTCGTGAAATTGACACCGGGCACCAGCGGAATAATCGAACCGATGATGACCTTGTCCAGATGATGGCCGATCCCCGCCTGATACAGAAAAACGGCAATCAGTGTGACAAGCGCGCCGCCGGAAATATTCGTCGCAATTTTTGACATTCTGCCGCGCAGCAGGTACAGCAGATAGAAGTACAGAACAAAGCCCGACAGAAATGCTACCATGCTGTCCACCACATCGCCGCCGAACAGAAAACAGAAGCACGCGCTTCCGACACCGGATGCAAGTACCTGGTGCCATCTTGGTTTGTCCGGCATCCGCTGAATGTCGAGCAGCCAGGCCTTCGCCTCCTTCGGCGCGTGCAGCCCCTCCTCGATTTCGCGGGAGAGCTGGTTGACTGCCGTTACCTTGTCGAGCCGCGCCGCCGACAGCGGAATGTGACGCACGCGGGCAAATTCCTGCTTTTTTCCGCTCTCAGCTGTCAGAAAAATACCACTGCTCAACACAAACGCATCGCTGGAGTCAACGCCATACGCCCGCGCAATGCGGTCGATCGTCTCCTCCACACGGAAGATTTCCGCACCGCTCGCCAGCAGGATGTCTCCCGCCAGCGATGCCACATCAAGCGCTTCTCTCGTCGATTCTGCGTTCATCTTTGTTTTCCTCCTTTTTCAAAACCGTATACCCATTTTCCTTTCAAAAACAGATACAGGAAAATGACAGAACTGATACTCCAGGTCAGCGGGTAAGCCCAGAAAATCACGCGGATATCCGGGATCAGCCGGACCGTCACGGTAATGTAGCTGACGCGGAACAGGCACCAGACGCAGAGCATGACAACCATGGGAACCGCGGCGTGCCCGGAACCGCGGAGCACAGCCGCGATGCAATGAGAAAACGCCAGCAGAAAATAAAACAGTGCAATCGTTCTCGCCTGCATCACGCCGTAATGGACAACGGCCGGATCGCTGTTAAACGCCGCAATCAAAGTCGGTGCGGCCGCATAGATCACAAACCCGATCAGCTCGGCGATGGTAATGGAACAGAGAATGCCAAACCGCGCTCCTTTTTTCGCCCGGTCATACTGTTTTGCACCGAGATTCTGGCTGACAAACGTCGTTAATGCCATCGTAAAGCATGTAACCGGAAGGAATGCAAAACCCTCGATTTTTGCATATGAACCGCAGCCTGCCATCGCCATTTTCCCGAATGCATTGATGTTCGTCTGCACGAAAACGTTTGCGATCGAAATAACCGAGTTCTGGAAACCGGACGGCACACCGTTGCGGATAATCTCGCCAAGCGCCCGGCCGTCGAAACGGATTTTGCGGATATGAAGACGATACTCTTCCTTCGTCCGCAGCAGATGGATCATGCAGAGAATCGCGCTTGTGAACTGGGAAATGACCGTTGCAAGCGCCGCCGCACCGACCCCCATGCCAAGCCCTCCGATAAAAAGCAGGTCGAGCACAACATTGATGCACGACGATACGATCAGATAGATCAGCGGGTGACGGCTGTCGCCAACGGACTGCAGGATGCCGACGAAAATGTTATACATGATAAAACCAAGAGATCCTGCAAAATAGGTACGGAAATATTCGACGGACTGCGGCAGGACATCGGACGGTGTTCCCATCAGCACAAGGATTTTCGGCGCCAGATACATGCCAAGCACAGTCAGCGCTGCACCGGCCGCCAGGCCGAACGCCACGGTCGTATGGATCGCTTTCTGCAGATCTTCCCGGTTTTTCGCTCCGTAATACCTTGCAATCACGACACCGGCGCCCATTGCGATACCGTTAATAAAACCAACCATCAGAAAGATCAGATTGCCCGAAGAGCTGACCGCTGCCAGCGCATTGCTTCCCAGAAAATTTCCTACAATCAGTGAGTCAGCCGTGTTGTACAACTGCTGGAACAGATTGCCAAGAAACAGCGGAATCGCAAACAGAATCATCTTTTTCGAAATGCTGCCCTCCGTCATTCTTGTCTTACTTTCTGCACTCATTCGTAAAAACCCCCATTTCTTTTTCGTACAGTCAAAACCGGTCATCCACAGGTTTCCGCCCGGTGTGTGTCCAGCCTTCTTTTCAGCAGACACACACCGGAACTCACCCGAGATGACCGGTTTGGAAATATCCTTTTTTCTATTATATCGAACCTTCTCTGGAATGACAAGCCACAAATTCATACAGAATGGCTTCGACACGTCCCAGCATCTCCTCTTCCGTGCAGAGTTCTTCCGGTTTCATGGATTCCAGGTAATCGTAGAATGCCATAAGAATGCTCGGTTCCCGGATGCTGAGGTAAATCAGCCGCTCTGTCCGCGTCTGGAACAGAAGATAGCCCTCGTTTGCATTGACCGAAATATTCAGCGCATGCTCTGCTCTCTCTTTCGTTTCCCGGATCATACGAAGATTCGCGCGATCCCGCAGCGCCAGAAAGCGGCGGATCAGGGCGATACGCTCGTCAAAGTCCAGCGGAGAATAGCATTCTTTTGGATACTCATCCACGCGCCCCGTTTCCAGGAAACTTTTGATGCCATCCTCTGAAAAAAACATCGTCGTTTTTTTATCCAGTACCTGTGTCTGCATCACCTTTGCGTACTGTGCAACCGCCCGTATCATCTGCTCACGCCCCGGCATTTCTTTTACGAGATGGCGCTCCAGCATTTCTGCTGTCAGAAGGCCGGAAAGACACGGCATTCTCTGGAAGAAATACCGCGGGGAATCTGATGCGATAAAGTGACGAATCAGTGTTTCCGTATAGCCAAGCTGGGACTGTACCGTGTCAAGACGTTCAAACAACGGCTCCGACTGTTTGAAATAGCCTTCAAACATCTCGCGCATCATCCGCAGCGTCGTCTCCTCCCGGAACAAAAGTGCATTCTGGTAATCGGCGCTGAAAGCAAGCGCACAGTGCTCCGTCAGGATGAGGTACGGGAAAAGGCGGAACTCATTCAGCCGTGCCGTCACATTGTCGTAGTAGTACCGCGCACGGTAATCGCAGCCGCAGGCACAGATCGGGAGAATTTTCTGCAGACAACTCAGGTTGTAATTTTTCCGCATCGAAACCATCTTCTCGTTGTTGTTCATGCAGAACAGATGTTGAATCGTCAAATTCGGGTTCTGTTCCCCGAATACCTGCAGAAGTTCCATGGCAAAATCGAAGTCCGGCTGGACCAGAACGGAAATTTTTCCGTCTTCTTTTACAGCTTCACCGAAAAACAGCTGCAAAATTGCATGCCGCACATGCACTGTGCCCCGAAGGGGAATCTCTCCGCTACCCCCCCCCCGTTCAATTCCAGTTTTGCAATCTCCGCCTCATGGAAGATATATTCCTTTTTCCCCTCGCGGTGGCTGAACGTTTCAATCAGTTCTCCGACCGATTTGCGCCGGTAATAAACCTCTTCACCCATCTGGGTAATGTAAAATGCATCCATGAAATCTGTTTTTTCCCGTGGCGTCAGCTGCATGAACTGCGCCATCTTCCGCACAACATCCTCTCCGGACGGATTTCGTTTTCCATTGATGATCTTATACATGAAAGAACGATCGAGTCCGCAGAACTGTGAAAGCGGGTAAACCCCGACATCCTTCATGGTGATATATTCGGATAATAAATCTGAAAAAACTGACATAGAGCCTCCTGTATCTCAATATTTTGTGTCGATTCTTTTCCAATATAGGTAAAAGTTTACCATGTTCAGAGAGACTTGGCAATTCTTCCGTTCGGCTTTGCATATCGTTTTTCTTTTTTTTACAGGATTTTCACACTGTTATGGAAAAACCGACGGAAAATTCCGCCGGTTTTTCTCTCTTTCGACCTGTTTAATCTTTTTTTATTCCAAATACAGTCAGTGCCTGACGTGGTGAAATACCGAGTCCACCGACACTAATCAGCGTATCCTCTGCCTCCAGCAGAAGATTTTCCTTCTGGAATCTGACGATCATGCGGCCACCACTCAAACCGTCCATCCGCCGAATCTCCATCTCGAGCGTATTTAGCGTACGCCATGCAGCAGAACCAGCATAAATATGGCCATCCGCTTCACTATAGGCAAAATCCCGGCGCATGGAGAGGACAAATTCCTTTTCTTTCCCGCCTTCTTGTACTTTCCAGTACATCTTATCGCTGCCAAAGGAGAATCGCATCTCCTGAATCGGACTTGTCTCCAGCGAAAACAGACCGCTTCCGCCGATCAGAATTTCTGCGGAATCCGGCAGCTGCTGGTTCCCCATCAGCGGGGCAGATACATAAACATGCTTGCTTACCTTCTCTTCCATAAACGGATTTCTCGTTCCTCTGCGCGGCGGCAGAGCCAGATCTGCGGTACGCTCTTTTACTGCACCGGCAAGTGGGGACGGTGGCAGCTCTCCTGCCTCTTTCTTCACATACGGGATCAGTTCCTCCTGCAGTGCGCTCAGTTCCTCCTGTGTCTGCTCAGTTGCTGTTGTCAGAATCACAATCAGATCGAGATCCGGGAACACAACGCCGAACTGACCGTACGCACCATCTGCGCGGAAGGAGCCCGGATAACGGCACATCCAGCACTGATAGCCGTAGCCCTGCGCCCAGTCTTTTACGTGGCCTTCCGAATCGCCCTCCGTCTCAATCTGTTTGCGGCAGGCGCGTTCAAACCATTCTTTTCGAAGCAGCTGTTTTCCTTCCCACTCGCCCTGTCTGGACAGAAAATACGTGAATTTTGCCATATCCTCCGTCACCATCTTCATACCGCCTCCACCGAGCTCCGTTCCGTCTCCGAGCAGCGCACAGGTAAGGGATGTGATGCCAAGCGGCTCCAGCAGACGGGATTTCAGAAACTCTGTGACGTTCTGTCCCGTTTTTTTCCTCAGAACGGCAGCCAGCATGTTAGTTCCGGCTGTATTGTATTTATAAAACGTTCCCGGCTCATGGAGCACTGGATGATGAAGAAAGGTAGAAATCCAGTTTTCGGAATTGTCCATAATCTCCGTCTCGTGACCACAACCCATAATCAACAGGTGATGCAGCGTGATTTTTTTGAGATTTTCGGATGGATTTTCCGGCAGCAGGTCCGGAAAGATATCGACAATTTTCTCATCCAGCGATAAGATTCCCTCCTGCTCTGCAAAACCAATCGCCGTTGCTGTCAACGATTTGCTGAACGAATACAGTGGATGACGAAATTTTTCATCATACGGCTTCCACCAGCCCTTCGCTGCACACTGTCCATGGCGGATCACCATAAAGCTGTGCAGCTCAATCTGGTTCTCTTCGATTCGGTCGAGAAAATTCAAAATTCCTTTGGAGCTGATTCCAGCTGATTCCGGTGTCACATCTTTAAAGTATCCCATTTTGCTTTTCCCCTTTCTCGCAGCCCTTATGCATCAATTTCGTAAAGTTCAACAGAAAGATCACCCTTCCAGCTTATACGGTCGTACGGTGTCTCCGGATAAACCACTGTAGAAATAGCATCTACGCCGTCCTCAGCAAACAGTTCCAGAATGGAAACATCAAAAACAAGCTCCAGATTCCATGCTCCGTCTTTCTTTCTCGCTGCGGTGCTGATGGAATATTTTTCCGTCATGAAGTGCTCACTGAATTCTTTGTAGCCCGCCATGGTACGGTCAACCGTGATTTTGGTGTCAGTTACATAAATCTTCAATTTCTGTCCCACTGAGTTTTTCAGACAGATTTTCGCATCTCCTTTTCCGGAAACCTTCAGTCCAAAGGTCTCTGTGCGGATCGTTGTGTGATTCTCGATCGGATAGCTGCTGTGGCGGAATTTTTCCAGTCCGGCCGGAGCAGCCGCAAGGGTCAGAGCACCATCTACTTCTGTCAGGGACAGTTTTCTTGCCAGAGTTGCCTGTCCACAGTACCCTTCTGTCGGAGTCTGCGCTGCATACTGCCAGTTCATACCCCATCCCATCAGCAGAACATCTTTCGCATTCTGGAATGTAACGGCTGCATAGTTGTCGAAGCCTTCATCCAGCCATCTTGGCTCATCGGATGGATAGGTGCAGAGGAATTTTTCTCCATCGAAATCACCCAGGAAATACTGCATTTTGCAGTGGTCATCTTCGGAAGCTTTCGTCATGCTGACAACGAGAACCCATACATTTTTTCCTTTATACTCAATCGGGAACAGATCCGGGCATTCCCATACACCCTTCACATGGTTTCCTTCCGGTCCGAATTCTCCAGTTTTCTCCCAGTTTTTCATATCCTGGGATGCGTAGAAGAAGACACGGTCCTGCGCTGCAAGAACAAGACTCCAGCATCTTCTGACCGGATTCCAGAACGCTTTCGGGTCACGGAAATCGGAAATTCCCGGGTTTTTGATGACCGGATTCAGATATGACTTTTCAAAATGCCGGCCCTTATCATTGCTGTATGCAATACTCTGCTGTTCCAAACCGTCCTTGTGATGGCTGGTATAAATAGCAATGATTGGCGGATTTTCATTGGTACCATACTCAGAAGAATTCTGCGTATCATACACAGCACTTCCCGAAAAGATAAATCCAAGTTCATCCGGATAAAGTGCGATTGGCTGATGCTCCCAGTGAATCAGGTCGCGGGATGTTGCATGCCCCCAGTGCATCGGTCCCCAGCTGGTATCATACGGGTACTTCTGATAAAAGAAGTGGTACACGCCATCTACATAAACCATGCCATTCGGGTCGTTCATCCAGCCTTCTTCCGGTGAAAAGTGAATTTTCGGTCTGTAATCTCTTTTTTTCATCATTTTTGTAAAACCTCCCAAGATAAACAACGGTCTGCAAAACCACTTCCATCGGCTTTGCAGACATCCGTCGTTTTTATTTATAGTAACGCTTCAGAGTCCCATCTCGATTCTGCCATGCTGCATCGTTACCGTTTATAAATGTTCCATCCCCTATTTTTTAATAGTGTACATTTTCACTTCCAGATCTCCGTCTGTGGAAACCACCTGATACGGAGCATCCGGGTAAACGCATACGGAAGCGGTCTCCAGACCACCATCTGCATAAATCTCCAGATAGGAAACGTCAAAAATAATCTCCATGTTGACATTTCCGCGCATGTAACGTTTTGTTGTAGATACCAGCAGATCCTCTTTTTTGAAGAGCTTCGGATCTACATCATCAAAGTAACTAAGGTCGCCGCTCTTAGAGCGGTCCACCGTGATGCTGTCCACCGTTACCTCGATGACTACTTCCTCACCTCTGCTGTTTTTCAGCGCAATTCTTCCGAAATTGCCCTGCACGAGAAGTCCAAAGCTCTCGGTCAGCAGCGGCTTCTGATTTCCGATCGGGAAGGCACCCGCACGGTACTCATCGATCCCGAACGGTTTTGTTTTCAGGCGGTAGCCCTCCTCGGTCTCACAAAGTGAAAGTTCTCTTGGCAGTGTCATCAGACCGGAATACTCACCGGTCGGAACAAAGTTCGCGTAGAGCGGATTAACGCCCCATCCAAGGTAAACCGGACGGTCGTAGTTTCCATACGTTACACCGGCATAATTGTCGAATCCGAAATCAATCCACAGCGGCTCGTCTGTGATCTCGGTGCACTGGAAGGTATCTCCGTCAAAATCACCGACGAAATACTGTATATTGGCACGGCCTTCGGTTCCCGGATGTATCATGCTGACTATCAGAATCCATTTGAATCCGTCAAATTCATTTCCTGTTTTAGCACGGATCAGATCGGTGCATTCCCATACAGTCGGCACTTTATTGACACCGACACCGAACTCGCCTGTTTTCTTCCAGTTTTTCAAATCCTGGGATGCGTAAAACTCTGCGTGGTCGCCGGATGCCAGAACAAGGCTCCAGCAGTCCTTTTTGTCATTCCAGAAGACGCGTGGATCACGGAAATCCGGTGTGCCCGGGTTTTCGATCACCGGGTTGCCATAATATTTTTCAAAATGCTTTCCCTGATCCAGGCTGTATGCAATACACTGCTGCTCCAGGCCCGTTTCCATATTGTGCGCCGTGTAGACAGCCACCATCGGTTTCTCACCGTATTTCGCAAATCCGCTGGTGTTATTTTCATCGTATGCCATACTTCCGGAGTACATCGTTCCGATCTCATCCGGGTACAGGGCGACCGGCAGATGCTCCCAGTGAATCAGGTCTTTCGATACTGCATGACCCCAGTGCATCGGTCCCCATACAACGTCATTTGGGTTATGCTGATAATACAGATGCCAGATACCATCGATATAAATCAGTCCGTTCGGATCGTTGTTCCAGTTTTTCTCCGGTGTAAAATGAATGTTCGGTCTAAAATCTCTTTTTCCCTGTTTACTCATAGGATCCCTCTTTTCCTGTTCTCTCTTTTCCTATTTTATCTTTTTCCATTTGGAACTTCAACAAAAAAGAAATAAGAACGAAATAATCTTCTTTTTAAATATGGCCATGTTATATGGGATACAACATGGCCACATTTGGAATTTCTTTAGTTATAGAACATTAATTGCAAATCGTTTACGTTACTGTTTTTTCGTAATCGCTTTTCGCCCGATTTTTAGTTTGCTGCAGAAGCTGCTCGATCTACTGCGCCCTGGTAAATCTCAACCAGTTCGCTCAAACCAGCGCCCTCAAGCTCTGTCTTATAGGACTCCCAGCTTGCATCATCAACGCCGCCGGTTACCCATGTAGTGATGTAACGGTCAACGATATCGGAGACGGTCGGCTGAATCTGTGCCAGACGCTGAATCTCTTCCTGGGTCATCAGAACACGCGGAATGGTGTCATACTCTTCCATGATGTCATCTTTACCGTTTTCTTTCTGCATCTCGAGAAGTTTTACAGCATCGAAGGTGTAGCCGCAAACGGTGTCATAGTACTCGTTCTGAACGATCATAGAACCACGGCAGGTTGTGGAGTTTACACGAGCCTCACCAAAGTTCTTATATTCCGGATTCAGAGGTTTGTAGTTTCCGTTTTCATCGAGCGGTGTACGAAGAACGCCGTCTTCGTCTTTCTCATAGTTGTATCCGATTGCGCCCCAGTTAGATGTAACAGAGATTTCCGGATCGCCTACCATGTAATCTACAAATCTTGCAACAACGTGCGGGAATTTGCAGGTCGTTGTGATTGCTGTATCGGAAGAATCCTGCAGCTCAGAGTAGTTGCACTCGAAACCGGTCATACCGTCTTCGCCCTGCAGTCTCGGAACTGCTACGTACTGATCATGTACTTCCTGGTTTGTAATTTCCTGATCGCCCCAAACACCGAAGGAACCGATCTTTGCAACATTCTCTTTGATCAGAGAAGATTTGAATGACATACTTTCATCTGCCTCGAAGGAACCGTTCCAGATCAGTCCTTCTTCATACAGCATGTTGAAAAATTCTGCTGTTTTCTTGAATGCTTCGTCTGTTGCAGTGAACGTAACTTTTCCGTCAACCATTCTTAAGTGATCCGCATAGGAGTTTCCTCCGCAGTAGGAGTCAGCGCATCCGAATGCACCTGTGAAACGATAGAACAGGTTGTAGGAACCAAAGGTATCGGTTGCGCCGAACCAGGTTGCCATCGGGATTTCATCGTCTTCGCCGTTTCCGTTCAGATCGCCGCCGTCGCGGATTGCTTTCAGGCAGTCTACCCACTCGTCTACGGTTGTCGGCACTTCTTTGCCTACTTTATCCAGCCATGTTTTGTTGATCACGAATGGTCCAGGTGTTAATACAAGACCTTTCATTTCCTCTACGTACGGGAATCCATATTTATGGCCGTTCGGAGCGGTGATCTCAAGCTGATACTGCTCATTGTCATCGAGGAATGCTTTCAGGTTCGGCATATACTCTTCGATCAGGCCTTCGGTCGGAAGGAATACATCCTGGTCTGCGTACTGAACTACGGTGTTTCCGGATTTACCATCGCCGAAGTTCCAGAATACATCCGGAAGATCCTGTCCGGAAGAAAGCATCAGATTGATTTTCTCTGTTGCGCTCTCCTGCGGGATCGGCTGCCAGTCAAACTCTACTCCTGTGTCCTCGAACCATTTCTGGCACATAGCCAGGTCGCCTACTTCTACAGTTCTGTCTGCAGAGTTTACGATCAGAGCGGAAATTTTTCCGTATTTCTCTTCGAATTTTGCCGGATCTTTGATGATCGGAAGGGTACCGTCGAGCTGGATGATTCCCTCATCTACTGCTTCCTGCTCTTCTGCTGTGAGACCTGTGTCACCTGCTTCTGTACCGGATGCAGAGGTGGTGTCTCCTCCTGTGCTTCCTGCACCGGAGCTGCTTGAGCTGCCGGAGCTGTTTCCACAGCCTGCGAGCATGCTGGTTACCATAAGGCTTGCCAGTAATACGGATACGATTTTTTTCTTCATATTGTTCCTCCTTTATTTTGCTGCCTTTTCCGGCAGTGAAATACGTTAGTATTTTTGTATTCCTACACATAAACCATGTCTGCTATATCCATGAATTCTGCAACAATAAATTTTCTGTTCTGCATCAGCCCTTGACTGCACCGATCGTAACACCTTTTGCGAAGTATTTCTGCAGGAAAGGATATACGCACAGAAGCGGGAATGCGGAAACAACTACGACACAGTATTTTAACTGCTCAGCCAGTTTCTGTTTTGTTACCATCTCAGAAGCACTACTTCCCATCTGGTTGGACTGGTTCATCAGTACCAAGTTTCGAAGAACGACCTGAAGAGGCATCTTGCTGTCATCCTGCAGGAACATCAGTGCGTTGAAGAACTG
The DNA here is from genome assembly GCF_003480845.1 of Blautia sp. TM10-2. Classification (NCBI taxonomy): domain Bacteria; kingdom Bacillati; phylum Bacillota; class Clostridia; order Lachnospirales; family Lachnospiraceae; genus Blautia; species Blautia sp. TM10-2. Next base: position 11,881 of record NZ_QUJZ01000017.1, on the reverse strand, counting down.
GTTCCACATTGCGGTTGCATAGAACAGACACATAACTGCGATGATCGTTTTCGACAGCGGAATTGCAATTTTGAAGAAGAATCCAAAATCGCTGCAGCCGTCGATTTTTGCTGCTTCGAGAAGCTCGACCGGAATACCACTTTCAAAGAAGGAGCGGCATACGATCAGGTTGTAAGCGGACACTGCTACCGGAAGGACCATAGCCCATGTTGTGTTGTAGATGTGCAGCTGCTGTACGGTTAAGTACATCGGAATCATACCGCCGCTGAAGAACATCGTGAAGGTGAACAGGAACATAATCGGTTTTCTTCCTACCATATCGTATCTGGAAAGTGCATAGCCGGCCGGAATGGTGCAGACCAGGGAAATCAGCGTTCCTAATACGGTATATTTGATGGTGTTTGCATAGCCGGTCCAGAGCGGCTGGTATTTCAGTGTGGTTTCATATCCGTTGGTGTACCACGCTTCCGGATAGAGAAGAATTTTACCGGAGCTTACAACAACCGGGTCTGTAACAGATGCCAGAAGCACGTAATACAGAGGATATACAATTGCAATACAGACAAGGATCATGATGACGGTATTGATCACGGTAAAGACCTTGTCTCCCGTACTCATTTTTACTTTTTTCTTTTTCACAGTGTTATTATTTGCCATTTTTCAAGCCCCCTGACTCTTAGAAAATACTGATATCGCTGGTCTTCTTTGCAACTGCGTTTGTGATAACCAGAATAATGAAGTTTACAACGGAGTTAAATAAGCCAACGGCTGTCGCAAAACTGTACTGTGCGGTCTGGAGACCTACTTTGTATACGTATGTCGAAATGATCTCACTGACGGTTGTGTTGGTACCGTTCTGCATCAGATAAGCTTTCTCATATCCCACGTTCATAATGTTACCTACCTGAAGGATCAGCATCAGGATGATGGTCGGCATAATCAGAGGTAAATCAATGTAAAGGATCTTCTGAAATCTGGAAGCACCATCCATCGTTGCTGCTTCGTAATATTCCGGGCTGATTGCGGTCAGTGCTGCGATGAAGATGATGGCGTTGAATCCCATCGTCTGCCAGATGTTACTTCCGATGAAGAGTTTGCGGAAGTACTCCGGAAGGCTGGTGAACATGATTGCTTTTCCGCCGGCTCCCATAACTGCGTGGTTTACAAGACCGTTTGCGGAAAACAGTACGGAAATCAGGCTGACTACAACTACGTTTGACATAAAGTACGGTGCGTAGGAGATGGTCTGGATGATTCGTCTCGGTCCGCTTCTCTGTACCTGGTTCAGTAAGAGTGCGAAGATAACCGGAATCGGGAATCCGATGATCAGGCTCTCCAGACTGATGACGATCGTGTTCTTGATTGCCGTCATGGCAATACTGGTACTGAAGAACATCTTGAAATACTTGAAGATCGGATCTGCCCACGGACTTCCCATGATTCCCATGCGGCCTTTAAAATCTTTAAAGGCGATGATCAGGCCGTACATTGGATAGTAAGCAAAAACGATCAGCCAGATCAGTGCAGGAATCAGCAGGATGTACAGCTGCCAGCACGAGAGCGCTTTTTTCAATTTTCCACTTTCTGCCGTTTTCGGCGATGACGTTTTTTTCTTCATAGTTCCCTCCTTATTTCTCTAAAAGCTTTACCAACCGCTTTTCGTTCCACATTTGCATCGTTTCCGTTTCGGCACTTTGTATTGTGGAACCTGTTCCATATCTGTATCATAGTACGCAGTTCTTCTAATGTCAACGATATTCCAATATTTTTTCGTCATTTTCAACATTTTCACAATTTCATTTTCGTTTTTTTGTGCAATATGCACCCTGTTTTTCATGAAATCCACACTAATTTTCTTTTTCCTCGCATTCCACTGTTCCACATGTTCCGCTGTTCCATGCATTTTTTTGTTCCATATGTTCCACTTTTCTGTTTTTCACTATTTTTTCGACAATTGCAACTATTTCTGTAACGTTTTCACGCCTTTTTGCGCAGTTTATCAGAAGGAGCTTACACTCCTCCTGATACAAGCAAGTCCCAACCCACTGCTTATTGCTTCACGCAATAGAAGCAGGGGACTTGCTTGATTCGGTTAAAAAAGCTCACAAAAAGAGACACCCTTTCTTTTCAGATCGAGTGTCTCTGATATCTGTTCTTCTTCTGTTTTATTGCATTCCCGGAAAATAATCCAAACTTCAGTGCTTCCCTGTTTCGTTATTTTCAGATACTTTCCCCTTTTCGGAAGGTCACATCCACAATCTGTTCCATTTCCTCAATCTTCTTTCCGTCAATCATACGGATGACCGTATCTACGCTCCGCTTGGCAATTTCCGGCACATTCTGACGAACCGTTGTCAGCTCCGGTGTCAAAAAGCGGGTAAAATCCAGGCCGTCGTAGCCGACCACCTTCAGTTTTTTCGGAATCTTGATTCCTTTTTTCTGCAGCATCTTCATGCACACAGCCGCTGTGACATCGGCTGTAAAAAGTCCATCAATTCCATCAAAGTGGCTGATATATTTTTTCCAGATCATCGAGCCGGTCTGAAAATTCGGATTTTTGCTTCCGGCATCAATCGCTGTAACTTTACATTTATGCTGTTTGCAGACTTCTGCAAACCGTCGGTAACGGTCCATCGAGTAACCGCGCTCTGTTGCATTCGATGTAAAATAGATCACGTTCTTACATCCGGCGCTCAAAAGTGCCTGTGCCGCAAGCTCACCGCCGCGCTTATGGTCGGAATGTATACACGGAATCCCCTCTGTGACGTAGCGGTCAATCATGACAATCGGACGGTGAATTTCCGCCAGACTGACAGAAGACGGAATATCCGCACAGCAGATAATGCCGTCCATGACATTTCGCTGCAACATTTCCACAAATTCCTCGATGCGGTTCGGGTTGTCCCCAACCTCGCAGAGCATGCACTTGTAGCCATTTGTGTACAGATTGTTCTCGACATGCTTGACCAGAGATGCCATGAATGGGTGTGAAAGATTCGTAACAACAATTCCGATAAAACCGGACTTGTTGTGGAACAGGTTCTGGGCGAGTTCGTTCGGTTTGTAGTTCAGCTCCTCCACCGCCTGCATAATCTTCTGTTTTGTTTCATCGGAAATATACCCGCTCCCATTGAGTGCACGGGATACCGTTCCGATTCCCACTCCCGCTTTGATCGCGACATCTCTAATACTTGCCATAGTTTCTCCTAACTCCTCTTCTGACACTGGGCTGTTTTCTACTGATTCGTTCCGGCTTTTCCCCCGCTGCCGGTCTGTGGAGCCCGTTCCACAACGCTTTATTACTTTTATTTTAAAGCACCTCAATCTACAAATCAAGTTAAAAGCTGAAAATTTAAGTACAAAAAACAAGCGACTGTTTGGATCATTTCCCTTTTTCTGGTGAAACCATCCAAACAGCCTCCTGTGTTTTTGTCACTTTTGTCTTATTTTCCAAAAACGCTCATTCATGCGGGCATGCTTTGCGATTTTTCTGGAATTTCATATGCCCCTGAACAGTCACAAACGCTTAATCGTTTTCCAACGAGATATCACCATCCTTTGTCATCAGTGTGATTCTGCCCGCAGCCTGATCCGGTACATAAGAAAAGCTCTGCTCGTCCTCCTCTTTCTGCATCAGATTCTCCATGGTATCCGGTACATCGATCTCCCCAAAATCTGTCTTTGCCGTAATTTCCAGCCGTTCCAGATCTTTTTTACCCAGTTCAAGTTCAATATCGCCGTAGGAGTTTTCCACCGACACGTCTCCGGAAAGCTTCGTATTTTGGATTTTCGCATCGCCATCCTCCAGCGTGATCGACCCATTCTCCCACGTTCCGCTCTTCAGTTCCACATCACCGTAATCTGCTTTGCATTTGATATTCTGCATGTCACATCCGAAAAGTGTGATATCTCCATCCGCATTTTGCAGTCTTCCGCTTTCCGCCTGGATGCCATTCATCTGCACATCACCGAATCCCATCGTTACCTCTATTTTTTTCAGTACCTTCTTTTCCGGTACATACAGAATCACTCCTGTTTCCGACTGTTTACCGCCACTTAAGATTTCTTCCGTAAAATCAATATTAATGTAAATCGTATCGGACACTGCGCTTGTCTCTTCGATGCTCAGAACACCGTCCCGCACGCGATATTCCACTGCAGTCTCTCCTTTTTTCGACGGAATCCGCCAGGCGAGATAACAGGAATCGTCACCGGACGGAAGGATGTTCAGGTCGCCGATCGTAAGGTCTGCCTGCAGTTCATCAAAATCATCAAGTTTTATCTTTTCCTGTGCGGAAATGCCGTCTTCCTTCTTCGCAGAACCGCTCATCGCATTCAGATCATACGTTTCCGCGTATGCTTTTCCGCCGCTTGCCCATCCGCTGAACATCAGCACTGCACCGGCAATACAGCAGGCACATCCTGTCAGTAATGCTGTTTTTGTCCATTTTTTCATGATCTGCTTCCTCCTTTTTTCGTTACCTTACGTGTACACCACACAAACAGCCGTCCCATCCATTTTGCAAAGTATACGCCGAACACCGCGCACAGAATACTGATTCCCAACATGAAAACGCCCATTCCGGTAATAAAGCAGAATCCGCCGAAGGAAACCGAGACTGCCAGAATGCCGCGCAGCAGCATCTTAATTCCGGCGGCCACGCCGACAACTGCAATCAGAAAGACGCTCATATCAAGCAGTGCCGCACAGAGGGCCGCGCAGAGCAGAACGATGAGAATGCTGATCAGAATCGGGGCTCCGATCGGGGCTGCAAACAGGGCGAGAATCGCGATCCAGACGACGTTGGCGCCTGTCGTTTTTTTCTTCTCTTTCTGTTTTTCTTCCTTTTCCATTGCCTCGCGTTCATCTACTTTTTTGTCCAGAAGATTCCGCATCAGCTCGGCGGCTGCCTGTTTCGGTGTTCCGAGTTCTTTGATCACGGCCTGCTCATTTTCCGGACCGGCATCTGCAAAATACTCGGTGAAGTATTCCATCGCATCTTCATAGTCGCTCTGCGGAAGCTTCCTCAGATACTTTTCCAATTGTTTCAGATATTCCCCACTCGTCATTCTTTTTTCCTCCACTCGATGATGTTGTCAATGGTGTCACGATAGGACTTCCATTCGCCCTGCAGGTACGCCATCTGTGTTTTTCCTGCTTCTGTGATCGAATAATACTTCCGTTTTCTGCCCTGGTACTCTGCGGAATACGTCGTCACGTAGCCCGCCTTTTCCAGTTTTTTCAGGATCGGGTACAGTGTCGACTCTTTGATGTCTGCAACCAGTTTGATCGTCTGGCTGATTTCATATCCATAAGAATCTTCCCGATTCACAATCGACAGGATCATAAATTCGATCAGCAGTGCTGATACCGGAAAATACATAAAAAACCACCTCCGTTAGTTTCTGATATGTAAAATATTTATATATATATAATTTATACATATCATAAGACTATGGAGGCGGTTTGTCAAGGGGAATATATAAAATTTTTACATATCCGCTGTCATGTCATCATCTGTGTTTATTTCAGGGCTTTTCCGGAACCGAATGCGTCGCCGACTTTGTCGCCCATGGCGAGATAGGTGTTGTTGACCGGGTCGAAGGCGATTGGTTTCAGTTTTTTCGGGTCGATCTTTCCGTCGGTCAGAACGCTCTCGTCTGCGCAGACGTTCACGATCTCGCCGACCAGAATGCCGTTGTCAAAGCTTTTCACTTTGCACTCCAGTGCCATCGGAAGCTCGTCGATCAGCGGCGCGTTGACGAATTCGCTCTTCGTTGCATGGAAACCGGCGCGTGCAAATTTATCCGGAACTTTTCTGCCGGACTCGATGCCGACGTAATCGCAGCCAACAACAGTATCCTCGGTTGCCATGCTGACGGTGAAGGCACCGGTTGCGGCAAGGTTGTCTGTTGTCTTGTGGTCGCCCATGCTGATGGAGATCTCATTGAAATCTGTGACTACACCCCATGCAGCATTCATGGCATCCGGGTTGCCATCTTTGTCATATGTTGCAATAATCAGAACCGGAAGTGGATACATGTTTGGTTTTGCTCCAAAATTTACTCTGCTCATGGTTGTTCCTCCTGTTTTGCTTGATTTTCTTTATTATAACGCTTACAGCAAACTTTAACACAAGAGATTTTCTCTGCAAATTTTCTTAATCGTTTAATTTTCTCGTCATATCATGCCATTCCTCGCCGCCCCAGGTGGATGCGGAGATTCCCTCGTCGCGGAAATTCATCTTTTTGTACATCTCCACCTTATCCTGCAGGCAGGTCAGAATGAGCTGTTTTCTTCCGTTTTTCTGTTCCCGGCGGCTGTACTCTTCCATCAGCGCGCGGGCGATTCCCTGGCCGCGGTATTCCGGCAGGACACTGAGACCCAGCAGCATGACGTTTTCTCCCTTCGGGTCGTACAGACTGATTTCATCGAAAAAGGCATCACGGAATTTTGTCTCGTTTGTTGCAAGTCCGTTCAGCGTTCCGGCGATTTTTCCGGTTTCTTTGTCTACTGCCGCCAGAAACAGCTCCGGCGCGTACTGCACCCGCTCGCGCATGCTCTTTTCGGAGCACGCCTCATTCGGCGGAAAGCACGCCAGCTCAATGGCAACGCCCTGTTCCATTTCGTCCTGGCGGATGGTTCGAAGTTCATATCGTTCCATTTTATGGTATTCCTCCATTGCCCGCTCAAAAAACTGCAGAAAACCGTCTTCCACGGCAAGCTGATCGAGCGCGGCTTCTTGCTCATTCAGATCGTAATAATATTTTCCGGTCCGCAGATCGATCGACAGACGGTCGAGCGGAAAGCCTTTTTTGCTCATCGGATGGGGTGTGCTGACCATGCGGAAAGGAGCGCTCTCCATTGACGGGTCCATCGCGTCATAGCGGTGGTCCGCATCAAGAATCAGCGAAACTGCGTTTTTGTAGCGTCCCGTCAGGCCGCCGTACTTTTCTGCAAGGGCGGCGTAATGCACGGTCATTTCTTCATCGGACAGATACTTTCCGTTCACGGTCCGCACATGGACGCCGGGCTGGTCGTCCTCTGCCACGTTGTCAAAATACAGACCGGAATCACAGGAGAACACCGGCATATGAAGCGCGTTGAAATACGCCTCCACCTTTTTCCTGGCATTTTCCAGCGGCGTTTTTCCATCCTCGATAATCTCTGGCTGCTTAACACCGCCAAGATCTTTCAGCCCGATCAGCTCAATTCCAAGACCGGCAAGGCGGTGACGCATCGCGTCGAGTTTTGCCGGGTTGCCGGTTCCGTACAGTAACTTCATTTCTGCCCCCTTCTATGCCTCGATGCCGAACTCTTCCGGGCGGAAGCGCGGGCAGACATTTTCCGACGATGTGATGACGGATGCAGCAAGACGCGTACCGATTTCAACTGCCTTGCCAATCGTTTTTCCATAGGTCAGACCGGCGGAAACACCTGCGCAGAACGCATCACCGGCTCCTGTTGTATCTTTTACCTGTACTTTCTGCGCCGGGCAGAAGCCGCTCTCTCCGTCTGCTTCCGCATAAACCGCTCCGTCGCCGCCCATTGTTACGACCATGGCCGGAACATTTGCCGCTTTCAGACGCTCGGCGAGAATCTTTTCCATCTCGGCCGGTGTTTTTTCGCTGTAATCATCGGAGAAGAGAACGCCTGCCTCGAGCTGGTTGCAGATCAGGCAGTCAAATTTCTGCAGAAGATCTCTTCTGCTGACTGCGATGTTCATGTTGCTGACAACGCCGTACAGTTTTTTATCGTATTTTTCACAGAGCTGTACCAGCTTTTTGATGATCTCTTTGTCCATATCGATCTCTGCCACAATGGAATCGCAGTTTTCGATAATTTCATCTCCGTTTTCTTCCAGAATATCGAGAATCGGCATCAGGTTCGGGCGCTGGGAAATGGAGCCCGCCAGGTCACCGTTGTGATCGAAGACAGCAAGCCATGTTCCCATGCCGTTCGGGATTTCTTTCATGTATTCGGTATTGACTTTGTGGCGCTGCAGTTTGCGCACAACATCCTCGCCGAGTGCGGTATTATCCGCGATTCCAAGGAAGGTCGGGCGCAGTTCCAGGTTTGCGATATCCTCCACCACGTTTCGGCTCACACCGCCGTGGATGTATTCGACATGGCCGGCGTTTCTGCCGTCCGGGACGTAGATGTCCTCTGGAAAACCTTTGATATCCACAAAAACTGCTCCTAATACTACGATTCCATTTTTATTTACTGCCATGTTTCTTTTTTCCTCTCCTGTTTTTTCATTCCTTCTTTTTTCAGACAAGCCTCTTCGTCTGTTTCACGAAATTTCTGTCTTCTCAGCATCCAAATAATGTAAGGCACTTTTACATTGCTGCTCTCTGCTACTGTCTCGACAGTTGAGACAGTGAAGAACGCTCAACTCCTACACAATCCATCCGCTCTGACCTCTGATTGGCCATACACTCGCAGGGAGTTGAGTTGCCGGATTTCACCGTCTCGACCTGGAAGCTGGTCCTTATTTCTTTGTTTTGACATCAAGACTACCGTCTCAACGGTACTTTCGTTGTTCCAACAAAGTTCCTGTATTTCCCTGTCTCCAAAATACACCGGGAAGCGGAACTTTATGTGCTTCAGGAATCTGCCATCCGGCTGCTCCTGCTCATAAATGTCCACCTGTTCTACAAAGCTGTTAAGAAATTCTTTCTTCTCCAGGTCGGTGAACTTATCATATAGTTTATCAAAATATAAAAGAAATTGATAGACGTTTTCTTCTGATATTTTCTGTTGCTGAATATTCAGCAGGCGATTCTTGACTTCTTCTATACTGTTCTCCACGCCTTCAATCTCATCATACAAAC
>NZ_QUJZ01000017.1:0-3033 GCF_003480845.1 Blautia sp. TM10-2 | reverse complement strand
AACTTTATGTGCTTCAGGAATCTGCCATCCGGCTGCTCCTGCTCATAAATGTCCACCTGTTCTACAAAGCTGTTAAGAAATTCTTTCTTCTCCAGGTCGGTGAACTTATCATATAGTTTATCAAAATATAAAAGAAATTGATAGACGTTTTCTTCTGATATTTTCTGTTGCTGAATATTCAGCAGGCGATTCTTGACTTCTTCTATACTGTTCTCCACGCCTTCAATCTCATCATACAAACGGTATAACCTTGTCTCCATATCCTGATATTTCTTCTCATAAAATTTATCCATGATATCCAGACTATCCATCTGCTGTCCGAGTCTTGCTTTTGCTCCTGTCAGCTGCTTATGCTGCTTTTCTAATCCTTCAATCTCTTTTTCTATTTCTTCTGTATCTATTCTTGAACCGATTTTATTCAGAATTGCTTCTTCGAATTTAGGATTCTTCACCAGCTTCCGAATAACTTCTTCCACTGCATTATTAATCTTCTCCTCGCTCCATTGTTTACGATATCCACATTTATGACCGTCTACCAGGCGACGATGTTTGCAGGCATAATAGAAATAATCCTTATATAAGGTTCCGTCTTTCTTTTTCTTTCGGTTCACATTCCCATACATACCGCTTCCACATAACGGGCATCTCAATATTCCGGATAAAATATGCTCATGCTCGAGACTATGTGTCTTTTCATATTTCACACCTGTTTTTTCCCGTTTTTGATGTGCCAGCTCCCAGTCTGTTTCTGAAATGATTCCTTCATGGATACCATCGTGTAGCATATAATTTTCCTGCTTTACAATACGGTATTCATTTCTTGTACCAGATACTTTCTCGTTCTTCCTTCGTCCATAAGCCAGCTTTCCACAGTATACCGGATTATCCAGAACGCCTTTTATAAATGAAGCGGCAAATGCGTCCAGTGTATTATTCTGTCGTTTTTTCTTTTTATATCCATGCTGGTTCAGCCATGCAGCAATCGCAGAAATTCCCATATTTGTATGAATAAATTTATCATAGATCAGACGAATAATCTCTGCTTCGTCCTCTGCGATCTGCAATTCTCCATTTACCAATTCATAGCCATATGGAGCAAACCCGCCGTTCCATTTTCCTTCCCTTGCTTTCTGCTTACGTCCTTCCATTGTCTGAACAAGGATATTCTCTCGTTCGATCTCTGCCACCGCAGACAGAACAGAAATCATCAGCTTTCCACTATCTTTTGAGCTGTCAATCCCATCTTCAACACAGATCAGATTCACTCCAAAATCCTGCATCCTCTGCAAAGAGTTTAATACATCTGCCGCATTACGACCGAATCTGGAAAGCTTGAACACCAGTACAAACTGTACCTCATCTGTTCCATTCTCAATATTATCTAACATTCTCTGAAATTCCAGTCTGCCCTCTACGCTCTTTCCAGACTTACCTTCATCGGAATACTCATTTACGATTTCCATATTCTGAAATTCTGCATATCTCTTGAGTTTTTCTTTCTGAGCATCCAGACTGTAGCCATCCACCTGCATGGTTGTGGATACTCTGGTATATATATCGCATTTAATCTTTTTATTCTTCATAATCTTCCTCGCAGTATAACTCCGTTTTATTGTCCCAACTTTATTTTAGTACTTGTTCCAACTATTTTCAATACTTATTTTCTTATTGACTCATTTCTTTGTCAATCCTATAATTAATACAAAAAAATCCCCTAAGACAATAGGTATTTCACTATCTCTTAGAGGATTTTTCTTTACTTTAAATGGTATCTGGTAATATTTTTCCAGTTTTCCTTTTTCATACTGATTCCCACTCTGTGGCAATGAAAGTTTTTTATGAAGCGGTGTATCCGCAATAGCATCTACCGTTCTGTATGTGAACAGTCGTTCTCCATGTGCACATACGTTTCTATACTTCGTGAGAACCGATAGAAACTGCTCCATCTGATGCTGATTCAAAGGTTCAAAGTTTTTTGATACTTTTGATTTTAAGGATTGAGGAAATACTCGGAACATTTTTGATAAATTTCCAAACGTAAGTACATTCGCCAAAACCCATAATGGAATTTCACCATATGTCTTGCGATAATAATTGATATATGTATAATCTGTGGTCGTTGTTGCCCGTTTCAAGGTCGCTATCAACTTTACGATTGTTGCATGATTTCTTTTTGTATGATTATAATTATTAGCATCCAGGTACTGCTTCTGCTCTGCTCCATACATTTCAGTAAAATAGTATGACATCAAAGAACGCATCTGTCGCTCAACCTGCAGTAAATATTTAAAGAACAACTCTCTAAGCTCTGCATCAAACTTATACAGACTGACTATTTCTTCAAAACTTGTTCCTGCTTTATATTTCTTTGTATTCGATATTCTAAAAAGATGTTTATATCCTCCCATAAGAGGAAAATATCCTATTTGGCGTAACATCTCTTCTGCATATTCTCTGTCGTTTATTTTTATTCCCTTTTCGTCACTGATCCAGGAAACCTGATCACTAAAAGAAGAGAATTTTTTCGGTGTCTGCATATCATTTCTCCTTAAAACAAAAGAGGGAGAGACCCGCAGGCTCTCCCCCGCCTGTAGGCTTCGCAAGTTTCTACAGAACGATCACTGAGCTTAGTATACGTCATTTTAAATGTCCTGTCAATACGCCAAAACATTCTTAGCCATACCCGCTCAGAAGTATTCTATGCTGTTTTTTCTTCTTTATTCTGTTTTTCTTCCTCCAACTCCCGGAGGACTTCATCGCCGTACTTATCAAGCATCCGTACCAGAAAATCAATGCACCGCTCAAATTCAATATTCTGTTGCATAAGCTCCTCCCGTCATTGTTTTGATCTGAGCTTATTTTACAGAACCTGCTGGAAAACCACATTGAATAGAAATTGATTGTAAATTGACACAATCACTTTAAAAATATCCGTATTTTCTTGAATCGAATGTATGTTCGTGTTATGATAGATATACTCAATCTTAACTACGAAAGGGGAATTTCTATTGAATCGATGCGATTTTTCTTCTA
>NZ_QUJZ01000016.1:471-105077 GCF_003480845.1 Blautia sp. TM10-2 | reverse complement strand
TTTTGGTGCAAGCGTAATTCATGAGTAATGTAGCAATATTTTGCGCTTACCATTAATCGCAAATGGAGCACTTTGAATAAAAAAACGTTAAAAATTTTTCATCCTTTGTGCATTATATTTTTAAGTTTAATAGCGTATAATATCACACTTGATGAGAAAGATTATCAGCGAAAAATATTGAAGATATCAAATTTTGATATTTTTTTTGATATAAACTAAGACCTCGCAGGGTTTAGATTAGAGGGATAACGATGCAACTGAAAAATTCGACAGATTACGCAATTAGAATTGTATGTTACTTAGCGGCACAGGAACGGATGGTATCTACATCAGAATTGTCACGGAAGCTAAATGTTTCTGCTAATTATGTTCCTAAAATAGCAAAAAAACTGAAAGATGCAAAAATAGTCAATGCCTGTGAAGGTATAAATGGTGGCTATATGCTGGCAAAACAACCGGAGAACATTTCTTTAATGGATATTATATCGTGTGTAGAGGAAACAATGGCAATTAATCGTTGTTTGGAAGAAGATCGTTTTTGTCCCAGAAATTTAGAAGATACCTGCAAGATACATAAAATATTGTTGAGTTTGCAGAATACATACAATAATAAATTAGAGAGCGTAAAGGTTTCAGACGTTATCCGTCCTGGAGAAGATGAATATTTTGGACGATTTTATGTTGTATTAAAACTGAACTTGAAAGAAAAAAGCTACGAGTGTGTATATTCACATATCCGTGAAGTGTATGAGAAAGTAAGGAAAACAAAAAGTTATGAAGAGTTCATAAATCAATATATAGAAAGATATGTGTATACTTCTGATAAAAAAATGGTTCATGACTTCTTATCAAGTGAAGGATTAGAAGAAAGACTAGTTGATGGATGTATGGAAAAAGATCTTCCGTATCGCAGAATTACTGGAAAAGATAAGAATGCATATGTTTGGATGGAAGCAAAAAAATATATAGATGCAAATGAGAATACTGCAATTATTACCTTACATAATGAGAAGATTGTCCAGAACACAGTTATAAGGATGGAACAGGAACTCGTAAAGAAAGAACAGGATATGGCAAAGCAGTATTGGGATATGGTATCACTTTTAACTACTGTATTGAATCATAATCAGTTAGTTGAATCAGGGTATCAAGACGATATCAGCTTCTATACGAAACAGGTATATCTTCAATTGCAGAAGAATTATCCGGAATATGGAATTACGGATGAAGAAATTGCTTCAGTAGCCCATTTGGCACCGATTCATGATATTGGAAAGATAAAAGTACCAATTGAAATTTTGAATAAAAATGGAAAGTTGACAGATGAAGAAATGAATGTAGTAAAACAACATCCATTAGTAGGTGCAGCGATGACCCAGAGATTCCCAGAGGGGATAACAACGGAAAAGCTGAACAAATATAGCTATGAAATATGCAGACACCACCATGAAAGATATGATGGATCAGGATATCCAGACGGTTTAAAAGGGAATGCGATTCCGATGTGCGCACAGGTCGTTGGGATTGTTGATGCTTACGATGCATTGATCAATGATCGTCCATACAAAAGAAAATATGAACCAGAAGAGGCGATACGGATGATTTCAAATGGTGAATGCGGAGCGTTTTCTAAAAAACTGATCCAGTGCTTGACGGCGGCAGCAAAGCAGCCAGAGTGGTTAAAAGTAACAAAAAGTCAAGCATGACAGAAGATTTGAGGCGATTTTATGAACAAGAAATTGAGTGTTTTAAGACGAATTACAGCAGTTGTTCTGTGTGTTACATTATTATCTTCGCAAGTCGTAGTTGCGAATGCTGAAGATTCAGAAAGAATGAATGTGCAGACCAATAGTGAAATTACAGATATATCGGAACAGGATGGTTTCAGCAGTGATACATCTGAAATATCTGATATCACGGAAAGTGATATTCCTGATTCTTTTGAAGGAGAATCAGAGCCAAATACAGATATTAGTTCTGAAGTAACAGAGGAATTTGGTAATTCTGAAGATCAAGGATTTACAGATGGAGAAGAAACAATTATCGAGGATGAAAACACCTCAGATACTTTGGAAGAAGCAAATCCAGATTATGAAGATGGAAAAATATGTATCTACAATTACCAGCAACTTCTGCAAATCGGTACAGGAACACAGATGTTTTCCGGAGACAAAGATGGAAATGTTGGTGAAGGGGATAAGGTTCTTGCAGATGGTGCAGAACTTACCTATGCATCAGACGCTTCCTATTGTTTGATGAATGATATTCCAATAGATAATGAAAATGTCTGGAACTTCCCATCAGATTTTACAGGTAGCATCACTTCATCATCAGAGCGCACGGGCAACACAGTATATGATTCAGTGACTGATACGATTTATGTGTATAACCGATACCAGCTTGAATTGATGAAAGGGGAATCTTCAGACAGCGAACCTGTAATGAGCGAGGATTATATTGCTGAAAAAGTTGGAATGGGACAGGTTTTTACACTGGAAGATGGTTCCTATCTTACTTACAGCAAAACACATAATTATGTGCTTGCTTCTTCATTTACAACAGAAACACCGGAGCTTCTTGCAAATAAGGCTGGGACAGAGGAGACAACTAAGGATATTACTAGCGCTTATCCATCTGATTATGAAGGAAGAAATTATTTCGGTCAGGTGGTAAAAAAGATCGGTGATAAAAATTATATTCTGATTGGAAATGAAACACAGCTCCGGGCAATCGGAACAGATGCGGATGTGACAGAACCAATCTGGCGAGTATATGAAACAAGAGAGAAAAATGAGGGAATACTGGGGGGATATACAGACTGGAAACCGGCAGCGGATACATCAGAATACAAAACGGAACTGTATTATCCGGGTGATGCGGATATTGTAAAGTTTAATGATACATATAATTGGTCCGGAAAGGAATTGTATGCTAATAAAAACGGTGCTCATAAGCTGAACGATACAGAATATTTGGATAATCAATCTTGGGATATAGCTGGTACAAAAGCTACACAGTGTTATGTGTATGTAAGTAGTACGATTCAGGAGTCAGCCGATATGACAGTAACTGCAACAGAAAGTACTGCCAGTGATTCCGAAGCGGCATCCGTTGAAGCAGATGAAACTGTAAATGACAGTGATTTGATTGATATGATTCCGTCAGATAGCGAGGAAGCAGCTGAGACAGGAAGTGATGATGCAGAAGCTTTTACAAGCAGTGGGGATGAAAGTGGTTTTACTGATGATATAGATTCGGAAAGTATAACAGTTGATGAGAATAAAACTTATGTACTTACTTATGATACGTCAAAACATAGCAATACCAATATTGCAGGATCTGGATATAAATACAGTAAGGATGCGAATTATATTATCTTTCGTGATATTGATCTTTCCAAAGAAGGGACTAATTCTAATGGGAAAGATGATAACTGGACTCCTATAAAGAACTTCCAGGGAAATATGGAAGGCCGCAAGGGAATGACAGAAGGTGCTAATGTCAAAATCAGTAATGTAAAGATGGTACAGGACACAGCAATTAATCAGAGTGCTTATTCAAATGGAAGTAGCTCGGACACGGAATATGGTGTTGGATTTTTCAGAAGTTTATCGACCCCATATGACAGTTCATTACAGATTTCATCAAAACAGGTTGTCGTAAAAAATCTTACCTTATCAGGAGTTTCTGTATCAACGACAACGAATTCTATTAAAAAAGATTTTAGTTTGCTTGGTGTAGTGTTGACCAGAGTTTTAAAAATCCTGGGATTATCAAGTGGGTTGGAAAAGGATCCAAAATCTTTTTCAACAGGAGCTTTTGCCGGTGTTGTAAAAGGAAACGTACAAATATCAGACTGTCATGTAGAAGGATTATCAGGAGTGTCTAATGCAAACAGCTGGACAGGTGGTTTTGTCGGGTACATTTCAGGTATTACAAAATATGAAGCCCTTTCAGGAGTGCTTAAAGGAGTAACGGACGCACTTAGTACTTTATTAAACTTGATTCCAGTATTAGGTCTTGGGGATCTGATTACAACGCTTTTGAATGGAGGCGTTCTAAGTGTTGGAAACCTGATTCCAATTGGCTATGTGAATCCGGTGTTCAGCAATTGTTCAGTATCTGGCAATGATACGATATCTGGGCAGAATTATACAGGTGGATTTGCTGGTGAAACAATAGGTGCTGTAATGACTGGATGTTCAGTTAATGGTACTGAGAGTGTTAATGGTACAGATTACTCAGGAGGATTTATTGGTCGTGCTTCCAATGCAGTTGTTGCAGGTGCACTGGATCATCTGGGAATCCAAATAGCTGATTTCCCGGTCAATACAGTAATGCTTGGATGTAGCATTAATGGCAGTGCAAATGTATCTGCGACAGGAAGCTCTGGTAAGGAAAGTGGTTATGCAGGTGGATTTATAGGAGAAATGCGTAACAGTTATGCCGTGAACTGCAGTATTTCTTCTCTTGGTACAGTGTCCGGAAAAGATTATACCGGAGGATTTGCCGGCTTAGCAACCCTTGGTGCTGTTACATCTATTGATGAAAATAAAGGTCTTCTTGATCTTGTGAAAAAACTTCTTACAGGTTTGTTGAACGGTAATATTACGGATATGGATATTTTGAACCTGGTGGGACTTCGCCCTTCTGTTATAAGCGGATGTACCATTGACGGAAGTACGATATCCTTAGATGCCAGTGGCAAATATGCCGGCGGACTTGTAGGATATGCCGGAGCTGTTCAGGTTTCTAATACTTCAGAACTTGCAGATGGTTCAAAATCAACTACAAAAGCTTTGAATCGTATGCTTGCAAAAAACAGTATTTCTTACAGTTTTAATGAGCATTCTAATAGTATTACTGCATCAGAAAGCATGTCTGTTTCAGCAACAGAGAATGCTGGAGGAATCTTAGGTTACGCTAAAATGACCAGTGTCAGTGATGTCCTTGGCGGAACAGTTACAGCAGCAGACTACATGCGTTTTGAATGTAAAGATTGTTCCGTAAACGGAGGCTCTTTGGGACTTACAGTTACTGCGTCAAATCAGGAGAATGGTCGTGCCGGAGGTGCTATCGGTTATGGAACAGGTGGAGAAGTAAGGAAAACATCCGTCACAAATCTGAATTCTGTAACGGCTGGAAAGTGTGCAGGAGGATTTGCCGGATATTTCGGAAGTGGTACTCTTGCTAATGTTGGTGGTATTAAACTTCTTGGATTACCGCTTTTGAAAATTGACAGCCTTCTTTCTGTAGGGCAGATGATTGAGACGTTTACAGTTGACAGCACTGTTTCAGGTGTTTCGTCAGGATATAGTGTGTCTACTGGCAATGAGAAAGGTTATAGTGGTGGCTTTATTGGAGAATGCATTAGTGGACGAGCAAGGGACACTAAGATCAGCAACCTGAAAACTGTTACTGCATCTGCAACATCAGGAAAAGCCGGAGGCTTTGCAGGTTTTGCTAAAGCCGGAGATGCATTAAGTGCTGGAGATTCCACTACATCAAAACTGACAGGAATTGAATTAGAGAATCTGCTTGGAGTTGTCAGTGCCCTGAGACCGGAGTTCAATAATACTTCTATTGCCTATGTTTCGAATGGTTCTGACCCTCAGGTATCCGCTGATATGGCGGGCGGCTTTGTGGGAGACGGACAGGCAGTAGATATCAACTATGGAAACAACAATTCCGGATTCAAAGCAGACACGAATAGTGAGGATGGAACAACCGAAGGTGAGGCTGGTGCGATTGCAACAACAAATATTACCGGACTCTCTTATATAAAGGGAACCAGCTATGCCGGTGGTTTTGCAGGAAGGCTGATGCCTGGTGATGTGGCACAGACAGGTTCTATTAAGTTACTGGGCCTCTTAAATGTAAATCAGCTTCTCAGTGTTATGGATGTGGCTTATCCGAGAATTTCCGACTCTTCTATTGAGGGAGACAGCTTAGTTGTAACAGCATCCGGAAAAAATGATGATGTGGCTCTTGGAGATGCCGGGGGTTATATCGGTAATGGAAAAGCAGTCATGGTTAAGAATTCTGATGTGACCAATGTAAAAGAAGTCACAGCACCATATCATGCCGGTGGCTATATCGGAATTATGCGCTCCGGAAGTGCAGCGGAGGCAGGAGATGCCACAGGAGATTTTTTGAATAGTGTCCTTGGTAAGATCCTGAGTCTGAAAGAGCTGGCAAGTGTCCTTCAGGCGGCATCCAGCAAAATTACGAATTGCAAAGTTGCTGGTACCGCAGATGGTTTGACAGTTACGGCTGACAGCGGATTTGAAAACGCAGAAGGCTATGCAGGTGGCTTCGTTGGAGAGATGCAGAGCGGTCATGTAGATAATTCAGCAAATGCTGTTGATTCCGGAAAAGGAACGGCAGTAGAAAATCTTCTGAAAGTAGAAGGCCTTCGTTATGCCGGAGGGTTCGGAGGTCTTGTAAAAGCTGGAGCAGTTGCAGAGATTGGAGCTAAATCATCAATTCTTACAAAACTGGTTGATCTGACAGGATTACTATCCCTGGTCAATGCTTTTGTTCCGGTGATCAGTAATGCCAGTGTTAATTCTGTAGAAAAAGGGTTTACTGTTACCGTTACAGGTACTCTTGAAAAAGACAGCACCAACGATGCGGATGCCGGAAGTGCCGGAGGCTTTATCGGATGCGGAACTGGTGTACAGATCAGCAATTCCGATGTAAATAAATTGCAGCATACAGGTGTCAGTGAGCCAAAGAATCTGCAGCAGGAAGATGGTAGCAGTTATTACGGAAGCGACAGTGCATATGCGGTAAATGGTTATCGTTATGCCGGCGGCTATATTGGGAAAGCTGCTATGGGAAGTACGGCGGCTATCGGAGGTGCAAGCGTTCTGGATAAGGTACTTTCTGCCTCAAATCTGTTATCAGCGTTGACCGTAGTTGCATCTATCATAGACAGCTCAGATGTTTACGGAGCAACAGGCGGATTTAATGTTCTTGCAACAGATGGAGATGGTGATACCGGAAAAGCCGGTGGATATGCAGGAGAACTTCTTGGAGTTCAGATTCAGAATAGTAATTCTTATAATTTTGCACATATCATAGGGCGTGAAAGTGCCGGTGGATATGTTGGAACCATGGAGCCGGGGAGTGCGGCAGATGTGGTAGATGGATTAAGTGCTCTTGGAGGACTGATCAAGGCAGATAATCTTTTTGGCGTTTTACAGGCATTTGTTCCTGTGATCAAAAACAGTGAAACAACCTGTGTACCTTGTGGAGGTGCTGTGAGGGCTCAGGCTGAAAGTGATGACAGCATTTACCGTGGACTTGCAGGAGGATATGCAGGTTACAACTATGGCGGTCAGATCT
This sequence comes from Blautia sp. TM10-2, assembly GCF_003480845.1. Lineage (NCBI taxonomy): Bacteria > Bacillati > Bacillota > Clostridia > Lachnospirales > Lachnospiraceae > Blautia > Blautia sp. TM10-2. Next base: position 97,727 of record NZ_QUJZ01000016.1, on the reverse strand, counting down.
GGGGAAACAATACGGATAACTGGAAAGGCTCTACATATGCAGGAACCGTAAGAGAATGTGCGGCCTATCGTATCCGTTCCGTATATGGAACGGAATATGCCGGAGGTTATACAGGACTGATGCGGTGTGCGAATGTTGCAGATACAGGAAGTCTGAAGGTTTTATTTGGTCTTATCAAACTAGATAATCCGCTGACGCTTCTTCAGGCGGTGTATCCGACAGAAAAGAATACAGCTGTTTATGGACCGCTTCGTGGACTGGATACGGATACCTGGAACAAATGGGTTGGTGCTGTCGGTTCTTATGGAAGTTACGGTAATAAATTACAGGCACTTGGTGAAGTCAATGATCAAGAACAGTTAAATGAGATCATTTCTCAGTATGCATATGGATACGCAGTCACAGCAGGAAGGAGCATTCTGGCAAGTAAAGCAACACAGGGCGGTTCTGCCGGAGGCTATGTAGGCCGTATGGAAGGCGGTACCGTGACAAATGGAACTGCAACAGATCTTCAGTCAGTGGAAGCCTTCAGAAGCAGCGGTGGATTTGCGGGTGAGATGCTTACCGGTTCTGTGGCAAACACAGGTGACGTTTCACTGGCAGGTCTTAAGATTATCGGTGCAGACGGTCTGGCGGCATTAAAAACCTTTGTGCCGGTTGTAAAACAGTCCCATGTGGACGGATATCGTTCCGGAGCAAGGATCAAAGCAACCGGTATTGCAGACAAAGACCTGGCAGGATTTGCCGGAGGCTATGTGGGAAGAATGATCGGCGGTCAGATCTGGGGAGATGAAAATACCTCTTGCAGTATCACAAATTTAAGGCGTGTAGATGGAACTTCCTATGTAGGCGGTTTTGCTGGAAAAGTAGATCCAGGTAGTGTGGCAGCTATTGATACAGCTACAAAGCAGGGACTTTTGAATAAGCTTCTGGATGTTCTTATGGTAAATGCTCCGGCAGAACTGATTAAGGTTCTGAATGCTACTGTTTCTACCATCCGCTGTGCATCTGTGTCAGCCTGGGATGACTGGGGCGTGATCGTAAACGGAACCTATCAAAATGGAAGCAATACCGGGTACGCAAAAGCAGCAGGAGGATTTGCAGGAAGTCTCTGCGGAGCGGTCCTCGGCGAGAAGGATACGCCGGGAAGCGGAATCCGTGCAGACAAGATTCGTTCCGTAGTAGCCGGTGAATATGCCGGTGGATGCTTCGGTATTGCGGATGTTTCCGGTGCCGCAAACATTAGTGCAGGTAATGAGACCTCGGTATTACAGTATCTTTTAAAACTTGGAAAAACCGATGTGTTGGATGCGTTCCGAAGTTATGTATATTACGGAAATGTCACAGGAAGTCCAGATGCAGGGCTTGGCGTCAGTGCTAACACAGCGACAAAATCAGGCCAGAATAATGAAGTAACATATAGCGGAACGGCTGGAGGATTTGGCGGTTCCCTGTTAAATGGCTCTGTCAAAAACAGCAGCGTAATGGGATTAAATTATGTAACTGGACTAAACAGCGTCGGCGGTTTTGTAGGATACTCCGGAAAAAGCGGAGTTGTAAAAATGGAGAAGCTGGATGTGCTGGGAGATAATGCAGGACAGCTCCTGGGCGGTGCCCTCGGCGTTCTGGATATTTTCGGTTCCCACATTGATGACAGCAGTGTGACAGGCATACCTGGAGGTTATACTGTTCAGAGTAAAGGCGGAGATGAGCAGATTGCGGGAGGATTTATCGGCTACGCAAATCTTGCCAGAATGTCAGGCTGTAATGCAGGAGATGCTCAAAATCAGGAAAACAGCCTGAAACTGGTAGAATCCGGTGGAACAGCTGGTGGCTTCGCAGGAAGAACAAGCTTTGCCTATCTAGCGGATGTAAAACTGGATTCCACAGTGGTGGATGCGTTGCTCGTAGTTCTGAATCAGCTTGTACAGGCGTTATATCTGGATAAGATCCAGGATTCCAACCTTTTGCATATCAATCTTGGAATTGTGAAGGTTGATGCACTGTATGAGGGAAATCTTCTCCATGTGAATCTGCTGGGACTGGATATTTCTGTCGGGCTGTCTAAAAAGTCGACAGAAAATAATCAACAGACAGATCTTGCAATCATCAAGATCGGAGATTCATCCATCAAGCTTCCTTGTGATAAAGATGGAATCATAACAAAAGATAATGATGTAAAGTCTAATATCAGTATCAATCTGATCAAGGCAAACAGGACAAAGATCACGGACAGCAGTGTGTATGGAATTAGTACAGGATATGATGTCTATGCAGGCGGAGCAGGAAATGATGCGGATGGTTCTGCAAATGATGGACGAAGCGGAGGTTTTGTTGGATACAACGATGAAGGACTGCTGAAGAATAACAATATGTATTACTGCGATGTGGTCCGTGGAACATCTAAGCTGGTGGGACCATTCAGCGGAAAAAGTGATCTGGACTCTGCATATGACTTTAATACAAAAGCAGGTGTAGAAGGCGAGAATAACAATTATCGTATCTACCGAAAACCGGCGATTAGTTTTGATGAGATCAAAAAGAATTCTAAACTTCTGACAGATACGTTCAGTCAGGAAAATGGATGGAGTATCTTCTCGATAAAACATGTCGTGCAGGTAGATGAGTATAACACCTTGCAGAATGCAGTTATGGCAACAAAAGATTCTTCTGAAACAGCAGATCTGAATGCATATATATCAGATGCAAAAGCTGTTCTGATGTCAGATGCCAAAACGACAGTCAATACAGGTGACAGCACATCACCGGAACCGTCTGATACGCAGGATCCATGTGATGAGAATGTAAACCTGACGATAAACAAAGTCTGGAAAGATTTCCGAAATATGGACAATCTCAGACCAGACTCTATTACGGTCACAATTTCCAGAAGCTGGACGGATGCGGAAGGAACAAAACAAACAGAAGTTGTGCCGGGATATGAAAACTATGAAATAAAAGGTGATATTTCAAAATCTACATGGCAGAAAGTGATTGAAACTCTTCCAGCCTACATAAAAGATGATGCTGACAAAACGCATTATTATGAATATTCTGTTACGGAAACGGAAATAAACGGATATACAACTACAATAAAAAGCTCTGATGATGGATTTACCTTCACGATTATCAACCGACATTTTGCACTTCTTCCGGACACTGGCGGAAAAGGCATCATGATGTTCATCGTAGCAGGTGGTTTGTTGTTAGCGTTCCTGCTTTATACCGGACGCAGAAGGAAACGGAAACAGACGATGTAGGAAAGGGGGAGTAGAGTCATGAGAGAGATATGGCTGCGTGGGGAACTTCCACCGTAAAAGCTGAAGGAATCCCAAGCGAACCAATAAAAAATCAAAAGAAAGTGAGAAGAGGAACATGAAGAAATTAGTATCAAGATTTATGGCAGTTCTGATGGCAATGACCATGATACTGTCCATGAGCATGACTGCATTTGCAGCAGATGCAGCAGATGCTCCAAAAGGAACCCTGACAGTCAACAATACAGTGGAAGGAAAGACTCTGGATCTGTATCAGATTTTTACAGCAACAAAAAGTGGCGAGAATGTAGCATATACACTGAACAGTGCATATGAAGGATTTTTTAAGAATAATACTAGAATTCCAGGATCTGAAAGTTTAACAGGCGAAGCTTTAAGTGAAGCGGCATATAACTATGTTAAAGAACAGGTCGGAGCAAATGGAGAGGCTGCTACAGCGAAAACATTTGCTAAAGATGTGCTTGGATGGATTTTAGATTCAAAGAACCATATTACAGCAACAAAAACAGTTAATACGACAGCAACTTCTACAGTAGTTTCTGATTTAGCATATGGATACTATTTAGTTTATCCAAAAGGAGCAACAGATACCTCCACAGCACCAGGAAATCAGACTTATACATCTGCAGCATCTTTAGTTAGCATTACAGCTGATACAGCTACAATTAACATGAAGAGCAATTACCCGACAGTAGACAAGAAAATCATTCCGGCACAGAGTGGAAGCGGAATTACAGTTGGTGCTATTGTAGATGCTTCATGGGATGGCAGCCATCAGATGGAATTGGACGATGAGAATAATCCTGAAGATACCATCGCACCACACAGCGAATCAGATGAAAAGAAAGCTGGAGATTTTGGAATTGGCGATACTGTCACTTATCAGCTGACTTCTAAAGTGCCGGACATGACAGGATATAATTCTTATACTTTTAAATTTAGCGATACTTTGTCCAAAGGACTGGACTTAAAAGAAGTACTATCTGTAAAAGTTGGAAATACAACACTTACTGCTAAGAAATCAGGAACTAATACATACGCACTTGCATATGACCAGGCTAAACGTACTTTAACAGTTACCTTAAATGATTTCTATAATTCCTATAAGAATCATACAGGCGAGACAATCACAGTTGTTTACACTGCAACCTTAAACAAAGATGCTGTAATCGGTATGAATCCAAATACCAACAAGGCGGTCGTTGAATACAGTAATGACCCGACAACAGGTGGAACAGGTACATCTGAGCCAAGCATCGTAGATGTACATACTTTTGATTTTACAATTTATAAATATTATTTAAAAGACCAGAATAATAAAGAAGATAAGACTGCACTTGCAAAGGCAGAATTTGAGCTTTACAAGGGAAACACAGAAGGTACTGCAGCAGATGAACAGGCGAAGGTTAATATTGTAGACGAAGGAGAAGGTGTATACCGTCAGGCAACAGCCGATGAAGCTAAAGCAACAGGCTTTACTTCTGCAAAAATTGTATCCGATGCTGACGGAAAAGTACTTGTAAAAGGTCTTGATGCTGGAACTTATTACTTAAGAGAGACAAAAGCACCAGAAGGATACAATAAGCTTCTCAGCGATATCAAGGTTGAGATTAAAGCAAACTATGATCCAAAAACCGGAAAACTGACAAGCTATTCAGTTGATTACACATACAATGGAACTACAACAACAGGTAAAGAAATTAAAGATACAAAAACTTCTCCAGAAGTAGCTGTAGAAAACAAAACAGGTGCACAGCTTCCATCTACTGGTAGCAAGGGTGCCCTCATGGTAACACTGGCTGGTATCGTTCTTTTCGGTGTATTAACAGCAAGCAAAGCTTTTGGCAAAAAGAAAGCAAAAAACTAAGACATTCTGAAGTTTAAGAATGGATAAAAAGACAGTTCATCTTCCCGGTATTGTACCGGGAGGATGTCTGCTTTTTCTGAAATGTCCAGTGTGGACTGGATATTTCAGAAGAAACAGACGAAAAGGTGAAAGGTATTATGAAGAAAGTAGTAAAAATACTAAGAGGAATCGGATATCTGATGGCATTTTCTTTAATCCTGTATCCGGTGGTGAGCAATTATATCAATCAGATGAACAGCACAACCATTGCTACAGATTATGAACAGGAAGTTTCTCATCTGTCGGAAGATCAGGAAAATGCCATGATCAAGCAGGCACAGGAATACAATGAAAGCCTGATTGGAATTGGTTCCATAGCAGATCCATTTTCAGAAAGCAATGAAAACCAGACAGAAGATGATGAGTATAACAAACTTTTGAAAATTGATGATACTGGAATGATGGGATATATTGATATTCCAAAGCTTGATGTTGTTCTTCCGGTTTATCATGGAACATCCGAAAAAGTACTGCAGTCAGGTGTAGGACATCTGAAAAACACCTCGCTTCCGGTAGGCGGTGAGAGCTGTCATGCGGTATTATCCGGACACCGTGGACTTGCAAATGCCAAGATATTCACCGACCTGAACAAGATGGAGGTTGGAGATGTATTTTATATTAAAGTTCTTCATCATACCTTTGCCTATCAGGTGGATCAGATTCTGACAGTATTGCCATCAGATACAGATGCTTTACAAATTGAAAAAGGCAAGGATTATGTAACGCTGGTCACATGCACTCCTTATGCAGTTAATACACACAGACTGCTTGTACGTGGCACCAGAATTCCGTATGAAGAGGCACAGAAGATAGATGAGGAAGTTGGTCTTCATCATACAATTCCATTCAATTTGATTCTATTGATTGGGGGAATTGTTGCTTTGATCATCATATGGGTGAGCATTAAATCTCATAAACGCAGGAAGGAGAAAAAACATGAGCAGAATAATTAAACATAAGCGAATATATATGTGTATGGCCAGTGTGATGTGTATGCTTTTACTCCTCATTCCGTTACCTGTGTCTGCGAATGATCAGGGAAGTATATTATTAAAAGCAACTGTTGAAGATGAGACCACGGTATATAAGCTAAGTAATATTGAATTTACGATGTATCAGGTTGGAACATATAAAAATAATTCATGGGCATTAGTGAGTGAGTTTGCAAAGTCTGGAGTCATATTTGATTTTGAGGATTCTTCTGCTCAGGCAGAAGCTGCAAAAAAACTGGGAAAATATGTACAGGATAACGGCATCCAAGGAATATCAGGGAAGACCAATTCCGATGGAGAAGTTATGTACAGAGATCTGGAAAAAGGTGTGTATCTTTTTGTGCAGACACAAAAAACACAAATTGGAAATCAAGTATATCAAAGCGAACCTTTTATCATAACAGTTCCAGGTAATTATGATGGTCAGATAATTTGGAATGTAACGGCAGAGCCTAAATTTAAAAATGAATCGATACCACCAATTACCACGAATACGCCACCAGTTTCAGAAGAACCATCAGGTGATAATAGCAGTCATACTCCAAATGTAAAAACGGGAGACGATACGAATGTAATTATGTGGCTTTCCTTAATGGGAATATCCTTAATCATATTTAGTATATGCAAAAGAAAATCCCATAAATAATATGAGAAGATCGGGAAATCCCGGTCTTTTCGTTTCGTTATATAACTGTCATAATCCAAAAACAAATACCTCCGGAGGTGCACCGTATGGCGTCACCTGGGAGAAAATGGGTTTTAAACCATGGGAAGATTTGAAAGAAAATGAGTGAGTTGCCAGTGCAATCTTATTTATCTCTTGTGACAGAAATAGGTTCCCGTTTTGCTGGAAGTAAGTCTGAACTGATCTCAGGAGAATTAAGCAGTGCTGTGAAATTCTGTCTGATGATATCCAGTGTCTTCTGCTTTTTCTGTAATTCCTGCTTTTCACGGACAGTAGCAGCCTGTTCAGATTCAAGATTTTCTATCCGCTTCTGGATTTTATTAGAGCTTGGGATTTTGGTAACACCGAGATCCTGAAGCTCTTTTTTTAGTGAATCGTGGAGTTGGTATTCTGCTTGATGTTTGGTCCGGTATGCGTTTGGATTTTTAGCAGATTTGCAATCTTCAATCACTTTACGGCAGAGCCGGTAAGAATCACAATGTTTTTGAATGACTTTCTGCGTGTTCAGTTCATTGTTGATTTGTGTTATTCTCTGTTCAGCCGCTTTAACAGAAGCATCAACATCAGAAACATGCTGTTGAAAATCTTCATAATTCAGCAGATTATTTTCAGAAAGATAGTTGAAGGTGCGGGTTGCCTCTTTTAGATTATTTAGTTTTGCCCAACGTTCAAATCCTTCTCGATTGCCGGTTGTAACATAAGTGGAAATATTGATATACAGGCGAGCACCTCTGGACAGATGCTTTGGAGTTTTCACTTTGCTACGATTTTTTGCCAGACGGATGCGGATATTTTCTTCGCTATAATAACTTCCGAGAGATTTCATGTAAGTGAAGTCCTTCTGCTCCGGTGCACGGAAGGACAGGTGTTTTCCTTGGCGGACTTCATATCCGGCTAACTGCATTTTTTGTAGAAATTCCTCATAGTTGATGGAAGTCCAGATTGCCTTATCAACTGCAACACGTAGCTTGACTTTCCAACTGGTGCCATGATGATATTCCATGTTCTCTTTATAGCTTTTTCCTTTTTCTCCGGTTGGCATACTGGTGGCAAGTCCATTTTCTTGGCAGATGCGATTACTGATCCGGCAGATTTTATGGTAGCTCCGCTTATTGGAAATGATCATTAACGCCCATTGTCACTGTAACCTGTTGGATGAATCTTATATTCAGGTCGCAGTTTATGATGAAAGACTGGAGGTGACTTCTCCGGGTGGATTATATAACGGATTAACTTATGAGGAAGTCATGAATGGTCATTCGAAGATCCGGAATAAAGGCATTACCAATATATTCAGTCAGATGGGACTTGTAGAAGCATGGGGAAGCGGAATAAAAAGAATCCTTAATGCTGCAGAAGAGTATGGACTTTCGAAGCCGAGATTTTAGGAATTCGATAAGACGCGTCCATCGAATTTACGCAAGTAATTGAGATGGACAAAATAGTGGTTGTATTAAATGAAAAAATATAGTATAATACAAACATGAATACAACATATAAATTAAACAACAATGTCGTCTATTCGTGCAAATACCATGTAGTATGGTGTCCTAAATATAGACGAAAAGTATTAACCAATGGTGTAGATACCAGGTTGAAGGAACTGCTCACAGAGTATGCTGCAAATCTTTCTGTAGAGATTCTGGAAATGGAAATCATGCCGGATCATGTTCATATGCTGCTGGAAGTAGACCCTCAGTTTGGTATTCACAAAGCCGTAAAATCTTTCAAAGGCTATACTTCCAGAATTTTAAGACAGGAATTTCCATATCTTAAAACTAAGATGCCGACGCTTTGGACAAATAGCTATTTTGTATCTACCGTTGGCGGTGCCCCGCTGGAAGCAGTAAAACAGTATATCGAAAACCAGAAAACATCGCAGAGACAAAAGGATAAGATGGGCTAATGCAAAAAGGGATCAAATTCAGGATCTACCCGAACAGAGAACAGAAAAACTTCATCCACCAGACGCTGGGATGCTGCAGGTTCATCTATAACCGGGGACTTGCCATGCGTAAGGAAGGCTATGAAAAAGGGAAAAAAATCGGCTATGGCCAGACTTCTGCCATGCTGACGGAACTGAAAAAGCAGGAAGAGTTTGCTTTTCTGAAAGAAGTCGATTCCATCGCATTACAGCAGTCATTGCGGGATCTTGACCGGGGATTTGTAAACTTTTTTCAAAAAAGGGCGTCCCATCCAACTTTCAAAAGCAAACATAACCATTTTCAGTCGTACAGAACGGTAAATCAAAAAGACAACATTCGTATCGTGGGAAGATATATCAAACTTCCGAAGCTTGGATATGTGAAAGTGCGTCAGTCAATGGAAGTGGGAAACATTCGTCACGTAACCATTGAGCATACGCCATCCGGAAAATATTTTGCGGTTCTGAACGTTGAATTTGAACCGGAACCGCGACCTAATCAGGGTGGAACGATTGGGATTGATGTTGGAATCAAAACGTTCTATTCTGACAGCAACGGAAATACAGTAGCGAATCCCAAATATCTGGAACGCTCGATGCGAAAACTTGTAAGGGAACAGCGCAGACTTTCCCGAAGAGAGAAAGGATCCCATAACCGGGATAAGCAGCGAATTCGAGTTGCCAAAGTACATGAAAAAGTAACGAATCAAAGAAATGATTTCCTGCAGAAACAGTCAACGATGCTGGTGTGTGAAAACCAAACCATCTGCATCGAAGACCTGCATGTAAAGGGAATGATCCGGAACCATAAACTGGCAAAGTCGATAGCCAGTGTTTCGTGGGCAAAGTTTTTCGAAATGCTGGAATATAAAGCTGTGTGGTATGGAAATGAAATCCGCAAAGTACCAACGATGTATCCGAGCAGCCAGACCTGCAGTGCCTGTGGCTATCGGAATCCGCTGGTGAAAAATCTGCGCATTCGTATCTGGGAGTGCCCCGGCTGTCATGCAGTTCATGACCGGGATACGAATGCAGGCATCAATATCTTGAAAAAAGGACTGCAGCTGCAGTCGGCATAAAGATAAGAAAACTGTACCGCAGGGCATGCGGGAACAGTATAAATATAGCCTGTGGACACCGTGTAAGACATTGCAGTACCGTAAGGTATTTGCCAATGCAATGGTGGAAGAAACAGGAATCCCCCTGCTTTAGCTGTGGGGAGTGTCAAAAAGTTACTTTCAGAAGATCATCAATTATCAGCAGTTAAGTTAGCTGAAAAAATTGGGGTTGCCAGTCGAAATATTGAGAACAATATTAAGAAGTTAAAAGAGTATGGTATTCTTATAAGACATGGATCTCCAAAGAATGGTTACTGGGAGATTGTAGATAAAGATCTACAGGAGTGAGAAGTAAATTAGTCCAAGATAGCTCAAGATTAGTCCAAGAGAATATATATATAAATAACAAAAATAGATTGACATTTTGTAGTAATCAGTAGTAAACTGTACTTGTGGAAGGGAAGTGATATGTTTGGCTAGAAAAACACCAAAAGATGGCAAAGAAGAAAACATACGAGTACGGGTGACTCCAGAACAAAAACAGAGACTTGTTGAGTATGCAGAAAGACACTATCAGAGCATGAGTGGTGTTGTATGTCAGGCATTGGATCTCCTGTACGCAAGAGAAGAACAACAAAATAATAAAGAGTAAAATGGAGTTATTTTGGAGTTTATTTCTTCATAAGCGGTGCGAAAAACACAAAATCAGAACGCATGTTCGAAACATAAACTTCTAATAACAGCCTTTGCGTGTCATGAAACGCAGTCCGCAAAGGAGTTCGAGTAACGGACTAAAATGCCGAAAGCCTGTATTTATGCGGGTTTTCGGCATTTGTTTTATCGAATGGCTCTAGTTTGGCTCTATTTGTGGGGAGAGTAATAGCAAGATTAAGGAGTAAAAGAATGTAATTACTCTGTTAGTAAATTGACACAAGTTGGCTGTAGAGTATAATTATAGTAAAAGTACAGCAGAAGCTGTCGCAAAGATATTTATAAAAATGTTGTGGAGGTATTGAACATTAATGAATGTAAAATTAAAATCTGCAAGCAAGCAAGCGACTGTAGCCTGGAGGGTGGGAGAAAGATGAAGAAGTGCAAATTAGTACAGAATATAAGAAATTTCAAATTTTGTTATTTTATATTTTGCATAATGATATGTTTGGTTGTTTTTCCTGTTTCCACATCTGCCCAAGAAAATTCTGATCATGTTATTCGGGTAGGATCTTTTGAGGAAACTTATAATGTAGTCAATGAAAAGGGAGAAAGAAGCGGCTATGGTTATGAGTATCTTCAAGATATTGCAGGTTATGCAGGATGGACATATAAATACATAACAAGTGATTGGAAAAACTGCTTTACACAGTTGGAAAATGGAGAAATTGATATTCTTGGTGGCATTTCCTATACAGACGAACGTGCTGAAAATATGCTTTTTTCCGATATGCCTATGGGGGAAGAGAAATATTACATCTATACGGATGCATCCAATATGGATCTTACAGCAGGAAATTTGGATTCTTTTGAGGGAAAAAATATTGGTGTGCTTAAAGATAATATAACGGAGGATGTGCTTAACGAATGGGAGTTAAAGTATGGTCTGCATACGCAGCATGTCAATGTTTCTAATACCGCAGAAGTTATGGACAAACTGTCGAAACACGAAATTGACTGCTTTGTTTCGGTAGAAGAATCCCGTTGGGAAGAATCGGATATTTCACCGATTACAAGTATTGGAGAGACAGAAATCTATTTCGCTATAAATCCAGAACGTCCGGATATCAAAGAAGCACTGGATAGTGCTATGCGCAGAATCAAGGATGACAATCCATTTTACATTGATGATCTCTACAGGCGTTATCTTTCTGCACAGAGCAGCTCGTTTCTTTCAAAAGAAGAAAGGGAGTGGATCGGGCAGCATGGAGCAATCAGGATAGGGTATCTGAATCAGGATGGAGGTATCAGTAGTGTAGATCCATCAACAGGCAAATTGACAGGTGTTATCACAGATTATGTGGATCTTGCAGAAAATTGTCTGCAAGGTCAGACTCTGGAATTTGAATTAAAGGGGTATGATACAAGAAGTGAACTGCTTCAGGCATTGCAGGATGGAAAAATAGACCTGATTTTTCATACAAACCAGAATCCATACTTTGCAGAAACAAAAGGAGTTGCTTTGTCGGATACGCTATTGACTCTCAATATGGCAGCAATTACGGCAAAGGATTCTTTTGATGAAAATAAAGAGAATACAGTTGCCGTTGAAAAAGATAATTTTTCATTGAAGGCATATCTTTCATACAATTATCCAAAATGGGAGATTATAGAATATGGGACATCAGATGCAGCAGTAAAAGCGATGCAGAAAGGGGAGGCAGATTGCATTGTAAGCAGTTCAGGTACTGTTTCTGACTATTTGAAAAATAATAAGCTTCATAGTGTTTTCCTGACAAAAGAAGCCGATGTTCCATTTGCTGTTCGGCAGGGAGAACCGGTTCTTTTGTCCATTCTGAATAAAACACTGACATCTATGCCTACAACTCAATTTTCAGGTGCAGTAGTTTCGTATAATGCTTCCTCACGAAAAGTTACAGCGAGGGATTTTATTCAGGACAATTTACTGACAGTATCACTTATCGCTGGAATTTCTTTTTTCGTTGTTCTGTGTATAATTCTTGATTCTTTGAAAAAATCAAAACGTGCGGAAGAAAAATCCAAGAAGTCTGCTGAGCAGGCATTGAAGCTGAATCAGGAGCTTGAAGAAAAACAGCAGGAATTACAAAATGCACTTGTAGAAGCACAGAGTGCCAATAAGGCTAAGACTTCCTTTTTAAATAACATGTCTCATGACATCAGGACACCGATCAATGGCATTATGGGCATGCTTACAATTCTTGAAAAAAGCGGAAATGATGGTGAGCGGACAAAAGATTGCCTGAATAAAATAAATGAGTCTTCGAAACTGCTATTATCATTGGTAAATGATGTTTTGGATATGGCAAAGTTAGAATCGAATACCGTGGTTTTTAGTGATGAATCCATCAATCTGGATCAGGTATGTAAAGAAATCACGGAGTCGCTATACTTTCAGGCAGAAGAAAAAGGACTTCATGTTATAGGAGAACATGATGATTACAGTGGTATATATGTTTGGAGCAATGCAGTTCATCTGAAAAAAATATTGATGAATCTGTTTACAAACAGTATGAAGTACAATAAGGTGAATGGTTTTATTTACATGAGTATGAGAACGATTGAAAGATCAGAAGATCACATGACATGTGAATTTAAAATAAAAGATAATGGAATTGGAATGTCAGAAGAATTTATAAAAAATGAATTGTTTACTCCATTTGTACAGGCAGATAATTCCCCACGTTCTGATTATAATGGGACAGGTCTGGGAATGCCTATTGTGAAACAACTTGTAGAAAAGATGGGCGGAACCATAACCGTTGAAAGCAAGCTTGGTGAAGGAAGCTGTTTTACTGTAATACTTCCATTTAAAATTGATACGAATGCACGGTCAGAAGAAAAAGAAGATTTTGATGCAGATATATCAGATATCAGGATATTGCTGGTTGAAGATAATGAGCTGAATGCGGAAATAGCAGAATTCATGCTGACGGAAAATGGTGCTAAAGTAGAAACAGTGAACAATGGGTTAGAAGCTGTTCAGCACTTTGAAGCTTCCGCACCGGGAACGTATGATGTTATTTTGATGGATGTTATGATGCCGGTGATGGATGGTCTTACAGCTGCAAGAACAATAAGAGCTCTGGAGCGGCAAGATGCAAAAACTATCCCTATCATTGCTATGACTGCAAACGCATTCAGGGAAGATGCCGAAAGGTGTATGGAAGCAGGAATGAACGCACATCTTGCAAAGCCGTTGGATGATGAAAAAATTAAGCAGACCATAAGCGAAGAGTTGAGAAAGCAAAATGCCTGTCATGAATGATTATGAGGCAACCGCAGCAATCAGGAGCCTTCTAGGTGCATGGGATAAGCAGACAGGAAACATAGAGAGAGGATTTGGTTATGACAGAACAGAAACTGTATCAGTTTTGTGATACAATGGCTGCATCTGAATACCGCTCGCTGATCCGTCCATTTCTGGATATCTCTACACTTTCAGCAAGATTGAAGGCGGAAGAATGCATTTCCACAGAATACCGTATGTGTGATGGCAGTTGGCACAGAATGCTTTTTACTGTAAAAAAAGGGATGAGTCTGGAAATGTAACCCATGTTTGTAAAATACGTGAAGAGTTGAGACGTTTTTGTATTAAATTAAAATTAGATAAAAGGCATGTGAAATACGATGATGAAAAATAACTATATAAAACAAAAAAGAAAAGATCAAAATCCGGTAAATCATTGGAAAATTTTTGAGGGACGGTTGGTATTCCTTCTGGCAATGGTGATTTTGGCTGTTGTCGCATATACTTTTATTTTACAACAAGCATATACCAAAACTGCTCTGAAAACAGAAATTGAACGAGATATTTCCAGTGCAGATGCGGTTCATAAGCTGGTAAATGACAGACTGGGACGAAAAGATTTTAATGAAATAAAAAGTAAAGCTGATGAGAATACAGAACTATTCAAGAATATGTCGACATATATGAATGAAATCAGAACGCTGAATTCTACGAGATATATTTACACAGCAACCAGAAATGAAGACGGTAGATTGATTTACGTTGTAGACGGACTGGATCCATCGGCTGGTGACGTCAGACATCCAGGAGATCCGATTGAAAAGGAGATGGTTCCTTATATAGAAAAAGCACTTTCTGGAAAAACAGTATATTCTCAGGATATTGTTGATACAACATGGGGACCTATTTTTACAGCCTGTTATCCTGTGACAGCGGAAGATGAATCTAATGAAGTGATAGGTGCTTTCTGCATAGAAATGGATATGCAGAAAGCATATGGAATGGTTGAGAAGACGAATAAGTTAAGTATTGTACTGGGATGCATTACAGCGTGTATTTTGGTAATATTATGTACCTGTGGATATTCTGTATATAAGAAGCAAAAAGAAAATGAGCAGAAACAGCAAAAACTGTTGCAGGAAGCTGCAAGACTGGCCGATTCAGCTAATAAAGCAAAATCAACATTTCTATTTAATATGTCTCATGATATTCGTACCCCTATGAATGCAATCATTGGATATGCAGAATTGGGAGAGAAACATTTAAAGGAGCCAACTATATTAGAGGATTACTTTGAAAAAATATTATTGTGCGGAAAGAAAATGCTGCATTTGATTGATAACATTCTTGAATTAGCACGAATCGAAAACAACCAGGCAACGCTGGATGAAACAATAACAGATGTTTCTAAAAACTTTGATTTATGTATTGATATGTTTAGGAAACCGATAGAAGAAAAACATCAAACACTGAAAGTCAATAAGAACATTCGATATCCATACCTGTATATGGATGATGCAAGATCATCTGAAATTACGATTAACATTTTGAGTAATGCTGTGAAATACACGGGTGAAGGCGGTAACATAAGCTGTACATTGAACCAATATCCCGGCGAAAAAGAAGGTTGGAGTGTATTAGAGCTTATCATAGCAGACAACGGAATCGGAATGTCAGAAGAATTCCAAAAACATATTTTTGAATCATTTTCACAGGAACGATCTTCGTCAGACAGCGGAATAGAAGGTAGCGGACTTGGCATGGGAATCGTGAAGAAACTGGTGGATTTAATGGATGGCAAGATCACAGTTCAGAGCAAACCGGGAGCAGGTTCTACTTTTACAATCACGCTTCCATTAAAAATAGCAAATGCGGAAGAAAGGAATCCGAAACATGCAGACGGTCAGTTGAATATCAAAAAACTGGAAGGAAAAAGGGTTCTTTTGGTAGAAGATAATGACTTGAATGCAGAAATTGCAACGGAACTTTTGACGGAAGAGGGAATCATGATAGAAAGAGCGGAGAACGGCGTTGCATGTATTGATATGTTTAACAAAGCAAAGCAAAATTACTACAGTCTGATTCTGATGGATATTCAGATGCCGATTATGAACGGATATGAAGCATCCAGGAGAATTCGAGAACTGAAAGACGGTAACAAATCGCAGATTCCAATTGTTGCAATGACAGCAAATGCGTTTGAAGAAGATAAGAAGATGGCTTTGGCAAGTGGCATGAATGATCATGTTGCAAAACCAATAGATATGAATGTATTATTGCCGACTATTATGAAATATATGTAAAGGAAGAAAGAAGGACACTGATTTTGTAGTCAGTGTTCTTCTTACATATCAGTCGACTAAAGAAAAACATTTTATCCAGTCCATTCTTTTTTGTCAGTTTTCTGCCGGCAAGTCAGAGAGCAGGACATTTCCGTTGACGGTACTTGCCTGAATGGTGAAGGCAGAAATACCGGAGCGGGTGAATGTTTTTGTGTAGGATTCCGTTCTTCCATTGGAGACGAGGCGGATTTTTCCGGTTGTCGTGGATGCATGAATGGACGCATCGGCAAGGTCGTGCGGGAGATGGAGTTTCACGGAACCGTTGACGGATTTTGCTGTCAGGGACTCGGAACAGGTTCCCTCGAAGAGGACTTTGCCGTTGACACCGTTTAAAGCTGCGCGGGAGCAGTCGCCGGTGATTTCAAGTCTGCCGTTTGTGGCGGAAACATCGAGGCTGTCTGTGCGCAGACGGGTCAGGACGATCTTTCCGTTCGCAGCCTGTATGCGGCAGCTGGATGCGGAAAGGGAATCGCCGGTGATTTTGCCGTTTGTGGCGGAAATTTCGAGCGTAGTAAGGGAGAGGGTATCAAGCCCGGTCGCGCCGTTCAAAGAGCGGAGCGTCAGCTTCTGTACGGTGGACGGCACCTGGAAGGAGAACACCTCTTTCTGGTGATTATTGCAGAAAAGATGTTTCCAGAATACGGAAGGGATGAGCTTTTTCTCTCGCAGACAGAACGTATTGCCCTCAATGCCTGCTTCGAAGCGGTCCGGATCGAAGTCGCCGGAAAAGTCAAACTCAACCGAAGCGGAAGTGCCCGGAGCAAAGTCGGCAGAAGCGTTCCGCAGGGAGATTTCCATAGCGGTGATGGCGGTGGAAGGGGCGTACGGGTAGTTCGGATGTGTTTCTTCAGAATTGGAGTGGGTTTTCTCCTGTGGCAGCACGTTTGCAACAGGCTGCTCCGTTGTGGCATATTCCTGACGGAAAAATTCGAGGACATCGTCGACATTGCCGAGTTCCGCACAGATTTCCTCATCGGAGAGACCCTGGCTGCGGGCGTCGGCGAAATGGGATTCGAAATCGTTTAAAATTTCCTCTGCGGCGGCAGAATCAAAGGATGCAAGGCCCTGTTTCAATGCATTCATATAAGTTTCATACGTTGTATTCATCATGATTTTCCTTTCTATCGTCAGATCGTTTCATCTGAAATCAGTCGGTTGATCTGCTGGGTGAAATCCAGCCATTCCTGTTTTTTCTCCTGCTGATAAGCTGTTCCTGCTTCAGTCAGATGGTAATATTTCCGGGCAGGGCCGGATGCGGATTCCTGTAGATACGTTTCCACGTAACCGGCTTCCTTGAGTCGTTTTAAAATCATATAGAGCGTTCCTGCGGCGATGGACATTTCGCGGGAAATGGCGTCTGTCAGCTCATAGCCGTATTTGTCCTCTTTTGTCAGCTGGGAGAGGACACAGAGCTCTAGGACGCCCTTTTTGAGTTGTGGATTCATATGAACACCTCCTTGTTGAGTAGATCATAACACACACTATATCATAATGCAATATAGCAAACCAAATTTTTATCCTGCCATGTGTTCGATTTTGTACATGGAAAAGCCTTGAAAAGAACCGCGGATTTCCGTATAATCAAGCAGAACCTTGAAATTTGACCGGAAAATACAGAAAAATAGAAAGATAGTAAGTTGGAAAGAAGAGGAAAAAATATGAGTGAAATGAATCAGAACAACAATGGCCCGGTAAAGGGCGCGATCCATTCGATCGAGAGCTTCGGTTCCGTCGACGGACCTGGCGTACGCTACGTGATTTTTGTGAAGGGCTGCAACATGCGCTGCCAGTTCTGCCACAACCCGGATACCTGGACAACAAAAGATGCCGACTGTCAGACCGCAGACGAGGTGCTGAAAAAAGCGCTCCGCTATAAAAACTATTGGGGAGAAAAAGGCGGCATTACCGTGAGCGGCGGAGAACCGCTGCTGCAGATCGACTTCCTGATCGAGCTGTTCCGCAAGGCAAAAAAGAACGGCGTTCACACAACGCTGGATACCAGTGGAAATCCGTTCACAAGAGAGGAGCCGTATTTCAGCAAATTTAATGAGCTGATGAAATACACCGACCTGCTGCTGCTCGATATCAAGTTGATTGACGACAAGGCGCACAGAGAGCTGACCGGCTGCACCAACGAGAACATCCTCGACCTGGCGCGCTACCTTGACGAGATCGGCAAACCAGTCTGGATCCGCCACGTCCTCGTCCCGGAACGCAGCGACTACGATGAATACCTGATTCGCCTCGATGAGTTTTTACACAGCCTGCACAACGTACAGCGCGTAGAGGTTCTCCCATACCACACCCTCGGCGTATTCAAATGGGAAACCTTAGGAATCCCATACAAACTCGAAGGCATCAACCCGCCGACCAAAGAGCGCGTGGAAAACGCCAATAAACTGCTGCATACGGCGGAATATACGGGATATCTGAAATAAAAAGCAGAACAACAAGAAAAATCTGTGAAAAAGTAACAATTTTTATAAAAATTTTATAGTATTTCTGTTCAAAAACCAGAAGAAAAGGAGTATAATCTCTGTTATGGACGAGAGCATGGTTACAATGTGGCGGACATGACAGGGACGACAGCAAAAACACTACGAACCTTTTTGATTCGCCGCGGCAGTTGCTGCATCCACCAAAAATAAGAGCAAAAAGAAAGAAGGATTTACAATGTTTGGTTCAAAAGAGGCATCGGAAGACAAGCTGAAAAAAATGGTGGAAAAAGGAAAATGGGACAAATTAAGAAAACAGTATCTGGATTCGGACAAGACAACGCAGGTAGCGCTTGCAAAAGCCTGTGCAGCTTCGAGAAATGATGGTTCTGTTAATATTCTGACTTCTCTTCTGGAAGTAGACGATGTAGACGTAAAAACCGCGGCCGTTACGAGCCTTGGTGAGGTTGGAGACGATCACGTAACAGCACTGATCCGTCAGCTGGCCGTCAAGACACCGGCAGATCAGACGGAGCTGAAAGCAGCGATCACAAAAGCGCTGGAGAAGATTGTCGAAAGAGCATAAGAGCAGGATCAGTGAAAAAAAGGAAAGGCGAAGAAGTTTCTGTAAAAAGAAGCTCCTTCGTTTTTTTGTTGCAAGGCATATCAGAATCTGCTCCAGCGGATTGTTTTTGCCCGAACAGAAATCTTACAAAATCGTAATAATAATGCAGTTGTATCTATCCCGCAAAAAATGCTATAGTGAAAATAACACAGACACAAAAGCAGAACGCGGAGCGAAAAGCATCCGCAGAAAAAAGGGAGGAAACAAGATGGAATTTGTATTCGAACATGCAACCATGATTGCCGTGATCGCCGTTGTGGTGATCATTCTTGCCATTCTGGCGAGCGGTTATGTGAAGGCACCGCCGGATACCGCATTTATTATTTCCGGTTTCCAAAAAGGCCAGCGGATCCTGATCGGTAAAGCCGGCATCAAGCTCCCATTCTTTGAGCGGCTGGACAAGCTGAGTCTGAAGCTGGTAGCGATTGATGTGAAGACGAGCGACGCCGTGCCGACCGCTGACTACATCAATATTCAGGTGGATGCAGCCGTCAACATCAAAGTCGGGGACGAACCGCAGAAGCTTCAGAAAGCATCCCAGAACTTCCTGAACCGCGACAGCGAATATATTGCCAAGGTTGCAAGAGAAGTCCTTGAAGGAAACATGCGTGAGATCGTTGGAAAGATGCGTCTGGAAGAGATGGTTTCCGACCGTCAGAAGTTTGCGGAGCTGGTCAAAGAAAATGCAGAACCGGACCTGGCTGCGATGGGACTTGACATCATCAGCTTCAACGTACAGAATTTCGTCGATTCCAATCAGGTCATTGAAAACCTCGGTATCGACAATATCGTAAAAATCAAGAAATCCGCGGCGATCGCCCGTGCCAATTCCGAGAAAGAAATCAAAATTGCCCAGGCGCGTGCAAATAAAGAGGCGAACGATGAGCGCGTTCTTGCCGAGACTGAGATCGCAAAGAAAAACAATGATCTGGCAATCAAGTCGGCAGAGCTGAAAAAAGAGTCCGATATCAAAAAGGCAGAGGCAGATGCAGCGTACAAGATTCAGGAAGAGCAGCAGAGAAAAGAGCTGGAAATCACTTCCGCGAATGCGAACATCGCCCGTCAGGAGCGCGAGGTTGAGCTCCGTGCCAGAGAAGTAGAAGTAACCGAGAAATCCCTCGAGGCAGAAGTCAAGAAGAAAGCCGAGGCCGAGCGTTACGCAAAACAGCAGCAGGCAGAGGCAGATTTGTACCGCCGTCAGAAAGACGCAGAGGCAGACCAGTTCGAAAAAATCCGCGAGGCGGAGGCAAAGAAAGCCCAGGCAGAAGCCCAGCGCTATGCGATGGAGCAGGAAGCACTCGGTATCAAGGCAAAAGGTGAGGCGGAAGCCGCATCCATCCGTGCCCAGGCACTTGCAGAGGCCGAAGGTATGGAGAAGAAAGCTGAGGCTTACCAGCGCTACAACAAAGCCGCAATGGCAGAGATGATGATCAAGGTTCTGCCGGAGATCGCCGGAAAGATCGCAGAGCCGCTCAGCCAGATCGACAAGATTACGATCATCGGCGGCGGAAGCGAAGACAACGGCATCGGCTCCGTAGCGGGCAATGTGCCGGTGGTGATGGCAAAGCTGTTTGAGTCGATGAAAGAGGCGACCGGTGTCGATCTCTCCGAAATCATGAGAGCCGATACATACGATGCAAAAGTAAACCGCAACATTCAGATCTCCAGCCCGGAAGAGCTCAAAGAGTATCTGAAAGCAGAAGCCGGAAAGGCAGCAGCGGATGCAGAAAGCCCGGAAAAAGCGGAAGCATCCGAACCGGTGCAGAAAGACGGCAGCGAGCAGTAAATCCAGAACGGATCATAAAAACAGAAAAAGAGGCAGGGATCCAGAAAAATTTCTTGAGGATCCTGCCTCTTTTGACGTATAGATCGGAAAAAGTTATTCGGCGCCTTTTTCCAGCATGCTCATGAACTCTTTTGCCGCCTGCGGGATCGGCAGATGGGAGCTGTGGGCAACGACAAGCTGGCGCGGCGGAAGCTCCTCCACGAGGTCGAGCTGGAAGGCCGCCGTCTCTTTTACAAGGCAGTAGTCCGGCACAAACGCGATGCCAAGGCCGATACTCGCCAGGTCGATCAGAAGATCGTTGCTGCCAAGCTCAATTTCCGGCACGAGGTCGAGCTGGAACCGCTGAAACTGGCTGTGCAGGAACTCACTCGTCGTACTCTTGCGGTCGAGCATCAGAATCGGGTACTGCAGCAGCTCTTTTAAGTGAACCGGCCTGTTTTCCAGTTCCGGGTAATATTCGCCGTTTGCGATGAAGATATCGTGGAACGAATGAATCGGAATCGTTTGAAGACGGCTGGAAAGATGCGAGTTTGGATAATTGGTCACGATGAAATCCACCTGGCCGGATTCCAGCAGATCGACGCACTGGGTCGAAGTCTGGTTTGTCACCTTGATGTGGACATTCGGAAAGGAGCGGTGGAAACGGTTCAGGTACGGAACAAGGAAATAGCGGCAGATTGTGTCGCTCGCGCCGATGCGGAGCTGGCCGCCGCCAAGCGTTCCCGCTTCCATAATCTGTGCTTCACCGCGCGCAATCAGGTTGATCGCAGGCTCTACGTGGCGCAGCAGCGTTTCTCCCTCCGGCGTTAACTGCACGCGCTTTGTACTGCGGATAAAGAGCGTGATTCCAAGCTTTTTCTCCAGTACCTTGATCGACTGGCTGACCGCCGACTGCGAGATAAAAAGCAGCTTGGAGGCCTCGGAAAAACTGAGTGTGGTGGCAACGTAATAGAAAACCTTATATAACTCGTAATTAATATCCAAAATAAGCACCTCTTATAAAATATGATACCTTCACTCTAGCACACTTCCCCGAAAGAATGCAAGAAAAAATCTGCCGGAGCCGTGAACTTTTTCTCCTCTTTTTCGAGTAAGAGAAAATTCACGGTTCCGGCAGATAAGAAAGGGGAATCAGCCAAGCACTTTGGCAATGGCGCTGTCCAGCGTGCGGATCTGGCGCGTTGCAGAGTATCCGTCGAGTTTCGGCATCTGAATATCCATCAGCACCAGATCGAACTGATCCGGCGCTGCGGTGCGGAGCGTCTCAACGGCAACATCGCCGTCGTCTGCAAGGCTGACGGAAAATCCGGCGTTCGAAAGGAACTCCATCGCGATTTCCTGTACCATATGGCTGACGTTGATCGCCATGCCAAGTCCCGTACCCTGAATGCCGCTGACCGTAGAAGTCTCCTCGCGTGTAAACGATTCAAAGAGGTGCTCCTGGAATTCCCGGCTCATGCCGATGCCGTTGTCGCGGACGTGGAATTCGTAGAGCGCATACCCTTTTTTATAGTACGGTTTCTGAATAATACGGACAATGATGGTGCTGCCGTTCTGTGTGAATTTCGTGGCATTGCTCAGCAGATTCAGCAGAATCTGGTTCAGGCAGATCTTGTTGCAGAGGATAATAGAAATCCCCCTGTGTTATGAAATATGTAAAGAAATTGCTTACAAAACAAAAATATAAGACAACATATATCTCATTATACTTGATACAGACAAAATTTACCAGCGTTTGTGTAAAAGAAAAGTAAAAAATAGAATGAACGATGCATCCGAAAAACAGATTTTGTTCCGGAATGGAAATGGGAAACAAAGAAAAATAAAAGTTACTTTACATATAAAAGAGCAGAACAGGAAGAAATTTTGAAAAAAATTGAAGAAAATTACAAATTATTGTGGAATATGTGGAAAAAATATGGTAGGATGGGGGAGAAGAGAAAAGTGGTTTCAAAATGTTACTTAACGTTCAGTGAAAGTTCTATGGTTACAAAGAAAACAAAAAACAAGAGGAGAAGGAAAATGAAATTTTTACCAAAACCAAAAGAGGTAAAACTCCTGACGGGGGAACATGCACTCTGCTATGACGGCAGAATTGTACTGGATGGCAGACTGCTGGGAAATGGGGATACGTATGCGAAAGTGCTGCAGAAGGGAATCAAAAAGGAAACCGGAATGCAGTACGATATCGGATACGGCGTTCCGGGAAGAAAAGAGACCGGCGCGATTGTGCTGGAACTGGATGAGACAAGGAAAAGCCAGCAGTATGTGCTGCAGGTGACAGAGGAGGAAATCCGCATCCAGGGCGGAGACGGAGCCGGCGTGCTCTACGGTGTGCAGACGCTGTGCCAGATGATGCACGAATACGGTGCACTGCTTCCTGCCGTGCGGATCGAGGATGAGCCGGATCTGCCGGTGCGCGGCTATTATCTCGATGAGACGAGAGGCCGTGTGCTGACACTTTCCTATTTAAAACAGGTGGCAGACCGCATGGCGTACTACAAGCTGAACCAGCTGCAGCTCTATGTGGAGCACACGTATCTGTTCTCCGGACTTTCCGAGATGTGGCGCGATGAGACGCCGCTTACGGCAGAGGAAATCCGCGAGCTGGATGCGTACTGCGCAAAGCTTCATATCGAATTGGTGCCGTCGATCGCAACGTTCGGCCATCTGTACATGCTGCTCTCCACAAAGAGCTATGGCGACCTCTGTGAATTCCCAGACAGCTGGAAAGAGCCGTTTTCCTTCTGGGACCGGATGCAGCATCACACGGTGGATGTCTCCGGCGGCAGAGCGATCGAGCTGATCAAGGCCATGATCGAGGAGTACATGGCGCTTTTTGCCACGGATAAATTCAACATCTGCGCGGACGAAACGTTCGACCTTGGAAAAGGAAAATCGAAACCGCTGGCAGACGAGAAAGGCGTTCACCGCCTGTATATCGACTATGTAAAAGAGCTCTGCGAGTTTCTCGTGGCAAAAGGCAAAAAGCCGATGTTCTGGGGCGATATCATCTGCGCACAGCCGGAGCTGATCAAAGAGCTGCCAGAGGAAACCGTCTGCCTGACCTGGGGCTATGCAGCCGAGCAGAGAGAGCATGAGGCAAAAGTGATGGCGGAAGCTGGTGCAAGACAGTATCTCTGTCCTGGGGTCGGCGGCTGGAACCAGTGGATGAACCTGGTGGAGAACAGCTACAAAAATATCGCACGGATGTGCGGCTATGCGAGAAAATACCATGCGGAAGGTGTTCTGAACACAGACTGGGGTGACTGCGGCCACATCAATCAGCCGGACTTTTCCCTTCCTGGCATGATCTATGGAGCCGTCTTCTCCTGGGGAGACGATACCGACAGCTTTGAGGAGCTGAATGAACAGATTTCCCGTCTGGCCTACGGCGACCGGAGCGGAAAATTCGTTTCCTATATGGCAAAAACGGCAGAATGCTCCATCTTTGACTGGTGGGATGCCAACGTCGTTTACGAGGAAAAAGTGCTCGGTCATCCGAACAACCGGAATGCGCTGTTTGACGCGAGAATCCAGGATGAGGCGAAGCGTGCAGCTGCAAAGGAAACAATTGCGGCTCTGAAAAAAGAACTGAAAAAGACAGCCGGTGCTCTGGAAGAATCCTGCCGTCCAATGGTTCCGGTGCTGGAACTCACGATGGAAGCGATTGACATCTGGAATGAGACGGGTGCGAGACTGTGTGATATCGAGCTTGGAAAAGAAAAAGATGAGGCAGCCTGCGCGGCACTTGCGGGACGGCTGGAAACCTGGTTTATGAAGTATAAAGCGTCCTGGAGAAGCATCAGCAAAGAAGGCGATCTGCACCACATTGCGGAAATTGTATTCTGGTATGCCGATATTCTGCGGGGAAGAAAACCGTACGAAAAATAAAAAAATCTGTTTGTAAACAAAATGAACAGAAAAAGAGAATAAATGAACGATAAAAAGTAACAAAGAAAACGAAAATTTACATAAAAGTGAACAAAAACACTTGACTTTTGCGCAGAAATGGACGAAGATAGAAGTATCGGATCGAAAGATCAAAAATGTCCGTATGGCGTGACAAGAGAGAAAGAAAAAAATAATTTTCACAGAGGGAAACAATCATGAGTAAAATCATCGGAAACAATCTGCCGGATATGCCTTGGCAGGAAAAACCAGCAGGAGAGCACATGCCGGTATGGCGCTATGATCAGAACCCGATCATCGGCCGTTACGAGCAGAAACGTTCCAACAGTATCTTCAACAGCGCAGTCGTACCGTTCGAGGACGGATACGTAGGTGTATTCCGCTGCGACAGCCGTTCCATCAGCATGGACATCTTCGTTGGAAGAAGTAAAGACGGTATCCACTGGGAGATCGAGGATGAACCGATCAAATTTGAGGGCGCTGACGAGGAGATTCTGACAAGAGAGTACCGTTATGACCCGCGTGTCTGCAAAATCGACGACAAATACTATGTAACCTGGTGCAACGGCTATCACGGCCCGACCATCGGTGTTGCTTACACCTATGACTTCAAGAAATTCGTTCAGCTTGAGAACGCATTCCTTCCATTCAACCGTAACGGCGTGCTGTTCCCGAGAAAGATCAACGGCTACTACATGATGATGAGCCGTCCAAGCGACAACGGCCATACACCGTTCGGCGATATCTTTGTCAGCCAGAGTAAAGATATGGAATTCTGGGGAAGACACCGTCACATGATGAGCCCGGTCCGCGGCGATGAGTCTGCATGGCAGTGCACCAAGATCGGTGCCGGCCCGGTTCCGATCGAAACAGATGAGGGATGGCTGCTGATCTACCACGGCGTTATCACAACCTGCAACGGATACGTATATCGTATGGGATGCGCACTGCTTGATATCGACGAGCCGTGGAAAGTAAAATACAGAACGAAAGACTATATTATGGCTCCGATCACCCAGTACGAGTGCATGGGTGATGTTCCGAACGTAGTATTCCCGTGCGCAACCTTAAGCGATGCAGCAACCGGAAGAATCACTATCTACTACGGATGCGCAGATACCGTAACCGGTATGGCATTCACAACCGTAGATGAGCTGCTGAACTATGTGAAAGAGAATAGCCTTTGATTTATAAGATAACTTAAAAAGCGACAAGTCCGCCGGGCTTACGGGTGAAAGAAGCCTGCAGGTCCGGCGGACTTTCTTTTTAAAAATGACCCCATGGAAAGCATAAGGAGGCACTATGAAATTTGTAAAAGAGCGTGTGAACGTGATCTGCCAGGAACTGGCAAGACTTTCGATTTCACAGAAAATCAAAATCACCGATATGCAGGTGAAAAACGGATGCTATATCACACCGGCAGAGGCCGATGCATCAAAAGAGCCGTGGACATCGTTTGATACGGTCAATGACCGCTGGTACGGACCGGACAAACATTACTGGTTCCGCACCACCATCACCATTCCGGAGAGCTTCGATGGAAAAAATCTCTGGATGAGAGTCCATGCAGGACTGGACGACTGGGATGACGGAAGAAACCCGCAGTTCCTGCTGTTTGCAAACGGCGAAGTGATCCAGGGGATGGATATCAACCACCGCGAAGTACTTGTAAGAGAAAACGCAAAGGCCGGTGAAAAAATCCAGCTTGACCTGCAGTCCTACACCGGAACGCTGCACAGCGAGTTCCGTCTGATGGCAGACCTTGAGGAGCATGATGCGAAAATCGAGGAGATCTATTACGACCTCATCGTTCCGATGCAGGGCCTGAACCGTATGGACGAGGATAATAAAACGCGTCTGGATCTCGAAACTGCACTGACCAACACGATCAATCTGCTGGACCTGCGCAAGCCGTACAGTAAAGAGTTCTACGCTTCCATCGAAGAGGCAGAAAAATGCATCCAGGAAGAGATCTATGAAAAAATGGGCGGCTGGGACGAAGTTGTGGCAACGTGCATCGGCCACACCCACATTGATGTGGCATGGCTGTGGACGATCGACCAGGTTCGTCAGAAATCCTGCCGAAGCTTTGCAACGGTATTAAAACTGATGGAGGAGTATCCGAACTATCACTTCATGTCGAGCCAGCCGAAGCTCTACAGCTTTGTCAAAGAAAGACACCCGGAAGTGTACGAGAAAATCCGCCAGAGAGTCAAAGAAGGACGCTGGGAGCCGGAAGGCGGCATGTGGGTTGAGGCAGACTGCAACCTGACTTCAGGAGAGTCCCTCGTGCGCCAGTTCCTGTTCGGAAAACGCTTTTTCAAAGAAGAGTTTGGCGTGGACAACAAGATCCTGTGGCTGCCGGATGTCTTCGGATACAGCGCAGCGATGCCGCAGATTCTGAAAAAATGCGGAATTGACTACTTCATGACGACCAAACTGGCATGGAACGAGTTCAACAAAGTGCCGTACGATACGATGAACTGGGAAGGCATCGACGGAAGTGAAGTATTCACTCATATGATCACAACGCTCGGCGTCGGACAGCCGGAGACGAGCTTCTTTACCACATACAACGGAATGCTGCACCCGGATGCCATCATGGGCGGATGGGACCGCTACCAGAACAAGGACATCAACAACGATATCCTGATCAGCTACGGCTACGGAGACGGCGGCGGCGGCCCGACCAGAAGAATGCTGGAGACATCCAAACGTATGGAAAAAGGCATCAAAGGTGTGCCGAAAGTACGCCAGGCATTTGCGAGAACGTATTTCGACGAGCTGCATGAGAAGGTAAAAGACAGCAAACGCCTCCCAACCTGGATCGGCGAACTGTATTTTGAGTTCCACCGCGGAACATACACCTCGATGGCACGCAACAAACGCGGCAACCGTAAGAGCGAGTACGCGATGATGGAATTAGAGCTTCTGTCCGTTCTGGCCGAAAACGCCGGAAAAGCATACCCGACCGAAGAACTGAACCGCATGTGGGAGATGATCCTGACCAACCAGTTCCACGATATTCTGCCGGGCTCCTCGATCCATGAGGTATATGAGCAGACGAAGAAAGAATATGCAGAGATTGCGGAGACATCAGCAAAACTGATCGGCGAGCGCATGGAAGCACTCTGCGGAACAAAAGACGAGAGCGTGACCGTATGGAACACTCTCGGCCACAGAAGAAACGACGTTGTTGTACTCGGTGAGACCGCGGCAGAAGCCATGACCGACGGAACCACCGTATATCCGGTACAGCAGACGAAAGACGGAGCCATTGTCTATGCAGAAAACCTGCCGTCCAAAGGATATCAGGTTCTGCGCCCGACGAGCGGAGCCGCTGCGGAAACGCCATTTGCTGTAACAGAAGCTGGAGAGGGCTATACCCTTGAGACTCCGTTCTACACGATCCAGATCGATGCAAACGGTGAATTCACTTCCTTGTTTGATAAAGAGAATGACCGCGAAGTGCTTCAGAGCGGAACAACCGGCAACGAGCTGCGTATCTATGAGGACAAACCTCTGCAGTACAGCGCATGGAACCTGGATATCTTCCATACCGAGAAATCCTGGAAGGTGGAGGGTGTACGCCGCATGGAGTGGACAGAAAACGGTCCGGTCCGCGCAACACTGGAAATTGAGCGCGAAGTGATGGACACCGTCATCCGCCAGCAGATCCATTTCTATGCAAAAGACCGCAGAATCGACTTCGAAACCTACGTTGACTGGAAGTTCGCCGAGCATGTACTGAAAGTTCACTTCCCGGTAGACGTTCACAGCGACGAGGCAACTTTCGATATCCAGTTCGGTAATGTGACAAGAAAACTGCACACCAACACAAGCTGGGATCAGGCAAGATTCGAAGTATGCGGCCACAAATGGGCTGATATCTCAGAGGGAAGCTACGGCGTCAGCCTGATGAACGACTGCAAGTACGGCTATTCCATGAAGAACCGTGTGATGACGCAGACTCTGATCAAATCCGGAACTGAGCCGAACCTGACCGCAGACCAGGAAGAGCATTTCTTTACTTACTCTCTGTATCCGCACGCAGGAACATGGCGTGAGGCAGGCACCGAGCAGGAAGCTCTGAACCTGAACGTACCGGCAAAAGCAGTTGCAGGTGCAGCAGAGAAAGACCGCATGGAATTCCTGTCTGTAGACAAACGCGACGTAGTGCTTGAGACTGTGAAGAAGGCAGAGGACGGCGACGGCGTAATCGTTCGTCTGTACGAGGTGGAGAATGCAAGAACGAAAGTGACCCTGCACTGCGCAGAGGCAATTGCATCCGCTGAGGAGACCGACCTTCTCGAGAACCCGATCGAGGGCGCGCTTGGTGTGAAGGAGAACGAGATTGAGCTTACGATCAAGCCGTATGAGATCCGTACGATCCGCATCCGCACCGCGAAGTAAGAAAACAGAAATAAAATATAGAAATCACAATTGGTCCACTGGACCAATTGTTGATATGCCGAGCAACAGAAAAAGACACCGTGTCCCGGAAGGGAAGACGGTGTCTTTTTTGAAAACAGATGAAAAATAAAATCAGTCACCGGTGGAATCGCGGTACAGCACGTTGGTGCCGAGATACGTAATTTCATGCGGCGTGTTCGGATATTTGATCCGGTACAGAATCTGGAGTGCCAGACGTGCGCCGAGTTCTTCGTTGAAGACCTGAACGGTCGTCAGATGTTCTGCCAGAAGATCCTCTGTATTGTTGTCGAAGCCGGATACTGCAACGTCCTCCGGTACGCGTAAGCCCCGTTTTTCGAGAAGCTGCATCAGAATGCAGGCAACGTAGTCGCTGGCGCAGACGAAAGCGTCCGGCATGCGGGACAGGGAAGAAAGGAAGGTATCGATTTCTTCACGGTACGTATCGATGCCGAGCGGTGTCGTCAGGCAGAGAGAAGAATCCACCTTTTTACCGGCATCCGCCAGAGCCTGGCAGAAACCTTCATATCGTTCGCGGTTGGACTGTGCGTAGCTGATATCACCGATGAAGCCCGGAAGGGTGCGTCCCTGCTCGAGCAGATGGCAGGTGATGCGGCGGACACTGGTGCGGCTCTCCATGAGAAGCAGGTCGCCGTTCAGCTCATCCGGGGCAACAAGAGAGGAAGTGTCCAGGAACACTTTCGGAATCTGTGTCTCTGCGAGCAGGCGCAGAAGACGCTCGTTGTACACATTCAGAACGATGATGCCGTGAACATTTCCGTTTGTAAGAGTCGGCGGGAGAAAATACGTTTTATCCGCCGAAGTCGGAAGATACGTGTAAACGAGATTGACATTGTGTGTCGAAAATACTTTTGCAATTTGGTGGATGATGGTCATCCAGAAAAGTGAGGTTTCCGGTCTGCAGACGGCAACTGCAATGTTGACCGGCGTGGTCTCCTCTGCGCTCTGCGGATACTGAAAATCCTCCGGGATGGCATAGCCGAGTTCCTGGGCTTTGGCGATGACCTTGGTGCGCAGGGAATCGGAGACGCCTTCGTGTCCGCTGAACACCTTCCAGACCGTAGTCCGGGAGATGCCCAGGGAGTTCGCGATTTCCTGTAACGTTACTTTTTTCATAGTTTAAACCGATCCTGTTACAAATTTTGAGTGCTAACACATATTATACACTTAACGTGTAACTTTTTCAACCTTTCCATTGGAAGACAGAAGGAGTAAATGTGCTCCGTCGGCACTCGGGCAGGTGATCAGGTAAGAGTGGCTTGTGGTCTCAATGGTGTAGTCAAGAGCTTTGACGGTTTTGTTGAAGTCATTTGGAGCGTAAGCGGCAAGGGTCTCCTGTAAGACGGTAAGACTGTCGCTGTAGGAACCGGTTGTCTCAAACAGAATGTTTTCTGCGTAATACAGCTTGCGGAGTTCCCATTTGCGGTATTCGTCCTCCGGAATCGTGATGTCACACGGTGCGTCGTCGCGGTCGTCAGAGAAGAAAACGAAAGACCAGAGTTCCGGGTAATGAATGTTGATGACACCGGTCGGAGCCCATACCCAGTTGTCCTCCGGGAGAACGTTTCCGGCTTCATTGGTACGTTTTACATAAGTGTTGTCCTTGATGTCCACTTTCCACTGAACACGGGAGAAGTTCATACGGTAGAATTCTCCGTTTTTCGGTGCGCGGCGTTCTTTCTGATACTCATAGAGAGCAGCGAACGGAATGACAACCTCAACGCTCCAGCACTTGTTTTCTGCGGATGGATCGTTGATGGAGCCATCTACATGAACAGCGGTGCGCAGACCGTGCATGTCGTAGCCATTGAGGCCGCTTCCGCCGTCACGGTATGGCTCGGAAAGAAACAGATCCCATACCGTGTTCAGAACGTTCATTTCGAACTCATAGTAATGGTACGTATCAGAATCCGGGTCAACGAAGATTTCAAAATCGTTGTCGAGGAAAATGACGGAGTCGCGCTCGGTCTGGTGTCCCCAGATTTCATCGCCGTCAAGCACGGCTGCTACGTAAAGGTTCTCGTCATCCCAGAGCATTTTTGCACGGGTGACAAAGCGCGGAAGCGGCATGTGGCTTCCTTCGATATCGAGAAATTCGTCGGTATACGGGGCATCTTCCCAGAATGGTTTGTTGATGTTTCCGTCTAACTCGAACGGCTTTTTTGCGCGGTGGCAGGTGTAAACCGGCGGTGCGAACGGGACTGCCGGAACCGGAATTGTGATGTTTGTACTCATAGTAAAAATCTCCCTTTCAAATATTTACTGTTAAGCTTTTTTAGAAAACACGCGGAAAACGTGTCGACAAAAGGTATCATAACACCAGAAGTAATAAAATTCAACATTAAAATGAACAAAAATGAACGAAAGATAACTTACTGTGGACAAAATGAAAAGAATGCGGTACAATAAAGCCACTTGAAATAAGGAGAAGGACAAGGAGGAAACAAAAACAATGGAAGCATATCAGAATGCGGCCCTTTCCCCGGAAGAGCGCGCAAAAGACCTGCTCGGAAAAATGACGCTGCAGGAAAAAGTAGGACAGTTAAATCAGCGTCTGTACGGATTCCGGATTTACGAGAGACAGGGTGAGGAGTTTACACTGACAGAGGGATTTAAAGAGGAAGTAGAGCGCATGGGAGGGCTTGGCGTCCTGTACGGCCTGTACCGTGCCGATCCGTGGGCAGATAAAGATGAGAAGACCGGCATTGTGCTGGAACTTTCCGCAAAAGCCTATAATATAGTACAGAAATATGTGATCGATCATTCCCGCCTCGGCATCCCGATGATGATGAGCACCGAGTGCCCGCACGGCCATCAGGCGCTCGGCGGCGGTCTGCTTCCGGTCAACCTGGCAGCAGGCGCAACATTCGACCCGGAACTTCTTTCCGAAGGCTACAAGGCATGCGGAAAACAGTTAAAGAGCGGTCATGTGGATCTGGCGCTGATGTCGGCGCTCGATATGGCGCGCGACCCGAGATGGGGAAGAAGTGAGGAGTGCTACTCTGAAGACCCGTGCCTTGCCGCATCCATGGCAAAAGCGGCAGTCACCGGTATGCAGTCCACCGGTGTCGGCAGTGTGGCAAAACACTTCTGCGCACAGGGCGAGACAACCGGAGGTGTGAACGCGAGTGCTGCAAGAATCGGCGAGCGGGAGCTGCGGGAAATCCATTTTCCATCGGCAAAAGCGTGCTGTGAAGCAGGCGTGGAAGGCATCATGGCGGCATACAACGAGATCGACGGCGTGTACTGCCACAGAAACGCATGGCTGCTCCGCGATGTTCTGCGCGGTGAAATGGGCTTTGACGGCATTGTGATGGCAGATGGTTTGGCTGTAGATTTCCTTAAGAATACCGAGGGTGATACTCTGCATGCAGGCGTTGCAGCGAGAAAAGCCGGTGTGGATGTGAGCCTCTGGGATGAAGCGTTCAGCCGTCTCGGCGAGGCCGTAGAGCAGGGACTTCTCGATGAGAGCGAGATCGACGAGTCTGTTCTCAAAGTTCTGAAGCTGAAATTTGAAAAGGGTCTGTTTGAACATCCTTATATGGAAGAAAACATGCTTTCCCCGGAAGAAGCCGGCATCCCGGAGGTATCTCTTGCACTGGCGCGGGAGTCTGCTGTGCTTCTGAAAAATGAAAAGACGGTGCTTCCGCTTGCAAAGAAATATAAAAAAGTAGCAGTGATCGGCTACCATGCGGCAGACCGTTACTGTATGCTCGGCGATTATACTCCGCCGGTGCCGGAAAGCGAGTGCGTCACGGTTCTGCAGGGCATGAAGCAGGAAGCACCGGATGGCGTGAAAGTCTCTTATGCGATGGGGTCCGGTTTTTCCGAGGCGGATGAGCATGAAAAAGCAAAAGCGATGGCACTTGCAGAAGAAAGCGATGTGATCGTGGCCGTTGTCGGCGGTTCCTCCTCACGGTTTGGAGGAGCTGTGTTCGATGCAAACGGAGCAGCCTCGAAGGGAACGGGCAGCCGTTCGATGGACTGCGGCGAGGGAATGGACACCGCGAAGGTTCACATTCCGGCCGCGCAGGAAGAACTGATTGCAGCACTTGCCCGCCTTGGCAAACCACTGGTAACGGTTGTAATTGCCGGAAGAGCATACTGTATCGAGAAGATCGAAAATGCTTCCGATGCCGTTTTATATGCATTCTACCCGGGACCGATGGGAGGCAGGGCAGTTGCTGAGCTTCTCTATGGAAGCAGCAATCCGTCCGGCCGTCTTCCGGTTTCTATGCCACGCCACGTGGGACAGATCCCGGTATGCTACAATTATCGGACTTCCGTTGCCCCGGCGTACTGTGATATGACAAGCCAGCCGCTGCATACCTTCGGAGAAGGAAGATCCTACACAACGTTTACCGGCAGTGATGTTTCCGTAACAAAAGAAGAAAATGGTATTTCTGTTTCCTTTACCGTGGAAAATACCGGAAATATGGCCGGAACTTCCGTTCCGTGCCTGTATGTGCGGAAACGTTCCGGCGGCGTTGTGGCAAGAATCAAAGAGCTGAAAGCCTTTACGAGAATTGCACTTGCACCGGGAGAGAAAAAAGAAGCTGTGTTCCATCTTACAAAAGAGGAGCTGAATTTTGTCCAGATTCCGGGAAAACCAGAGGTCATCTGCCATGAGTACGAGCTGATGCTTGAAGATGGAGCAGAGAAATGGTGGACTGGAAACGTGACGGAAATGTAAGAACGGACGAAAAAACATAAAAATATAATAAAAATGAACAAAGAAGGAAACTATATTACAAAATAAAGAAACATAGCTTCCTTCTTTTTGTTTGCAAAAAATGGATAAAAATATAAATGGATCGTATGCTCCGATGCCGTGAAACGAAAAACAAAGGGAAAAACAGGAGAATTTATGGGAAAAGTGCTTAAAAAGTATCGGTTTAAATTGCGTAAAAGTAACAAAATAATATTTGTGTTCAAAAATTAATTGACAAATAAGGAAACAAAATGTAAAATAAATTCATCAAAACAGTGTTGGATAAATCTTAAATAACAGATTTGATTGTGGCAGTTGTACAAAAAAGAAGCAGCATGCGAGGATGATGCGAAAGCAAAATGTTCAAAATGTTCACGACAAGGGATGCTCCAATCAAGGAAAACACGAAACCTTTAAAAGGGAGGACAAGAGAGAAATGAAAGAGAAACCAACAAAAGCAAAGAAAAAAGGCCGCACCATCCGCGCCTTTAAGAGAGACATCTCGCTTTGGCTTTTCTGTGTTCCGGGCGTAATCCTGACATTCATCTTCAGCTACATTCCGATGTATGGTGTACAGATCGCGTTCCGCCGCTTTAATGCGACAGCCGGAATCACAAAGAGCCCGTGGGTAGGCATGTACTACTTTGAGAGATTCTTCAACTCTCCATACTTTGCTTCCACCATCAAGAACACATTGATCCTGAGTCTGTACGGACTGGTTGTATCATTCCCGATTCCGATCATCCTGGCACTGATGCTGAACTCCTTCCGCCATAAGAGATACCGGAAAGTGATCCAGACCGTCACCTACGCGCCGAACTTCATTTCTACCGTAGTTATGTGTGGTATGATCATTCTGTTCCTGTCTCCGTCCGTCGGTGTTATCAACCACGTACTGGAAGCAATCGGAATTCCGGCGGTCAACTTCATGGCGAAAAAAGCCTACTGGAGACACATTTATGTGTGGACCGGCGTATGGCAGAGTACAGGATGGAGCTCTGTTATTTACTTCGCAGCACTCGCCGGCATCAGCCCGGAGCTGCATGAGGCGGCAAAGGTAGACGGCGCAACGAAATTACAGCTGATCCGTCACATCGACCTTCCGCTGATCATGCCGACCGCGACCATTCTTCTGATTATGAACTGCGGAAGCATTCTTTCCGTCGGCTTCGAAAAAGCCTTCCTTCTGCAGAACAACCTGAATGCCAGTGTATCCGAGATCATTTCCACCTACGTCTATAAGGTCGGTCTGATCAACAACGATATGTCGTATTCTTCAGCAATCGGTCTGTTCAACACCATCGTAAACATGG
This sequence comes from Blautia sp. TM10-2, assembly GCF_003480845.1. Classification (NCBI taxonomy): domain Bacteria; kingdom Bacillati; phylum Bacillota; class Clostridia; order Lachnospirales; family Lachnospiraceae; genus Blautia; species Blautia sp. TM10-2. The sequence goes on along the minus strand of NZ_QUJZ01000016.1, from coordinate 62,368 downwards.
TTATGCTGATCATTGTCAATACGATATCTGATAAACTTTCGGGCAACAGCCTGTGGTAGGAGGAAACAAAAACATGAGTAAAGAAAATACCGCAGTGACAAAAAAGAAAATAAAACGCTGCAAAGAGGACGTCGTTTTTGACGCAGCCTGCTTCATTATCCTGACGCTGGTTCTGTTTGTTGTGGCATATCCGCTGTACTGGGTTATCATTTCATCCATCAGTGCGCCAAGCGCCGTATCGAGTGGTAAAGTACTGCTTCACCCGATCGGATTTACCCTGAAGGGCTACGCAGAAGTATTTAAAAACGACCAGGTTATGAGAGGCTTTTTAAACTCCCTGATCATCACCTTCTGCGGTGTCATGGTCAACCTGATCGTAACGCTTCCGACATCATATGCACTTTCCAGAAGCAATTTCTCCGGAAAGAAACCGATCACCATTTTTTACCTGATCACCATGTTCTTCGGCGGCGGTCTGATCCCTACCTATCTGGTTATTCAGAGACTGCAGATGCTGAACACGATCTGGGCACTGATTCTTCCGGGATGCTTAAGCGTATACAACATGATCGTGGCAAGAACCTTCTTCAAGTCGAACATTTCGGAAGAGCTGTATGAGGCAGCTGAAATTGACGGCTGCACCCAGGCGAGATTCTTTTTCCAGATTGCACTTCCGCTTTCCAAAGCGATCATCGCAATTCTGGTTCTGTACTATGGTGTCGGTCACTGGAACTCATACTTCTCAGCACTCGTTTATATTTCGGACAAAGCAAAGTATCCGTTGCAGCTGGTTCTGCGTAACATCCTGATCACGAACCAGACCGCGCTGTCCCAGACAGCAACAACTGCGGCAGCAAGAGCAGCACTGCAGGAAAAACAGCAGCTGATCGACGTTATGAAATACTCGCTGATCATCATCAGCAGTATCCCGGTTCTGGTTATGTACCCACTGGTGCAGAAGCACTTTGTAAAGGGTGTTATGATCGGATCCATGAAGGGTTGATTTACAAGAAGAAGTTTTTTTAACGATTTATCTGCCGCACGGGAAACGGCGGTATGTAAATAAAGAGTCCGGACAACGGACAGGCAAAAGCGCTTCCGGCGGGAAAATGCCGCCGGAACAACACAGGAGGGAAAAATCATGAAAAGAAAAGCAGTCGCAGCAGTTTTAACTGCAGTAATGGTGGCATCTATGTTTACCGGATGTGGAAGTGATAATGGAAGCAGCTCGGCAAAGAGTGCTTCTGCAGCATCCGCAGCATCCGCAGCAAACGACACCGTGGATGAGGACGGAAAAGTAAACGGCATTATGTATCAGGAAGGTCTTCCGCTGGTAGACGAGGGAGATTACACCTTCTCCATCTTCTGCGATGATTCCAGCGAATCCGGCGAGTTTATCATGCTCGATGAGTTCAAAAAACAGACCAATGTAGACGTTGACCTGAAAATTTATCCATACGAAACAGCAACGGAGAGACTGAATCTGGATCTGAACTCCGGAGATTACGCGGATGTGATCGGCGGATGGACCTTAAGCGATAATGCAATCCTCACCTATGGTGTAAACCAGGGCGTATTCATTCCGCTGGAAGATTATTTTGAGAAATATTGCCCGAACATTTCTGCGATCCTGGATCTGCCGGGTGTAAGAGAAAAAATGACAGCACCGGACGGACACATCTACACAATTCCGTACGTATGTACCGATACAACCGTTGGATACAGCCCATACATCAATACGAAATGGCTGGAGAATGTTGGCATGAGCATGCCGACCACTACAGACGAGTTTGAGGCAGTCTTGAAAGCCTTCAAAGAGCAGGATGCAAACGGCAACGGTGACGCTTCCGATGAAATCCCGTTCTCTACCGACCCGAACAACAAACATATCGAGGCTATGGCCGGTTACTTCGGACTTCCGATGAACAAACTTGGTATTGCAATCCAGAATGAAAAGGTTGTTTACGGCGGTGTCAGCGATACATACCGTGAGTTCCTTTCCTGGTTCCACAAACTGTATGCAGAAGGACTCGTAGACGTAGAGCTTTACACACAGGACAGCTCCACATGGGAAGGTAAAGGAAATCAGGACCTGTACGGCGTTTCCATCGCATACGGAAGCAACGAGTTTACCGGAATCCCGGCTGCAGAGGAAAGAGGCGATTTCGACTCCATGCCTGTTCTGAACACAGACAAAGACGGAATCTGGCTGCGCGATACGGAAGGCTTCAGCGTATACAGAACCCAGGCTGTCATCACAAACAAGGCAGAGCATCCGGAAATCATCTGCCGCTGGTTTGACAATGCATTCGCACTGGAGAACGGCATCGGCTGCAACAGAGGACCGGTTGGTGTGATTGTAAACAAAGAGGATGACGGATACCATGCGATTGACACCACCACACTGTCTGAGGAAGATCAGGAAAAATATTCCTGGGGCAATCTGTGGCCGCAGTCTCTGCCGAAATATCTGCCGGTAGACTTCGAGTTTGTAGAAGAGCATCCGATGTATGATGAGAAAAAAGCAACAGAGGAAGCTTATGAGGCAAATCTGACCAAAGAAATTATTCCGTCCTACTGGATTGACTTGGATAAAATTGATACCTTCTCTGATACGAACACAGCAATCAAAGATTTCTTTGAGCAGCAGCAGGCGCAGTTCGTATGCGGCGAGCTTGACATTGACAACGATGCTGACTGGCAGGCTTATGTAGACGGTATGTACTCTCTGGGACTTGAGGACTGGGTAGCAACTCAGGGTATCGAGGAAATCGCGAAATAAACAGGAAAAGGTAACGATATTTCCTGTGGCGTGAAAAAAGGCATATTACAGTGTAAAACGGTAATATGCCTTTCTTTTTGGGCAAGAACTGATATAATGGGAAGAAACAATAAAGGGGTAATTAGATCGGATAAAAAAGCTATGCCCGGAGTCTTTTAATCCGGGAGTACAAAAAAAGGAGGAGCTGGAAGAGATGATGCAGGACTGGTTTCGGAACGCGAAGCTGGGCATTTTTATCCATTATGGGATTTATGCGGTGGGTGATGTGTCAGAGTCATGGTCGTTCCACAACGGAAATATTTCTTATGAAGATTACATGAAACAGTGTGAAGGCTTTACAGCATCGAAGTTTGATGCGAAAAAATGGGCGGAGCTGTTTCAAAAAGCAGGTGCGCAGTACGTGGTTATGACAGCGAAGCACCATGACGGCGTGGCACTGTTTGATACCGGATACAGTGATTTAAGTGTTGTGAAGAAAACACCGGCAGCGCGCGACCTTGTAAAAGAGTATACAGCTGCCATGCGTGAGGCAGGTCTGAAGGTCGGCCTTTATTATTCGCTGATCGACTGGTCGGATCCGCGGTACCGCACGGTTTACCCGGAAGGAATGAAAAAAGAAGACTGTCTGAACGATATCTATGGTTCCCCGGCCGGAAAAGAGGAGGAGCCGGAGAAATGGCAGGAGTTTCTGGAATTCAACAATCATCAGTTAAAAGAACTGATGTCAAATTACGGAACGGTGGATCTTTTATGGTTTGATGGTGACTGGGAACGGAGCGCGGCACAGTGGAAGATGCCGGAATTCAGGGAATATCTGCATACCCTGAATCCGAACGTTGTATTGAATTCGAGAATGCAGGGCTATGGAGATTATGAGACACCGGAGCAGGGAATTCCGCTGTACGGACCGAAAGGCGAGTGGGAATTCTGTACGACAATCAACGATTCCTGGGGATATCGTCCATCGGACAATGATTACAAGAGCAGCGGTCAGATTGTGCGCATGTTCTGCGACTGTATCACCCTTGGAGGAAGAATGCTGCTGGATATCGGACCGAAGGAGGACGGAACGCTGGATGAACGCCAGGAGAAAGTTCTTCTGGATCTGGGCGGATGGATTCATGACCATAAGGAAGCGGTATTTGGAACAGAAAAAGGACTGGATTACAATCATTTTCTCGGCGGAAGCACGATTTCGGCGGATCAGAAGACGATGTATCTTTTTGTCTATGATAAGCCGCAGGAGACGCTGTGCGTGAAAGGCATTAAAACGCCGGTAAAAAGGGTGACGGTTCTGCATACGGGAGAAGAACTTCGGTTCTCCTATACGGGTTCCCTTCCATGGAGCGGTATTCCGGGAACACTCTGGATCTGGGCCGGCGAGATGAGTATTCATCCGTTTGCAACGGTTGTGAAGGTAGAGCTTGAGGATGAGATCACCTACAATCTGGGACACGGGGAAGTCGTAACCTTTAATGAGTAAAACGATTCGGACAGAGGAGCTTATGAGATGAAGAGAATAATTGGCTATGTAAATACGGCGGATTTAAATCATATGCGAGAAGAGGATGTGCGGGCACTTACCGTGATCAATATTGCATTTGGTCTGATCCGGGACGGAGAAGTTGTATGGGATGCAAAGGATGCACGGGATGGAATAGTATCCATTCGGAAAAGCAACCCGGAGCTGAAGATTGTATTGTCCGTAGGAGGCTGGGGAGCAGACGGCTTTTCCCAGGCTGCAAGAACAAAAGAGGGAAGAGAGCGGTTTGCTGCGAGTGCACTTGTAATTGTGAAGGAGTATGGTCTGGACGGTATTGACATTGACTGGGAGTATCCGGGCACATCGCTGGCAGGAATTGCGTCGGACAGATCGGATAAAGAGAATTATACGCTGCTTCTGGCGGAGCTTCGGAAGACACTGGACGCGTACAGAGAAGGCATGCTTGTAACGACAGCAGTCGGCGGAGATGTTTACTTTGCACTGCAGACAGATATGAAGGAGGCCTCCCGGTATCTGGATTATGTGCAGCTGATGACGTATGATCTGCAGGGCGGTTTCCAGAAGGTGACGGGACATCATGCGGCACTGTATCACAGTGAGGGAAACCTGTTTGACGCATGTGTGGAGAAGGCAGTGAACGGCTTTGCAAATGCGGGTGTTCCAATGGAAAAGCTGATCCTTGGCGTACCGTTTTATTCCAGAAAATGGGATGGAGTAAAAGGCGCCGGATGCCGCAACGGGCTTGGAATGGAAGCAGAGACGGTCGGAGGATATGGCGGTGACTACGGCGAGCTCAAAGAGAGCTGGATCGGAAAGAGGGGATTTATCCGGTATTGGGATGAGCAGGCGAAGGTTCCGTATCTGTTTGACGGGGAGACATTTATCAGCTATGAGGACTGCGAGTCACTGGGTGTGAAAATTGCGTACCTGAAAGAAAAGGGTATGGGAGGCATTATGTTCTGGGAGTATAAATGCGATCCCAGCGGAGAATTACTTTCATTTATAAAGAAAAATATGTAGCGTAGTGACCCACAGCCGGTATGTGAAAAGGCTCCTCGCTCCGGTGTTCCTGAAAAATCGCAAGGAATCCTTTTTCGCATGGCGTCTGCCGCCGGTGGGCGGATGTACGTTGTGGAGACGGATAGGAAAAAAGAGAAAGGGATAGATAGAATCATGATCTCAGAAAATTTGAAAAAATATGCAACGGAAAAATTTGAGGGACGGAGAGAGCTTCTGGCTCCGGTGATGCCTGTTATCGAAGAAAAATTGAAACAGTGCAGTGAAGAAGAGGCTGTGCTGATGAAGTTTCTGTATGGCACGATGCCGGTAAGGGATGCGGGAGAATATGGATTTGATCTTTTTCTTTCGTACGTGAAGCATGCGCTGATGCTGCGGGAGAAGGTGGCATGGTGTAAGGAGCTGCCGGAGGATGTGTTTGTAAATTATGTGCTGTATGACCGGATCAATTCCGAGGATATTACGGACTGCAGACCGTTTTTTTACGAGCAGATTATGGGGCGTGTAGCCGGAATGAGTCTTTGGGAGGCAATTCTGGAGATTAATTACTGGTGTGCGGAGCATGCAACGTATGAGGCGACGGACAGCAGAACGGCATCTCCGATGACGATGTATCGGAGCGGAAAGGGACGCTGCGGCGAGGAGTCAACGTTTGCAGTTACGGCGTATCGGAGTGTCGGTATTGCGGCGCGGCAGGTCTATACACCAAGATGGGCGCACTGTGATGACAATCATGCATGGGTTGAGGTGTTTGTGGACGGCGAGTGGCATTTCCTTGGCGCCTGTGAGCCGGAAGAAGTGCTGGATACCGGCTGGTTCTCGGGTCCGGCGAATCGGGCAATTCTGATTCATACGCGGAACTTCTCGGATTATGTGAAGGAAAGTAACGAGGAGTATCTTGGAAAAGAAGGAGCGCTGTACTACTTTAACCATACAGATTTTTATGGCAGAACGAAGCTGGTGAAGATTCTTGTGAAGGATGAGAATGGAAAACCGGCTGCAGGAGCGCATATTGCGGTTGAAATCCTGAATATGGCAGAGTTTTTCCCGGCTGCAGTGATGATTGCGGATGCGGACGGAGAAGTTCAGATGACACTTGGCCTTGGCGATATCCGGGTACGGGCATTTGACGGAATACGCCGGGCAGAGGCAATGATGCGGATTGAGGAGGAGGATTCGCTGGAACTGGTGCTTCGTGAAGAGGCGGTTCCGGAAGCGGATGACAGGTGGCAGACGCTGGAAATCCGGGCACCGAAGGAGGTGCCGGTACGGAATGTCGTTGCCACAAAGGAGCAGAAGGAGCGCAATGCGGCACGGATGGCAGAGGCGGAACGGCTTCGGAAGGCACGGTTTGCAGCATGCTTTGATGAGAAAAAGGCTGCTGCGTATCCGGAAGCGGAAGAGATTTTCCACCGGGCAGGAGAGAATTTTGAGGAGGTTTATACATTCCTTTCCAAAGATGAAAATCCGAACCGGAAGAAGCTGCTGTTTTCGCTGGCTTTAAAGGATGCGAAGGACTTGAAGGCATCCGTTTTAGAGGATCATCTCGACTGCGAGCAGGGGGATCTGCCGGAGGAGATTTTCAGGAAGGATCTTCTTTGCCCGCGTATTTTCCTCGAGGAGCTGACGCCATATCGGAGCGTGATCCGCGGATTTTTTGAGGAAGAGACAAAACACAGCTTTGCGGAGCAGCCGGAACGGATTCTGGATTATCTTAAGAAGAATATTACCTTCCATGCAGAAGAAGAGTATGACACGATCATGGCAACACCGGTCGGCGTCCTTACGATGAAACAGGGAAGTCCTCTGGCGCAGAAGATTCTGTTTGTGGCAATCTGCCGGAGTCTCAATGTAGCGGCAAGACTGAATCCGGTGACACTGGAGCCGGAGTATTACCGTGATGGGGAATTCCACAGTGTGGAAACAGAAGCAGCTGTTTTGAAGGAGGAAACGGAAAGTGCGGTTCTGACACTGCGTGCGGAGGATGGAAGCGCATGGAAATACTATCAGACGTGGACTATCGGAAAGTGGAATGGAACGGTGTTTGAGACGCTGAATTACGAAGAAACCGCATTCAATGGCAAAACACTGGCTCTGACCCTGGAGCCGGGCTGCTATCGTCTGATTACAAGTATGCGTATGCCGAACGGTGACCAGCATGCCGCATACCGCGTGTTTGAACTGAAGGCGGGAGAAGCAAAAGAGATTTATCTGGAAACCGTGAAAAAAGAGCTGGATGAGCTGTTAGAGCACATCGAACTGCCGGAGATCACGCTGGAGGATCTGGATGGAAAGGCGCATACCCTGAACGATCTCACCAAAGACGGCCCGATCCTTCTGGCCTTCCTCGGAACCGGAGAGGAGCCGACCGAGCATGTTCTGAATGAGCTGATCGAAATCGCAGAGAAGTGGAACGCAAAAGACGCTGCCATGGCAGCCGTGCTCCGCACGAAAGCCGACCTGGAAAACACGACTTTCCAGAAAGCCCGCGCAGCAATCCACAACATGTCCCTCTACCTCGACCCATCCGACGACGCCCCGGCGATCGCCGAAAAAATGGGAATCGACGCAGAAAAACTCCCACTGCTGATACTCGCATTGCCGGGAAACATCGGCGGACGCGCTTATGCCGGATATAACGTCGGCAGCGTCGGACTGATGCTGCGGCTGATGGAAGAGGCGGCGAAAGCGTAAGTTAATACTAAAAAAACAGGCTGACGCATGAATGCGGCAGCCTGTTTTTTAAAGAACGCCCAGTTTTTTCAACTGTGCCACGCCATCTTCATATCCCGTAAAATGAATTCCATGAATCCCTGCCTGCTCTGCGGCCTCGACGTTTGCTTTGGTGTCGTCGAGGAATACGCAGCGGTCCGGGGTGAGGGAGAATTTCTGGATCAGGTGCTGGTAGATCTCCGGTTCCGGTTTTGTTAAATGGCAGGTGTAGGAGAAGAGGGTTCCGTCCATGTAGGGGAGGAAGGGCATTTTCTCTTTGGTGCGCTCGAAGAGGTCTCCGGAGTAGTTGGAGAGGATGTAGAGGCGGTAGCCTTTTTCTTTTAAGGAGCGTACCCAGCTTTCTGCATACGGCAGCGGGGTGATGGTTTCCTCGCAGTGGGCGAAAACCTCTTTGATTTCTTCGGTGTATTCCGGGGCGAGGGAGCAGAATCCTTTTACAATCTCCTCCGGTGTGAGAATTCCGCGGTCGAACTGGCGCCAGTAAGGGCTTTCGAAGGTTGCGGCGGTGATTGCTTTCGTCTTTTCCGGACCGAAAGCAAAGCGTTTCAGATAGGACTCGTAGTCCCAGTTGACGAGTACGCGGCCTACATCAAAAATAATGGTATCAATCATGACTGTTTTTCTCCTTTGTCTGATTTGTCGTTCTCATCGCGGTGCGACAGAACCTTGGCAACCAGCATCATGGCATAGATGAGCACTGGTACGGTAATCGCACAGTAGAGGCAGACCGTCAGCGCCTTGTGTGCAAACGGCGTGTCGATAAACGCAAAAATCATGGCACCAAGCCCGAATCCGATCAGGACCGCGATGGCGAGAAGGGCGCCGATCTGTTTGAGTCGTTTCATAGATGGGATTCTCCAATCAAAAAATAAATACATGGTATAGTGTAGCACAGCTTCCTTGAAACATCCATGAAAAATTGAAAAACTGTCTGCAGGAAAAAACAGAGCGTGTTTGAAAAATGCGACACTGCAAAATTTAAGGATTCTTTAGAAAAAATTAATGGCGCTTTCGATTGCTTTTTTCCCTCAAAAGGGATAGAGTATTGGCATATACTTTGAAAAAGGAGAAACGAGAACAAAATGGATAAACTGAAAGAAAAACTTTCCCGCCTGATGTACGGCCGCTACGGCATCGATCAGCTGGGCAATTTTATGATGTGGGCGGCAGTTGCCATGATGATTTTCGGAGCGGTTGTACGGAGCTCCCTTATCTACACCCTGGCACTCGTCCTGATCGTCTGGGCGGATGTGCGCATCATGTCCAAGAACCATTCCAAACGGTATGCGGAAAACCAGAAATTCTTGGAACTGAAAAACCGCGTCGTCGGATTCTTCCGAGGCGGAACCCGTGCATTCAAGGATAAAGAGCACTGCTACTTCCGCTGCCCGTCCTGCCATCAGCAGGTGCGTGTACCGAAAGGAAAAGGCCATATCGAGATCCGCTGCCCGAAATGCGGAACAAAATTCATCAAAAACACCTGATAAAAAGGAGTAGTGCGATTCATGTTTGGTTATGTGACCATCCGAAAGGATGACCTGAAAGTCAAAGATTACAACAAATATCAGGCATACTACTGCGGTCTGTGTCAGGATATCAAAGAGGCGTATGGAAAAAAGGGTCAGGCGATGCTGACGTTTGATATGACATTTCTTTCCATCCTGCTGACCGGGCTTTATGAGTGTGAGACAAAAGAAGAGGAGCATTACTGCTTTCTTCATCCCGGCAAAAAACATAAATGCCTGCGGAACAAATACACAAAATACTGCGCAGACATGAACGTGCTGCTCGCCTATTACAATCTGCTGGATGACTGGGAGGACGAGAAAAACTACGCGGCGTTTACAGCGGCAAAGGCTTTGAAAAAATCTGTGACACGCATCGAGGCATCGTATCCGCGCCAGACGAAAGCAGTGCAGGATTACCTCGAAAAGCTGCATGCATGCGAGAAGGAAAACAATCCAGACCTCGATCTTGCGGCGGGCTATACCGGAGAGGTGATGGCGGAGATCTATATTCCGGAGGAGGACATCTGGAGCGATGATCTGCGCCAGGTCGGCTTTTACATCGGAAAATTCATTTACCTGATGGATGCGCTTGATGACGTGGAAAAAGATAAAAAGAGCGGAAACTACAACCCGTTTCTGTCCATCGCAGATCAGCCGGACTTCGAGGAAACCGCAGAAAAAATCCTGCTGATGATGACGGCGGAAGCGTCGCGTGCATTTGAAAAACTTCCGATCCTGGAAAATGTAGACATTCTGCGAAATATATTGTATGCTGGTATCTGGGAAAAATACGAAATGCGAAAAAGCGCAAAAGAGCGCCAAAAAGAGGAGAAATAAAGACTGATGACAGATCCATATGAGGTGCTGGGCGTGTCCCGCGGGGCTTCGGACGATGAAATCAAAAAAGCATACCGAAAACTCAGCCGGACGTATCACCCGGATGCCAATATCAATAATCCGAATAAAGCAGAAGCAGAAGAAAAATTCAAACAGGTGCAGCAGGCGTACAAACAGATCATGGATGAACGCGAGCACGGCACCACGTACCAGAGCGGAGGTTCGTCGTATGGCGGAGATGCTTACGGCGGCTATGGCCCGTTCGGCGGCTTCGACCCATTCGGCGGCGCGTACGGAAACGGCGGCTCCGCACGGAATGATTATGGAAATTCCGAGCAGGAAATGCGGCTGCAGGCGGCAGCCAACTACATCAACAGCGGCCACTTCCGCGAGGCGATGAACGTGCTGAACGACATTTCCGACCGCAGCGGAAAATGGTATTTCCTGCATGCGATCGCAAATTCGCGCCTCGGCAACAACATCAATGCCGTGCAGGATGCCGAGATGGCAGTCAAATTAGAACCGCAGAATCTGCAGTACCAGCAGCTTTTAAGCCAACTCCGGGGTGGGGGTCAGTGGTATTCCGACATGGGAAGCGGCTACGGCTACGAGAGAAGTGCAGGTGATCTCGGAAAATGGTGCTGTGAATGTATGGCAATCAATGCCATCTGCAATTGCTGTTGCTGCGGCGGAAGAGGATTTTTCTGCTGTTGATCAAAAAATAATTACAAGAAATGTATAAAAGTGAACATTCAGGGGAGAATAACAGTGTCATCGAAATTCCCCTGTTCGATGATACAAAAGAAAAATAAGGAAATACTTATCCTCCCCTTAAAAGCCCCGCTGCAACCAAAAAAACGGTTCGCTGTGGGGCTTTTTTCTAACAGCCGAAAGTCCTTGTTTTTCCCATCAAAACAGATTATAATGAAAGAGATCGCAATTATGACCGGAGCAAAAAAATACGAACGGATCATAGAAAGAAAACAGAAAGAGAGAAAAGCTATAGAACGAAAAACAGCATGGAATGAGTACAAGAAAAAAGATATGAAAAAGCTGGAAAAATTAAACGCCGGCTACCGCGCATTCCTGGATCACGGAAAAACGGAGCGTGAGTGTGTAAAGGAAAGTGTACGTCAGGCAGAAGAGGCCGGATACGTAAGCCTCGACACCTATGTAAAAGAAAATCGTGCGTTAAAACCGGGTGACAAGGTTTATGCTGTATGCATGAAGAAGGCCATTGCCCTGTTCCAGATCGGAACCAAGCCTCTGACAGAGGGTATGAATATTCTCGGTGCGCACATCGATTCTCCGCGTCTTGACGTAAAACAGAATCCACTGTATGAGGACAACGGATTTACATATCTTGATACCCATTATTACGGTGGTATCAAAAAATGGCAGTGGGTAACGCTTCCGCTTGCAATCCACGGTGTTGTAGCCAAGAAGGATGGCGAAGTAGTGGATGTAGTCATCGGCGAGGATGATAACGATCCGGTATTCTGTGTGACAGATCTTCTGATTCACCTTTCCAGAGAGCAGCAGACCAAACCGGCAAGTACGGTAGTAGAGGGCGAGAACCTCGATCTTCTGATCGGAAGCCAGCCGCTGGAAGGAACAGAGAAAGATGCAGTGAAAGCCATGACCTTAAAGCTCTTAAACGACAAGTATGGCATCGAAGAAGAGGATTTCCTCTCCGCAGAGCTTGAAATTGTACCGGCAGGAAAAGCGCGTGAGCTTGGTATGGATGCCAGCATGATTCTTGCATACGGCCAGGATGACCGTGTATGCGCATACACTTCTCTTGTCGCAATGCTCGAGGTGGAAGCACCGGAGAAGACATCCTGCTGCCTGCTCGTAGACAAAGAGGAGATCGGAAGCGTCGGAGCAACCGGCATGCAGTCTCATTTCTTCGAAAACACCATGGCAGAGCTGCTTGCACTTGCAGGTGAGGGAACGGAGCTTGCACTTCGGAGATGTCTGGCTTCTTCCAGAATGCTTTCTTCCGATGTAAGTGCAGCGTTTGATCCGTTGTATGCAGCAGCATTTGAGAAGAAAAACGCTGCATTTTTCGGAAAAGGTATCGTAATTAACAAATTTACAGGAGCAGGCGGAAAGAGCGGCTCAAACGATGCCAATGCAGAGTACGTCGGAGCTCTTCGCGCTATCTTTGATGATGCAAAAGTAAATTGGCAGACAGCAGAACTTGGTAAAGTTGATGTCGGAGGCGGCGGAACCATCGCCTACATCATGTCTCTGTACGGTATGGAAGTGATTGACTCCGGTGTACCGGTTCTCAGCATGCATGCTCCATGGGAAGTAACCAGCAAAGCAGATGTTTACGAGGCCAAGAAGGCCTATGTGGCATTTTTGAAAAATGCATAAATAATATTGAGGAGGTTTGAAACGTTTGGACAGTGACATAGTCGGCAGTATTCTTTTGCAGGTCGTATTGATAGCGGTCAATGCGGTATTTGCCTGCGCGGAGATCGCTGTGGTCTCCTGCAACGACGCTAAACTGGAAAAAATGGCACAGGAGGGAAACAAAAGAGCGGCGAAGCTGTTTCATCTGACGGAACAGCCATCCCGTTTTCTTGCAACGATACAGGTGGTCATCACTCTGTCCGGTTTTCTTGGAAGTGCCTTTGCAGCAGAAAATTTTTCGGATCGAATCGTTTCCGCTCTTGTGGACGCGGGTATGAAGATTCCGGAAAAGACACTGGATGCGATTGCCGTTGTGCTGATTACGCTGCTTTTATCTTATATCACCCTGATCTTTGGCGAACTGGTGCCGAAAAGGATTGCAATGCAGAAGGCTGAGCAGATTGCGCTCGGGATTTCCGGTCTTGTAAGCGGTGCTTCGAAAGTGTTTGCACCGCTTGTGTGGCTGTTGACTGCATCGACAAACGGTATCCTGCGCCTTCTGGGGATCGATCCGGATGAGGACGACGATCAGGTGACGGAGGAAGAAATCCGAATGATGGTAGATGCCGGCAGCGAAAAAGGCGCGATCGACAATGAAGAAAAAGATATGATTCAGAACGTATTTGAGTTTGATGATCTGACCATTGATGAAATCTGCGTCCACAGAACCGATGTAGATCTTCTGTGGCTGGAAGACTCGATGGAGGAGTGGGAGCAGCTGATCCATGAAAGCCGCCATTCTTATTACCCGGTCTGTGGTGAAAATGTGGACGATATCATCGGCGTTCTGGACGCCAAGGATTATTTCCGGCTTCGCACCAAGGACCGCGATCATGTCATGAAAGAAGCAATCAAACAGCCTTATTTTGTTCCTGAAAACATCAAGGCTGCCACGCTGTTCCAGAACATGAAAAAGACCGGCAACTATTTTGCCGTGGTTCTGGATGAGTACGGCGGCATGGATGGAATTATCACCGTGCGTAACCTGATCGAGCAGCTTGTCGGGGACTTGAATGATGAGGCGGAGATCGGGCAGCCATCGGAAATTGAGCTGATTTCCACAGACACCTGGAAAATCATGGGAAGTGCCTCGTTGGATGATGTGGCGGAGGAACTGAAGATCAAACTGCCGGTCGATGAATATGAAACGTTCGGCGGCTACATTTTCGGCGAACTCGGTGCGGTTCCGGATGACGGCAGCCAGTTTGAACTCGAGACCGACGATCTCTGGATCAAGGTCATGCGGGTCAAAGAACACCGCGTGGAAAATACGGTGGTAAAGAAACTGCCTCCGAAAGAAAAAGGAGAGCAGGAGGAACGTAAGGAGAGGGAATGAAACGTGAACTGGATACAGCAGACCGGAAAATTGTGGAACTGCTGCAGGAAGATGCAAGGCTTCCGCTCAAAAGTATTGCAGACAAGGTAAGTCTCACTTCGCCGACGGTTTCGGCGAGAATCGACCGCCTGGAAAAGGACGGGGTGATCACCGGCTACCGTGCGAGTGTGAACCCGGAGGTTTTCGACTATCGGATCAAGGCATTCATCAATCTGGAGGTTGAGCCGGTGCGGAAAAAGGAATTCTATCCGTACATCACCGACTGCCCGAATGTGATCGAGTGCAACTGCGTGACCGGCGACTATTCGATGCTGATGGAGGTTGTGTTCCACACAACATCTGAGCTGGATCAGTTTATCGGCCAGCTTCAGCATTTTGGAAGAACGAAGACGCAGATCGTGTTCTCTACATCGGTGGAACACAGAGGAATTCCGCTCGGCGATACCAGAATCCCGATTCTGGAGCAGGAAGAAGAAAAAGGTTGATTTTCTGCGGACTTTCCGATATACTAAAGCGTGTTACAAAAACCGGAATCCCGCTAGGGGACGGCGCGAAAAAACGCGCTCAGAGAAACAGATAAAGGATGGATAATAACATGAGTTTATTACAGAATTGGCGTGATATCGCCTATAATCAGGAAGCAGACAAAAAACAGCTCCAGCAGTTCTGGACCAATTATTTCCTGATTGAGAAAAACATTTACGAGCAGCTTCTTTCCAACCCGGATGAAGTGGTAAAAGGAACCGTAAAAGAGCTGGCAGAGAAATACAAAGTGGACGTTATGACCATGGTTGGTTTCCTGGACGGCATCAACGACAGCCTTGTGATCCCGAACCCGATCGAGGAGATGGAAGAGGATACCGTTGTTACACTGGCTTACGATAAAGAGCTTCTGTACAAAAACATGGTAGACGCAAAAGCAGACTGGCTGTACAACCTGCCGATGTGGGATGAGATCTTCACAGAAGAGCAGAAGAAAACGCTTTACATGGAGCAGAAAAAATCCGGCACTGTAATCAAAGGCAAAAAAATCGGAAGAAACGATCCATGCCCGTGCGGAAGCGGAAAGAAATACAAATATTGCTGCGGTAAAAACGCATAAGAAAGAATTTTCGAGAAGAGACCGGGGAGCCGAAAGTTGAAAGGCTTCGCGGTCTCTTTTTCTATGAAGAGGGAGAAGCAGAATGCAGGAGACGGTAGTTTATCTGAAAAAAATTACACAGCCGGAGGGCGAAAAAAAAGAGCTGGAACGGGAACTCTCGCAGTGCGGATGGGAGCTGTTCCGGATGGGAATGCAGGAACAGTATGGGCTGGATGGAGAAAAGATAACGATCGAACGGAATGCGCACGGAAAACCGTACCTGCCGGGGCATCCGCAGATCTGTTTTAATATTTCTCATTCGGGGGAATACGCTGCCTGCGCTTTTGCTTCCATTCCGATCGGCATGGATCTGCAGCAGCACCGCCGCGCTGCCTGGGAGCGCATGGCAGAACGGTATTTTTCCGCCGAAGACCAGAAACGCCTTGCCGCAGCGGAGAATGCTGAAACGCTGTTTTTCCGGATCTGGACCGAGGAGGAGAGCTACGGCAAGTGGAGGGGAACCGGTCTTTCGGGTTCTCTTGGAACGGAAAAGAAAGAGGGCTTCTGCACGCATTTCAGTCCGGAGAAAGGATATGAAGGCGCCGTCTGGGCAGCGGAGCCCGTGAAAATCTGCATGAAAAGAATAGAACCATAAAAACCGTGCATAACCTGTCCCGCCATCTCATATATATAACGATAAGAGGTGGTGAAGATGAAAAGGACAGGAAGACAAAAGGATATTGTTACGCCAGAGAAAAAACAGGAGCAAAGGGAACTTTTGCGCCTGTTTTCTGCGAATATACGGAAAATTCTGAAAAACACAGATCTGCTGGCCGATGACCTGCAGGAAATCCGTCTGCGGACTGGCGCGCCGCTTCTGGTGGTCGCAAAGGATCAGGAGTACTTTCTGACCCCGGACGGAGCACTGACCGGGGAGTGGGAGAAAGGTTATCCCGTCTCACCGACGGATATCCGCGATACGATGGATTACATAGGAAGTTTTTCCCTCTACGCCTACGAGGATGAACTGCGGCAGGGTTTTCTGACCGTGGAGGGCGGCCACCGGATCGGCATTGCCGGAAAGACGGTAATCGAAGGGGAAAAGGTGAAAGGCATCAGCCATATATCCTGCATCAACGTGCGGGTTGCTCATGAGAAAAAGGGCTGCGCGGACCGAGTGATGCCGTACCTTTGGGAAGACGGCCGTTTCCTGCACACCCTGATTGTCTCCGCACCCGGCTGCGGCAAAACGACGATGCTGCGCGATATCATCCGCCAGATTTCGGACGGGGAGTCGCCGTATCCGGGGCTGACCGTCGGTGTGGTCGATGAACGGAGCGAGATCGCAGGCTGCTATCTCGGCGTTGCGCAGAATGATGTCGGCATCCGCACCGATGTGCTCGACTGCTGTCCGAAGGCGGAGGGCATGATGATGCTGATCCGCGCCATGTCGCCCGATGTGGTGGCAGTCGATGAGATCGGAACGGGCGAGGACATCCGTGCGATCGAGTCCGTCGTTAACTGCGGGTGCAAGCTGCTCGCGACCGTGCATGGCAATTCCATGGAGGATATGAAGCAGAAGCCTCTCCTGAACCGCCTCGTGGAATCCCACGTTTTCGAGCGGTACATCGTGCTGGATGCGAAACCCCACGCCGGAAGCGTACAGGCTATTTTTGACGGAAGAGGAACGACACTGTACCGAAGGGAGGCGTTTCTGTGATGCGGCTTGCAGTTTTACTGGCGGCTTCTCTTGCCTGCGTCGGGATCGGCTTTGCAAAGAGTGCGGCGCTGTCGGCCCATGTGAAAGATCTGGAAACACTGCAGAAAATTATCCAGTATCTGCGTGGAGAGATTGTGACGGCGGCTTCCCCGCTGCCGGATGCGTTCTGGGAGACGGGAAGGCGGATGCGGGATCCGTACCGGGATTTTTTACAGGATATTTCCGAGGATATGCGCCGCCCGGACGGAAAGACACTGCCGGCGATTCTGGAAGAGAATACGGCAGTCCACCTGGCGGACACACGCCTTACAAAAGAAGAAAAAGAAGAGCTGCAGGAGGCCGGATGCAGCCTTGGCACCGGGGACCGCGCCATGCAGAAGGCGAATCTGGACCGGTATGAGGCACGCCTTGTGCAGCGGATCGCGGAACTGCAGAAAGGATTGCCGGAAAGGAAGAGGCTCTGTCAGAGTCTTGGAATCATGGGAGGCCTTTTTTTATTTTTGATTCTGGTTTAGGGCGTGTCTGAAAACGGAGGAGCAGGCGTGGAGGTCGGGATTCTATTTAAAATCGGGGCAGTCGGGATTCTGGTATCGGTCCTGTGCCAGGTATTAAAACACAGCGGCCGGGAAGAACAGGCATTTCTTGCAAGCCTTGCCGGTCTTGTGCTGGTGCTGTTCTGGATTCTTCCCTATATTTCCGCGCTGTTTGAGGACATCAAACAACTGTTTACAATTTAAGAGCAGGGAGAAAAAACGGAGGGGATCATATGGATATACTTCGGATCGCTGCGCTTGGCACGGCGGGCGTGCTGCTTGGAATCACAGTAAAGGGAGCAAAGCCGGAATTTGCCCTTCTTGTGACGGTCGGTGCCGGCCTCTGCATTCTTGCCGGGACCGTCGGAAAAATGCAGTATCTGCTCGGCATGCTCGCACAAATGAAATCGTATCTCCCGGTGGACTCATCGTATCTGAATACGCTGCTGAAAATGCTTGGGATCACGTATGTGGGACAGTTTTCCGCCGGGATCTGTAAGGATGCGGGCTATTCTTCCATTGCAGGGCAGATTGAACTGTTCGCCCGCCTGGCGGTCCTTGCCGTCAGTATGCCAGTGCTGCTCGCTCTGCTGGAAACGGTTCATGATTTTCTGTAAAAAAGCCGGATGGGGCATGGCGCTGCTTTTTCTGTGTCTCATTTTCGGAACGGGAAGAACGCAGAAAATCGAAGCAGCGGTACAAAACGTGTCGGAGAGCCTGGAAGAAGAATCACGTTTGGACACCGTAGGAACAGATCAGGAGACGGAGCGTGCGGCGGTCAGAGAAAAGAAAGGACAGCAGGAGAAAGAAGCGGGGGATACCGAAACGGATCAGGCAGCAGCAGCGCAGGACGAACTTCTTGCAGAACTCGACTTCGATGCAATCCAGCAGGAAGTGGACAGCCTGCTGTCCAGCCAGCAGTTTTCTTTTGCCGGTACGGTGCATTCTCTTTTGCAGGATGGCGATCCCTTCCGCACCTTCCGTGCCGGAAATGCCGTTCTCTCCTGTGCCAAAACAGCATTCCTTGCGCAGAAGGGGCTGATGAAGGAGCTGTTTCTCCTCGTTCTGGCAGGCGCGGTGCTCGGCAGTTTTTCCTCTCTCTTTGAGGGAAAACAGGTCAGGGACGCCAGTTTTTATATGGTCTATCTGCTTGCGCTTGCACTGATTCTGAAAAATTTCCAGTCGAGCGGGGAAAACCTGAAAGCTGTCATCACATCGCTGGTCGCTTTTATGCGGATCCTGACGCCATCCTACTATCTGGCGGCCGCGGCCGCCGGGGGCGCATCATCAGCCGTGATGTTTTATCAGATGCTCCTTCTAGTGATTCTGGCTGTCGAAAAGCTTCTGCTCGCCCTCGTCCTCCCGATGATCCATATCTATCTGCTCATCGCCCTTGTAAACGATCTTTCCGGCGAGGAGATTTTGTCCCATATGACAGAGCTGCTGGAAACCTGCGTGAACGGCCTTTTAAAATCGTCGCTCGGCGTACTTGTGGGAATGCAGATGATCCGGAATCTGATCGCACCGGCGCTCGATTCCCTGCGGCAGATGGCACTCTGGCGGACTGCCGGAATGATTCCCGGCATCGGAAATGCGGTGAATGCTGTAACCGAGTTGGTGGCAGGCTCCGCGGTGCTGATCCGCAACTGCTTTG
Organism: Blautia sp. TM10-2; assembly: GCF_003480845.1. Taxonomy (NCBI): domain Bacteria; kingdom Bacillati; phylum Bacillota; class Clostridia; order Lachnospirales; family Lachnospiraceae; genus Blautia; species Blautia sp. TM10-2. The sequence goes on along the minus strand of NZ_QUJZ01000016.1, from coordinate 43,242 downwards.
GCGTGACGGCAATGCTGGTACTGCTCGCAGCAGGCATGGTTCCCGCCGTTCAGCTTCTCGTTTCGGGTCTTTCCTTCCGCCTTCTCGCCGCGGCGGCGCAGCCCGTCTCGGACAAGCGGATCGCGGGATGTCTTGCGGCGGCAGGAAAAGGATATGCGATGCTTCTGCGTCTCCTTCTGACCGTAGAAGTCCTGTTTTTGCTGACGATTGCAATCCTGGCGGGAACTTTTTCCTAGAGCGTGTCTGAAAAAGGCTTTTCGCAAACTGGGGCTTGCAGATTGCGGAAATGATTTTTCAAACATGCTCTAGCGTGTAGTTGGGCAGGCAGCGGCGGGAGGCGGCATGGTAGAAGAGATTCTGCAGTGGCTTAAGAATATTTCAATTTTTCTGATTTTTATGACAACTGTGCTGAACCTGATCCCGGAGAAGGAGGACAAGAAGCCGGTTCAGTTTTTTCTTGGAATTGTGATGGTACTGATTTTTTTCCAGCCCGTGCTAAAAGCGGGAGGTTTGGAGCAGAAAATGGCGCAGACGCTCGACCGTCTGACGCTGGAAGAGGAGGCAGCAGCAATGGAAAATGTACAGATTCGTGCAGAAAGCTTTGAAAAACAGTATTACGTGGGCGCCTGGGAAAAAGAGACGGAGCGCCAGATCCGGATGTATCTGTCAGAGAGCGGCATTCCGGGGGCAGCCGTTTCGGTAACGCTGGAGCCGGGAAACACCGGTGAGGCAAAAGAGATCCGCATTGAAGCGCCGATGCGGCAGACGAGCATTTACCGCGAAGAACAGAAAAAACAGCGGGAAATGCTCGATGAAAAGCTGACAGAGATCAAAAGTGTTTTAAGTGAGGTCTACGGAACCGATCCGGCGCATATTATGGTAGAGATTTCGGAATAGGCCTATGAGGGAAAAGGCAGCGGCGTTTTTCCGGAAACAGAAAAAGGAGCAGTGGATGCTGTACTTCCTGCTGGCGGCAATCGGCGTTGTCCTGCTGCTGCCGACGGGAACAAAAAAGACCGGTGAGGAGACAGAACAGCCGCAGGAGACGGCTGCGCGTCCGGCGGGGGATGCGGGACTTTCGGTGCAGGAGGAGATGGAACAGCGCCTTTGTGACGCACTTTCCCAGATGGACGGTGTGGGCGCAGTGCACGTCGTGGTGACGCTGGAATCCACAGGAAAAAAGATTGTGGAAAAAGATGTCCCAACGCGGAGCACAACGGAGGAAAACAAGAAGGGAGAGGAGACCGGAAGCGTTACATCCTCGTCGCAGGATGAGGCAACTGTCTATGAAAAGACACAGAACGGAGCCGAGACACCGTATGTGGTTTCCGAGGAGTACCCGGCGGTGCGCGGCGTGCTCGTTATCGCAGAAGGCGGGGGAAACCCGGTGACGATACAGGAGATTCAGGAGGCCGTGATGGCATTATTTCAGGTGGGCGCAAATAAGATTAAAGTAGTCAAAATGAAGTAAAGGAGTCAAATGCGTGGAAAAATTAGAACAGGAAATGAATGCACCTGAGAAAATGGCAGAGACACCATCGCCGAAAAAGACGGCCGGGAAAAAGAAAAAATTCCGGAAAAATCAGGTCATCATCACCGCCCTTGCGATCATGATTGCCGTCGCCGGATACATCAACTATGCTGACAGTACCCTGTCCACGAAGGAGAAGGCAGACGGAACCACGGCGGATGCCAGCACCGTTTTAAAAGACATCTCCAGCCTGGACACCGACATCACCGACGAGGTGGATGCCGGCACAGCAGGGGACTCGTCGCGGACCGTCACCGAAACGCCGGGAGAGGCAGTCCTTGCCGGGGCATCTACATACATGGCCCAGGCCAGAATCGACCGCGAACAGATCCGTTCCCAGAACAAAGACACCTTAAATGAAATCATCAACAACACCAACCTCTCCGAAACCGAGCGCCAGAGCGCTGTCCAGAGCATGGTGGAAATGACGGAACTCGTAGAAAAAGAGTCAGCAACTGAACTCCTCCTCGAAGCCAAAGGCTTCACCGACGTCGTTGTAAACCTGACCGGCGAAACCGCCGACATCGTCGTTCCGATGAAAGAAGTAACCGAGGAACAGCGTGCCCAGATCGAAGACATCGTAACCCGCAAAACCGGAATCGGCGTAGAAAACATCGTCATCACCCCCATGAGCTCCGCCGCCGACACAGCCGCAGAGGAGAGTGCTCAGTAAATTTTGATATCCACGTAAAAAATCCGGAAACGCAAAATCATGCGTTCCCGGATTTTTTCACGTAATTCTATTTAATTTGCACCATGTGCCGTTCTTGCAACCGTCTGCAGTGCTTTCTTCACCGGCGGCAGCGAGATCAGAATCACCGTCAGCACACCTTCAGCCAGCAGATAGCTGTAGTTGTAAATAATCGGATACAGCGCCTTTAAAGACTGCGGGAAATTCTCCGGCATATAATCCATCCAGTACAGATACCCGCCTAACGTATGGAAAAATCCCCTCGCCAGCACAGCTACAATATACCCGATCAGCAGCCCGTTTTTCTTCTTTCCAAAGAATCCGGCCACACCCAGCGCCGCAAACGCAAACACATAATCACAGCACACCTGGAACAGCGACAGCACATACGGCCCCTGGATAAACTGCAGCAGTCCATAAGCAAAACCAACGAGAATACCCGTCTTCGCCCCATACCAGTTCGCAATCAGCACAATAAACAGCATCGAAAACAACGTAACCGATCCCCCGTACGGCAGCTCAAACACCTTCACATACGAAGTCACAAACGCCAGCGCCATCCCCATCGCACAAAACGCCAGCTTCCTTGCATCCATTCCCGTCCCCTTACTCTTCTGAGCAGAAAGAACCGAAGCAATCACCACCAGCGCCACCATCAGCACCACGCATCCAACATAACCGGCCGTCGTCAGTCCGCCGTCAGCAGTAACAAAAAAACTCATAAAAAAACCTCCTTCGCATTCCGCTTGGAGGGGCTCACATAAAAACGCAGTCCCGAATCACCTCCGAAACCACGTTCCAGCTTCCCTACGCAGGAATTATCCCGTTCAGGTAGTGAGGGTCCGTGAGCTTATCCTTGTCCCACGTTCTCAGCCAAAGGCTCCCCTAGCGTCTTATTATTTTAACGTATCAAAGTATACCAACCTCCCCCTTATTTGTCAACCCGCCCGTTTTTTCACCCAAATACATGTTGACAAGAAGTACATACAAGTGCTATATTACAATTAGTTCAATCATTAAACTAATTGTACGAAAGGAGCACCAAAACAATGCAGATTCTGAAAGTAACAGACGAAGCATTCCGCCAGTACGGCAAAGTCATCAAAGACCTCGACGTCAGCGACATCATCACCGCCATGTCCGAGACCCCATGTCCCGACGACGTAGTCTACGAGCCTTCCATTGAAAGCCTCGAAGCCTGCAAAAGCGCCCAGTCCGTATCCGACAGCCTCTACGGCGGCATGCCGATCCAGATCGGCTACTGCAACGGCCACAACCATTTACTGAACGCCGTAGAATACCACCGCGACAGCGAAATCAACATCGCCGTAACCGACCTGATCCTGATCCTCGGAAAAGAACAGGACATCACCGAAGACCACACCTACGACTCATCCAAAATGGAGGCCTTCTTAATCCCGGCCGGAACCACCATTGAAGTCTACGCAACCACCCTCCACTACGCACCATGCAACGTGGCAGCCAGCGGCTTCAAATGTGTCGTAGTCCTTCCAAAAGGAACCAATACCGACATCACCCTGGAAGAAAAACACACCCCGGAAGACGACCTGCTCTTCGCCAGAAACAAATGGCTCTTAAGCCACCCGGATGCAAACATCGCTGGAAGCGTAGCAGGCATCAAAGGAGAAAACCTCTCGGTAAAATAAAACCAGAGACAAAACCAGAAATCAGAAACACTGCCCCAAAAGAGCAGTTCTGAACATAAAAAGAAACCAAAAACCAAGAAAACCAAAAAAAGGAGGATCTTCAAAAATGATCAACAATACACCGGAAATCAAATTAGGTATCGTTGCAGTAAGCCGTGACTGCTTCCCGAACAGCCTTTCCGAGAACAGAAGAAAAGCAGTCGTAAAAGCATACGACGGAGAAATCTACGAATGTCCAATCATCGTCGAGAATGAAATCGACATGATGAACGCACTCGAAGACCTGAAAAAAGCAGAGTGTGATGCACTTGTTGTATACCTTGGAAACTTCGGACCGGAGACCGAGGAAACCCTGCTTGTAAAATACTTCGACGGACCTTGCATGGTAGTAGCAGCAGCAGAAGAGACCGGCGACGACCTTGTAGGCGGACGCGGCGATGCATACTGCGGCGTTCTGAACGCAAGCTACAACCTGAAACTGCGCAACCTGGACGCATACATTCCGGAGTACCCGGTTGGCGATGCAGAAGACGTAGCAGCCATGATCAAAGATTTCGTACCGGTTGCAACTGCAGTTGTAGCTGTTAAGAACCTGAAAATCATCAGCTTCGGACCGCGTCCGGCCAACTTCCTGGCATGTAACGCACCGATCAAACAGCTGTACAACCTCGGCGTAGAAATCGAAGAGAACTCCGAGCTTGACCTGTTTGAAGCATTCAACAAACACGCAGGCGACGAGAGAATCCCGGCAGTCGTAGAAGATATGGCAAAAGAGCTCGGCGAAGGAAACCTGAAACCGGAAATCCTGCCGAAACTGGCTCAGTACGAGATCACCCTGTTAGACTGGATCGAAGCACACAAAGGCTCCAGAAAATACGTAACCCTGACCGGAAAATGCTGGCCGGCATTCCAGACACAGTTCGGATTCGTTCCCTGCTATGTCAACAGCCGTCTGACCAAGATGGGCATCCCGGTATCCTGTGAGGTAGATATCTACGGAACACTGTCCGAGTTCATCGGAACCGTTGTATCCAAAGACACCGTAACACTCCTCGACATCAACAACACCGTTCCGAAGGATATGTATGAGAGCGAAATCAAAGGCAAATTTGATTACACCTTAAAAGATACCTTCATGGGATTCCACTGCGGAAATACCGCTTCCACCAAACTGGCATTCTGCTCTATGAAATATCAGATGATCATGGCAAGAACCCTTCCGGAAGAAGTAACACAGGGTACCCTCGAGGGAGATATCGTTCCTGGAGACATCACCTTCTATCGTCTGCAGAGCACATCTGACGCAAAACTGCGCGGATACATCGCAGAGGGCGAGGTTCTTCCTGTAGCAACACGTTCCTTCGGAAGCATCGGTATCTTCGCTATTCCGGAGATGGGCAGATTCTACCGTCACGTACTGGTAGAGAAAAACTATCCGCATCACGGCGCAGTAGCATTCGGACACTTCGGAAAACCGTTATTCGAAGTATTCAAAATGCTCGGTGTTGAAGTAGATGAGATCGGCTACAACCAGCCGAAGGGTGTTCGTTACCCGACAGAGAATCCGTGGGGCTAATCCGTTCCGGAAGATTCACTGAAAAATAAGAAAGATATGCAGTAACGCATAAGCAAAAGGGCGGAGCAGAGATCTAGGTCTGCTGCCGCCCTTTTTGAAAAAGAGTAGAAAAAGGAGATTCGACATGTATTTTATTGGTGTTGACCTTGGTACTTCCGCTGTCAAACTGCTTCTGATGGACGAGGAAGGCAAAATTGTAAATATTGTATCGAGAGAGTATCCGCTGTATTTCCCGCATCCAGGCTGGTCTGAGCAGAAACCGGAAGACTGGTGGGAGCAGAGCAAAGAGGGAATCCGCGAGCTGGTAAAAGACGTAGACAAATCCCAGGTAGCCGGCATCAGCTTCGGCGGCCAGATGCATGGCCTTGTCATCCTGGATGAGAACGATAACGTCATCCGCCCGGCGATCCTCTGGAACGACGGCCGTACCGCAAAACAGACCGATTATCTGAACACCGTAATCGGAAAAGAAAAACTCTCCGAGTACACCGCAAACATTGCATTTGCAGGCTTTACCGCACCGAAGATTCTCTGGGTGAAAGAAAATGAGCCGGATAACTTCGAAAAAATCTGCAAAATCATGCTTCCAAAAGATTACCTGGCATACCGTCTCTCCGGCGCATTCGTAAGCGACTACTCCGATGCATCGGGCATGCTTCTAATGGATGTCAAGAACAAATGCTGGTCCAAAGAGATGGCAGAAATCTGCGGTATTTCCCTGGAGATGCTGCCGGAGCTCCATGAGAGCTTTGACGCTGTCGGAACCTTAAAACCGGAAGTAGCAGCAGAACTTGGACTGCCGGAGACCTGTAAAGTTGTAGCAGGAGCCGGAGACAACGCAGCAGCCGCAGTCGGAACCGGAACCGTAGGCGACGGCATGTGCAACGTTTCCCTTGGTACAAGCGGAACCGTATTCATTTCCAGCAACAAATTCGGCGTAGACAGCCACAATGCCCTGCACGCATTCGCACACGCAGACGGCCACTATCACCTGATGGGATGCATGCTGAGTGCAGCTTCCTGCAACAAATGGTGGATGGATGAAATCATCCGCACAAAAGAATATACAAAAGAGCAGGAGAACATCACAAAACTTGGCGAGAATAATGTCTTCTTCCTGCCGTATCTGATGGGCGAGCGTTCCCCGCACAACAACCCGGATGCAAGAGGAACCTTCATCGGCCTGACCATGGACACCACAAGAGAGGATATGACCCAGGCTGTTCTCGAGGGCGTTGCCTTTGCGATCCGCGATTCCTTTGAGGTAGCAAAATCCCTCGGCATCCAGATCGAGAGAACGAAAATCTGCGGAGGCGGTGCAAAGAGCCCGCTGTGGAGACGCATGATCGCAAACGTGCTGAACATCAAAGTGGACCGTATCGAGTCCGAGGAAGGCCCGGCACTTGGCGGAGCCATGCTGGCAGCCGTTGCCTGCGGTGTCTTTTCATCCGTAGAAGAGGCGGCAGAAAAAATTGTTCGTGTGACAGAGACCATCGAGCCGGAACCGGAACTGGTTGAGAAATATGAGCGCCAGTATCAGAAATTTGCAAAGATTTATCCGACCGTAAAAGATCTGTTTACAGAGCTGCTGTAATAAAAAGAGGTAAGAAATAAGATGAAGAAAGTGGAACATGGGAAAACATTTGACCGGAATGCAGCAAACCCGCCGGCGTTTGAAATCTTTCACAACACCGTGACAGAAGGCTATCCGAAGCACTGGCATACCGCAATTGAAATTATCATGCCGACCAGAGGCGAATATGAGGTTGTTGTCGGAAAAGACAGCTATAATCTCAAAGAGGGCGACATCATTATGATCAATTCCGGCGTTGTACACGGAATGAGATTCGTATCCCAGGGAGAACGGATTGTCATGCTGGTGGAACCGGGCTGTGTGGAGAATCAGGAAGAAATGGAAACGATTTTCCTGCGGCTTCCGGCCATCTACTTCAAAAAAGAGGATGAGGAAGATCCCTTCTATCTGTTTCTACGCAGCCAGATTCTGGAACTGGTGCGGGAATACGATAATGAGGGCGCAGTGATGACGCACAGAATCTGCACCGGCCTCAAAGAGCTTTTTTCAGAGTTTGGCCGCAAGGGCTTTTCGGATGCCAACGCGCAGAATACGTTCGGGGCAATGAAGCAGCAGGAATATATAGAGGCTGTTTTAAGCGTCTGCCGTTATATCAATGTCCATTACATGGAGAATCTTTCTCTCGAGGAAGTAGCTGCGGTCAGCGGATTTTCCAAGTTCCACTTTACCAGAATTTTCAAGCAGTACATGAACATGACATTCTATGAGTACCTCAATTCTAAACGCGTCAAACGCGCAGAGGAGCTTCTGTATGACAAAAAGATGAGTATCACGGATGTGGCGATGAATTCCGGATTCTCTTCTTTAAGTGCCTTCAACCGTACCTTCAAGACGGTAAAGGCCTGTTCGCCGAGCGATTACCGCAGACAGCGGGAGTCGATGGTACAGGCTTTGCTGATGCAGGGATAAAAGGACTTGTATTTCACACTTTACTGTGCTAAAATGGTAGTATTCCGAGTTATAAGAATGAGATGGGGACTTAATTTTCGTACAGGAGGGCTTGAAATGAACAAGAAACTTCATTCAGAAGCAGTAGACCAGCTTTTTGAGGCAATTTTGTGTCTGAAGAATAAGGAAGAATGCTATACTTTTTTTGAGGATGTATGCACCATCAATGAACTGCTTTCGCTGTCGCAGCGGTTTGAAGTGGCGAAAATGCTGCGGGAGAAGAGAACGTATCTGGAAATCTCCGAAAAGACGGGAGCATCCACGGCGACGATCAGCCGCGTGAACCGTTCCTTAAGCTATGGAAACGACGGATATGAGATGGTGTTTGAACGGATGGAAAAGAAAGAAAATGTGTAAAATCAAAAAAGACGGTGCGATTCCAACGCAGCCGTCTTTTTTGATTTTACACGTTTGTTCTTAATTTTTCTTTTTCGGATCAGAAGGCGCCGCGAGGGATGCCAGTTCATCCACCATGTGCTCGATCATCTGTTTTTTCAGATAGACATCGAAACTCAGCAGACAGATAAACGAAAAGAGCTGGAGAAATTCCCGGTCCTCCTCCGGTGAGCTGCCGAACATGGACTTGGATACATCCGCTTTTTTCAGAAGATCTTCTTTTACGGATGCAATTTCTTCTTTTTCCATCTGGAAAATTTCGTCGTAGATATCTTTGATGGAAAAGCTGCTCTCCGTGCCGAAATACCGATCGGTGATCGGGGCGAGCAGTGTCTGGATATCCGTGATCGAGAGGATGTTTTTAAAGTAGTAAATAAAAACCAGAAGCATCATGTGCTCCGGCGAATATTTCTTTTTGACCGGCGGCGGGAGCAGCTTGTTTTTTGCATAGTTGTTGATCATTGTTTTTGTCAGAACCTTATCGGACTCGAAACGGCGCGAAGAAGCGAGCTGTGCGTCCATAAAGGTCGTGACCTGGTCCATATATAAAGCAATGTTCGGGATTTCCCCCGGGCGGATGCCTTCGAGAGAATCCAGTGAATTCAGTAAATCATGAAGAATTTTATCTGAGTCTATCGTCATTTGTTATCACCTCACGGTTCCCATTATATAGTTTTTAATACCAGATAGCAAGGACTTTGCGAAAAAAAGTTTCCATGATAAAAATGCAACGTATGTTCGTTCTTACTTGTAACCGGGGCGGATTTGTTATATACTGAGATGCATGTGAAAAGATTCGAAGCAGATGAAGGAGAAAGAACATGAATCAGACAGAAACAGGATTAAACCCGATGCAGATGGAAGCTGTGGAGCACACCGAAGGGCCGCTTCTGATCCTTGCAGGTGCCGGTTCGGGAAAGACGAGGGTACTGACGCACCGCATCGCCTCCCTGATCCGGGACAAAGGCGTCAATCCGTGGAATATTATGGCGATCACCTTTACGAATAAGGCCGCCGGAGAAATGCGTGAGCGTGTCGATAAAATCGTGGGATACGGATCGGAGCGGATCTGGGTCAGCACCTTCCATTCCAGCTGCGTGCGGATTCTGCGCCGCCATGCTGAACGTCTGGGATACGCCAACAATTTTGCAATTTACGATACCGATGACCAGAAATCGCTGATCAAGGACATCATGAAACGGCTCCAGATGGATCCGAAACTGTACCGCGACCGTGCGATCATGGCGGCAATTTCGTCCGCAAAGGATGAGATGATCGAGCCGGACCAGTACCGGATTGACGCGGGAATCGACTGGAAGCTGCAGAAGTATGCGGCAGTTTATGCGGAGTATCAGGCAGAGTTAAAGAAAAACAATGCGATGGACTTCGATGATCTGCTGGTACAGACCGTAAAATTATTCCAGCAGTTTCCGGAAGTGCTCGACTATTATCAGGAGCAGTTCCGCTATATCATGGTCGATGAGTATCAGGATACCAACACGGTTCAGTTCCGCTTTGTGAGCCTTCTGGCGGCAAAATACCGCAATCTCTGCGTTGTCGGCGATGATGACCAGTCGATCTACAAATTCCGCGGGGCGAATATTGAAAATATTCTGAGCTTTGAGCATGTATTCCCGGATGCGAAGGTCATTAAACTGGAGCAGAATTACCGTTCCACGCAGAATATTCTGAATGCGGCAAATGAAGTGATTGCGAATAACCAGGGACGAAAAGCAAAACGCCTGTGGACAGAGAATCCGGAGGGTGACCTGATCGATCTGCGGCAGTTCCAGAGCGGTTTTGAGGAGGCGGAGTACGTGGCAGGAGAAATCACGCGCGGCGTCCGCACGGAGGGAAAGAAGTACCGTGATTATGCAATTCTCTACCGTACCAACGCACAGTCCCGTCTTTTTGAGGAGAAACTGCTGCTTGCAAATGTTCCATATAAAATCGTGGGCGGTGTTAACTTCTATGCGAGACGCGAGATCAAGGATCTGCTGGCGTATCTGCGTGTGATCGAGAACCCGGAGGATGACCTTGCGGTACTGCGTATCATCAACGTTCCGCGGCGCGGTATCGGAGCGGCGACGATCAACAAAGTGCAGGACTGGGAGGCAGAGCAGGGCATCCGTTTCTACGATGCGCTTCTCGAGGCCGAGTATGTGCCGGGGCTGATGCGGTCTTTAAATAAGATTAAATCCTTCACGTCCTTTTTACAGGTACTCCGCGCGAAAGCAGATTATCTGTCGGTCAAAGAGCTGCTGAATGAAATCATCGAGGAGACCGGCTATGTAGCAGATCTGCAGGCGGAGGGAACCGAAGAAGCGGCAGCCCGCATCGAGAACATCGACGAGCTGATTTCAAAGATTGCGGATTATGAGGAGAGCGCCGAACAGCCATCTCTCGGTGGTTTTCTGCAGGAGGTTGCGCTGGTGTCTGATATCGACTCGGTGGATGAGGAGAGCGATTACGTGCTGTTGATGACACTGCATTCCGCAAAAGGACTGGAGTTCCCGAACGTATTCCTTGCCGGCATGGAGGATGGCATTTTCCCGAGCTACATGACGATCACCGGAGATGATCCGTCGGAGCTGGAGGAGGAGCGCCGTCTCTGCTACGTGGGCATCACGCGTGCGATGCAGCATCTGACATTGACGTGTGCGCGCCAGAGAATGATCCGCGGCGAAGTGCAGTACAACAAGATGTCCCGTTTTGTCAAAGAGATTCCGCGGGAGTTGATTTCCCTGGAGCGGGAGCGCGGGGAGATCGAAGACCGGAAGCCGAAGATGGACATTCCGACGAGAGGCAGCGTCTATGCGGCGATGAAGCAGGCATTCCGCGAGAAGCCGCAACAGGCGAAAACCTTCAGCGCGCAGAAGGCGACGAAACTCGATTACGAAATCGGGGATACGGTGCGCCATATCAAGTTCGGTGTCGGCATTGTCACGGATATCGTGGACGGCGGAAGAGATTATGAAGTTACCGTCAACTTCGACCAGGCTGGTACGAAGAAAATGTTTGCTTCGTTTGCAAAACTGAAAAAGTTATAAGGAGAACGAGAGCGTGCCGGAAAATAAAATTCCGGCACGCTCTTTTTTCGACTGATGCGTCAGACGCTCAGGTGGTAATCAGGGTGGAATAGCCGTCGCGGCGCAGGCGGCGTTCCATCAGAATGGCATTTCCGAGCTGGCGGTAAGCGCCGACCTGGACTTTGAAAAAGCCGTCCTCGGCGAGAAGAAAAGCGGGATAGCCCTGGTCGAGAAGGTCGTAAAGCATACGGTCGGCATTCTGGCGGATGCGGAAAAGGCCGGTCTGGACACGGTAGAAGGTTTCCGGTGTATCGGAAGGATTTTCCTGTTCCGGCGGCGTGGGATGGGGCGAAGCGGAAGCAGTGACGGTATCCGCTGTTGAAACGGACGGACGGGCGGCCTCCGTTTCCGCAGCGCGCCGGTCAGCCTCCGTGACCGTCTCGAGATCCAGCGTTCCAAGCACTGCATCCGCGATGGCGCGGGCGATTTCTTCCTGCTTTTCATCGTAGAGCGTATTGTCCTGCTCATTGTTCAGAAAGCCGGTTTCAATCAGAAGAGCCGGCATTTTCGTCCGCCGCAGAACAACAAGCCCTGGCCGTGCCTTGACACCGAGATTCCGGAATCCCAGCTCCGAGAGCGCGCCGTTAATGTTTTCTGCCATTGTCTGTTTGATGCCGGAGTTGTCATAGACAAGCGTTTCCACGCCGGTATACTGGTTCGGTTCCTCCGAAGAATTCCGGTGAAAAGAAATAAAAAAGTCGGCATCCGCCTGATTGGCCATCTGCGCCTTTTCAAACGGCGTCTGATAAACATCGGTTGTGCGGGTATAAATGACAGAGACACCCTGCCGGGAAAGAAGCTCGCCGACCGCGATGGCGAGGGAAAGATTGTCATCCTTTTCCCTGCGTCCCTCATAGACAGCGCCCGGATCACTTCCCCCGTGTCCGGCATCGATTACGATAGTATAGGGCATAAGATCAAAGCTCCTGAAAATACGGTTCTACTTACGATATGAAGAAAGGACGAAAAAGGTTATACTTTTTTTAGTTTTATTTCATTGTATCGTATACGGGCGGTGTGTTAGAATAGGAGATAGCATTAGGAAAGTGTGTCAAAAATCTGCGGAGGATACAAAAGACACACAGATGAGAGTGAGGATTTCATGAAAATTACAATATTCAGTCTGGGGGGACTGCTTGGGCAGTATGTGACCAACACGGCGCTTCTTCACGGCGCACAGGTGACCGCCTACGTGCCGGATGCAAAAGCGATCTGGCCGAGAAAAAATCTGACCGTGATTGAGGGAAGCCTTCAGAACCGGGAACGCGTACTGGAGGCACTGCTGGAAGCGGATGCAGTCATCAGCGTGCTGACTCCGATGCGTGTGAAACATGTAAAAGAAGAGGAGACACCGCTGGCTGACGGAAACGCGATGATTCTCTCGGCCATGAAGCAGCTTGGAAAAACGCGGTTTGTGACGGTAGGCCATGTCTGCATTCATGCGTTTGGAGACTGCGAGGACAAATACCAGAGAATGAGTACGAAATTCATGCAGATTTTCTGGCCAGGTGTCTATAAAGATATGCAGAAGATGGGACAGGTTCTGGCACGGAGCGATCTGAACTGGACACTGGTGCGGACGTGTCAGGGAAGAGACGGGAAAGTGAAAAAGGTAGGGCAGAACTGCAGTATTTCGCTGGACGGCAGCCAGTTCCGGCCTGGATACTCGAGAGAGGCCCTGGCGGAATTTCTGTACGAGGCGGCCGCCGATCAGCAGATGTACAGCAGAAAAATGCCCATTTTTTACAGAGAGGGGTAAGAATGGATTTTTCAATTTTATATGCACTGCAGCATCTTCACAATGCAGTGCTCGATCGGGTGATGGTGGGAATCACTTCACTTGGAAATGCGGGATGGATCTGGATTGCGCTGACCGCCGTTTTCTTAATCCTTCCGAAATACCGGAAATGCGGTGTAAGAATGGCGATCGCGCTGATTTTAGATTTGATTTTATGTAATCTGGTGTTAAAGCCGCTGGCAGCGCGCCCGCGTCCGTGCTGGATTGACGAGCAGGTAAAGCTGCTGGTTGCCGCTCCGAAGGACTATTCCTTCCCATCGGGCCATTCGGCAGCCTCGTTTGCGGCGGCAGTCTCTATTTTTGTGATGCACAAAAAAGAAGGAGCTGCCGCACTGATTCTGGCCTGCCTGATTGCATTTTCCAGACTGTATCTGTTTGTGCATTTCCCGACCGATGTCCTGGCGGGAATTGCGGTTGGTTTTATCTGTGCTTTTCTGGCTGCGAAGATCCAGAACGGTTTTCTTCTTCGTTCTCGAGGTCGATAAAACGGAACGAAAGCATCAGATACAGAATTTCATCCGGGCTGGAAAGATCAGATTCTAAAATTTCCTTGATCTTTTCCAGGCGGTAGAGCAGGGTACTGCGGTGGATAAAAAGCTCACGCGCCGTCTGGACGACATTGCAGTGGTTGTCCAGATAGCAGCGGAGCGTCCGCATATAGTCACTGCCGGAGCTGTCGTCGTGCTCCTGCAGAAAGAGAAGTCTCTCATGGCACAGCATGTAGCCTGGGAGCTTTTTTGTTGCCTGATCGAGGATGTAGTCAAACGAGATATCGTTGAACGGATGCATCCGCTTGTCGGGATATTTTCGCGTGCCGAACTGCAGGGCGATTTTTGCCTGGATATACTGGCGGCGCAGATTCATGTGGCCGTTCATGCAGCGCGAAAAGCCGGCATTTAAGGAACTGTCCTCCACAAAGTGCACCATGCGTTCCATCAGATCGGTCATGGAAAAATCGGACAGCGTGAGGTTAAAGAACGCAACGATACCGCCGCCGTGCGGAAACGCGGAGCAGCCGGTCAGAATATTTTCCAGATAGGCGCAGACCGAGTTTGCCGTCAGGTTTTTCTGATCCATATCGGAGAGCTGCAGATAGAGGCAGCAGTAGGTGTGGCGGGAATGCCAGCCGAGCGCATCGAGAGCCTGGCTGACCGCAATATAGTCGGCCATCCGGTCGTCGAGGGCACGGAGCAGCACAGTGTGAAGCGACTGCGCCGGCGAGGTTTTCTGCATCACATTGTGCAGGAAGGCGTGATGGATCATTTCTGCAAGAAATTCAAGAAGAAAGCCTTCGGAATCAGAAAGATCCTTTTTCGTGTCGAGGAGCAGCAGGCGGTAGGCGCTCTGACCATGCTGCGTGATGTTGACGCAGAGGGAACCAAGTCCCGTTACGTGATCCGGAAAGCGGAACCATCCATCGAGATCGCGGACGGACGCGTATTCGCTGCTTTCTGTCAAGGAGAGCAGAAGCGGGCGCGTTGCATCGAGGGAGCCAAACACCTTCTCGGGAAAAAAGGAAGGTTCTTCGGACGCTGCGGCGATGATGGAAAAATCCATGCCGACCACCATCAGGGGGTGGGCAAAAACAGGCAGGGAGAGATTTAAAAGATGCTGGATCGATTTTCCGTCGAGCCGTGCCTGCATCAGCTCCTTCTGCCAGGAATCGTACGTCCAGAAAAGCTCCTGCAGGAACGAAAAAACAGCGGATACGCTGCTCTTAACGGCGATCGAAACCGGAGCCGGAAGTTCCTCCGGCAGTTCTTCGGTACAGAGAAGAAAAAGGGAGCTGCTTTCTTCCGGGAGGGAGGAAAGAGAGCCGATCTGTTCTTCTGTGCAGAGAAAGACACGGTGCGCAGTGGCTGCGGAGCCTGTCTGATAAAGAACAGGCAGCTCCAGTGTGCCGGAGAGCGGCAGGTTTTCCGGTGCAAGAACCGAAAAAGCGCTGCTTAGTTTATAAGCGAGAAATGCGGGGGAGAGCTTCATCTTATCATCCTCCCTGCGCGTGTCATATCGTAAAAATTCATAAAAACCTCCTCAGAAATGAGTGACGTTCTGCGGACGAAACCGCGGTACTTTTTATTTTAGCAGAACAAAAAGGTCTGTCAAGAAAGAAAAGACAGGGGTGCGGGAATTTTTACGGCGGCAACAAGTTAAGATTTTGTGAAGATAGTTGTGGTTTGCGGGGAAAACTGCTACAATATGGCTGATTTGGTTACTGTTCACTCAGCAGTGAAACACTTGTTGTTTCGCTGCGTAAGAACATGATTCAGGTGATTTGAAGTGGTTTTTTACAGAAGAAAAAGGAAGGTATGACTTTGATGTATCATATTATAGTAAATAAAAAATCGCGGTCGGGGCGCGGCGAAAAGCTGTGGCCGGTGATTGAGGGCGAGCTTGAGCGGCGCAGAACGGAATTTCGTGTATATCCGACAAAGTATCACGGAAGCGCACGGGAGACGGCAGCACGACTGACCGCGAAAGGGGTATGGAATCCCGATGATGTCCTTCTGACGATCGGCGGAGACGGTACGGCGAATGAGGCGGTCGATGGAATCACCAGCCTGTCGGATGTAAAGTTCGGTTATATTCCAACGGGAAGCGGCAACGATTTTGCGCGCGGTGCCGGAATTCCCTCCGATCCGCTGCAGGCGCTGGAAGCTGTGCTGAAAGGGGAGGAAAAGGAGATCAACATTGGAACGGCGCTTCTTGGCAGCCAAAAGCGGAGATTTCTCGTCAGCACCGGCATCGGTTTTGATGCAGGCATCTGCCACGAGGCGCTGGCATCAAAAATCAAGAATACGCTGAACCGGCTGCATCTGGGAAAACTTACGTATGTGATGATTGCACTGCGGCAGCTCTTTTATCTCGAACCGTTCACGCTGGATGCAGCTCTGGAAAACGGAGAACACCGTTCGTTTGAAAATGTTCTTTTTGCAGTGGCAATGAATTTTCCGTACGAAGGCGGCGGCTTCTGCTTCTGCCCGGAGGCGGACGGGACGGATGATCTGCTCGACGTGATGGTGGTTTCCAATCTTGCCAAATGGAAAGTCAGCTATCTTCTGCCGATGGCGCTGTTTGGACGCCACACGGGATTTCCTGAGGTACATATGGAGCGGTGCAGCAGCCTTTCCTTTCAGACAGACCGCGCGGAACCGGTCCACCTGGACGGAGAATCGGGCGGACACCGCACGGAGGAAAGGATCGGACTGGAAACGGAGCGTCTCCGCCTTTTGGGCGGCTGGGTGAAAGAAGGGATGGAAAGATGATGTTCTGGATCATATTTTTTGCAGTGCTTGCCGTCCTGGCAGCAGGTTATTTCTTTTCCATTCTGCCGGCTACATCGAGACGGCAGGAATGTCTGAAATTTGCGGAATGGAATTATGCGCACCGCGGTCTGTGGAACGCGGCGGAGGGAGTTCCGGAGAATTCTCTTCCGGCTTTTGCCCGCGCGGCAGAGCAGGGATATGCCATCGAGCTGGATATTCAGATCACAAAGGATGGCCGGATTGTGGTGTTCCACGACGACACGATGAAGCGGATGTGTGGAAACGAGGGAAAAATCAGCGATTATACGTATGAGGAACTCCAGCAGTTCCATCTGGGCGACAGCACGGAAAAGATTCCGCTGCTTCGTGAGGTACTGCAGACGGTAGACGGCCGCGTGCCGCTTTTAATCGAAATCAAGATGCCGGGACTTTCCACGGCGGTCTGTGCGGGATTTCAGAAGGAGATGGAGGGGTACACCGGTATGTTCTGCATGGAATCCTTCAACAGCCTGGCCCTCCGCTGGTGCCGCCGCCACATGCCGCAGACGTTGCGCGGCCAGCTTTCCGGCCGTTTTTCAAAGGATGATAAGGTGCATCTGATCCTGCGGATAATGGCGCGTCATCTGATGCTGAATTTTATCGGGAAACCGGATTTTATCGCCTACGACCACCGCTATGCCGACTGCCCGGGCTTCCTGATCGACCGTATGCTGTTTCGGACACCGGCATTTGCATGGACGGTAAAAGATGAGCATGTATATAACCGGACACGGAAAAAATTCGACGCGGCGATCTTTGAACATTTCCATCCCAAGGACGGTTTTCAGAAACCGATGAATTGTTTCTTAAAAAATAATAAAGCTTATTGACTTCGGTTTTCGGTGTGCTATAATTTCAGCAGGTTGAAGAGAAAAACCTCGTCAGAAAAGTGGAGGGAAACTATGAAGATAATAAAAAAATATAAGCATTTTCTTCCGGTAGTGGTTTATGGTATTTTCTATCTGAAATGTTTTCAATATCTGGAAACTCACATTACGAAAGGTTATCATCTGATTCATACTCCGTTTGATGATATGATTCCGTTCTGTGAGTTTTTTGTGATTCCTTATTTTATGTGGTTTGGATATATTGCATGGTCTGTCCTTTATTTCGGCTTCTGCAACAAGAACCGCAGAGAATATTATCAGCTGATTATCAACCTGGGAATCGGAATGACGGCGTTCCTCGTGATCTCCTATCTGTACCCGAACGGCCAGAACCTGCGCCCGACGGTATTCCCACGGGAGAACATTTTCACGGATCTGGTCAGAGGCCTTTACCTGACAGACACACCGACCAACGTATTCCCAAGTATTCACGTATATAATTCCGTAGCCGTAGCTGTTGCCGTAGAACACAGCGAGCAGCTCAAAAACCGCCCGGTATTCCGAAACGTCTGCCTGGGCCTGACGGTGCTGATTGTGTTTTCGACCATGTTTTTAAAACAGCACTCCGTATCGGATGTGTGCTGTGCGCTTGTTATGAATGCGGGAACCTGTATGCTGCTGTACCGGCCGGCAAAGGCGGGAAATGCATTGCGGACACGGGAGAAAAAAGCGAAATATAGAATGTAAAAACGGAAACGGACGGCCCGCGCACCAGAAAGTGCGCGGGCCTGACGGTTTAGGACGGGAGAGAATGGGTGATGAGTGGGATGGTAGTGCAGGAAAAATGAAATGCGTCCGTCTATTAAGAAACAAAACTTATAAAACATATAAGATATATTAATTTCATTTATAAAGATAAATATGCTATTCTGTAAGTAACGAAAGATTGTCCCGTTTTTGGGGGACTATGATTCAGACAAATGGAGGATAAAAATGAGTACAGTCAGACGCGTTTATGTGGAGAAAAAGCCGGAATTTGCGATTAAGGCGAAAGATCTGAAGCATGAAATCAAGCACTATCTGAACATCCAGACCGTAACCAACGTACGGGAGCTGATCCGGTACGATGTAGAAAATATCAGTGATGAGACATATGAGAAAGCATGTAAAGTAGTCTTTGCAGAGCCGCCGGTTGATATCTGCTATCAGGAAGATTTCCCGCGTGCAGAAGGTGCGAGAGTATTTTCCGTAGAATTCCTTCCGGGACAGTTTGATCAGAGAGCCGATTCTGCCGTACAGTGCGTGCAGTTCTTAAAAGAAGACGAGCAGCCGATCATCCGCTCCGCCGTTACGTATGTTATCGAAGGAGAGATGACTGATGAGCAGTTTGACGCAGTCAAAGCACACTGCATCAATCCAGTAGACTCCAGAGAGACAGGACTTGAAAAACCGGAAACCCTCGTGACAAAATTTGAAGAGCCGGCAGAC
This sequence comes from Blautia sp. TM10-2, assembly GCF_003480845.1. NCBI lineage: Bacteria > Bacillati > Bacillota > Clostridia > Lachnospirales > Lachnospiraceae > Blautia > Blautia sp. TM10-2. The sequence goes on along the minus strand of NZ_QUJZ01000016.1, from coordinate 24,332 downwards.
GTCAAAATCTTCGACGGATTCATCGACATGCCGGAGGCAGAATTAAAAGCCCTGTACGATTCCCTCGGCCTTGCCATGACCTTCAAAGACTTCCTGCATATCCAGAACTACTTCCGCGGCGAAGAAAAACGCAATCCATCCATGACCGAGATCCGCGTACTCGATACCTACTGGTCCGATCACTGCCGCCATACCACCTTCTCCACCGAGCTTACCAACGTGACCTTCGGCGAAGGCGACTACTACGAGCCGATGAAAAAAAGCTACGACCGCTACTTAAGCGACCGTGAGGTACTCTACAAAGGCCGTGACGACAAATTCATCTGCCTTATGGACCTTGCCCTTCTGGCAATGAAAAAACTGAAATCCGAAGGAAAACTCGCAGATCAGGAAGAGTCTGATGAAATCAACGCATGCTCCATCGTCGTACCGGTAGATGTAGACGGAAAAGACGAAGAGTGGCTGATCAACTTCAAAAACGAGACCCACAACCACCCGACCGAGATCGAGCCGTTCGGTGGTGCAGCAACCTGCCTTGGCGGTGCAATCCGTGATCCGCTTTCTGGCAGAACCTATGTATATCAGGCAATGCGTGTGACCGGAGCCGCAGATCCGACCCGTCCGCAGAGCGAGACACTCGAAGGAAAACTTCCGCAGAAAAAACTCGTAAGAGAAGCAGCACACGGCTACAGCTCCTATGGAAACCAGATCGGTCTTGCAACCGGCTATGTCAAAGAAGTTTACCATCCGGACTACGTGGCAAAACGTATGGAGATCGGAGCTGTCCTTGGAGCAGCACCGCGCCGTGCCGTTGTCCGTGAAAATTCCGATCCGGGCGATATCATCATCCTGCTCGGCGGCCGTACTGGAAGAGACGGCTGCGGCGGTGCAACCGGTTCCTCCAAAGTACATACGACAGAATCCATCGAGACCTGCGGTGCAGAGGTACAGAAAGGAAACGCACCGACTGAGCGTAAACTGCAGAGACTGTTCCGCCGCGAGGAAGTCAGCCTTCTGATTAAAAAATGCAACGACTTCGGTGCAGGCGGAGTTTCCGTTGCCATCGGCGAGCTGGCACCGGGCCTTAAGATCAATCTGGACAAAGTACCGAAAAAATATGCCGGCCTCGACGGAACCGAGATCGCCATCTCCGAGTCCCAGGAGCGTATGGCCGTTGTCATCGACCCGAAAGACCGTGAGCAGTTCCTGAAATATGCCGCAGAAGAGAACCTGGAGGCAACCGAAGTTGCAGTCGTAACCGAGGACCCGCGTCTGGTACTCTCCTGGAGAGGAAAAGAGATTGTCAATATTTCCCGTGCATTCCTGGATACCAACGGAGCACACCAGGAGAATGATGTCTTCGTAGAGATTCCAAAAGCAGAGGACACCCCGTTAAAAAGAAGCGGTGACATTGCCGACGTGAAAGAAAAATGGCTGTCCACCCTGTCAGACCTCAACGCATGCTCCCAGAAAGGTCTTGTCGAGATGTTTGACTCCTCCATCGGAGCAGCCAGCGTGCTGATGCCGTACGGTGGAAAATATCAGCTGACTGAAACTCAGGCCATGGTTGCAAAAGTGCCGGTTCCGGATGGAAAAACCAACACCGTTACCATGATGAGCTACGGCTTTGATCCATACGTATCGAGCTGGAGCCCGTATCACGGAGCAGTCTATGCCGTAACCGAGTCCCTGTCCCGCATCGTGGCAGTCGGCGGCGATTACAGCAAAGTCCGCTTCACCTTCCAGGAATATTTCCGCAGAATGACTGAGGATCCGCACCGCTGGAGCCAGCCGTTCGCAGCACTTCTTGGTGCATACGACGCACAGATGGGCTACGGCCTGCCGTCTATCGGAGGAAAAGACAGTATGTCCGGTACCTTCAACCATATCGATGTACCGCCGACACTCGTATCCTTCGCGGTTGACGTTGCAAAATTAAAAGATGTAGTATCTCCGGAGCTGAAAAACACAGGAGACAAACTCGTGTGGATCCACCTTCCAGTCGACGCACATCTGCTTCCAGAGTACGAAGGCGTCATGGAAACCTACAGAAAACTGCATGAGGATATGCAGAACGGCCGTGTGAAAGCCGCTTATGTCGTAGACCGTCAGGGTATCGTAGCAGCCGTATCCAAGATGGCATTCGGTAATGCTCTCGGCGTAACCATCGAGCACAATGTAGACGAGAGAGATCTCTTTACTCCATATATTGCAGATCTGATCTGCGAAGTTCCGGCTGAAAAAGTCGGAGAGCTGGCAAGCACCTACACCGTCATCGGTGAAGTGACAGACAAACCGGTTCTTTCCTATAAAGACACCGAAATCACCATCCGCGAGGCCGTTTCCGCATGGAACAAACCGCTGGAAAAAGTATTCAAGACCGTATCCGGTGCAGAGCTTCCGGATGTAGATGCCCTGAATGTGGCAGCAGCAGACGAAAACGGAATTGTTGCAGACAGCTGCTATCAGGCAAAGAGCATCCACGTATGCTCCCACAAGCTGGCACAGCCGACCGTATTCATTCCGGTCTTCCCGGGAACGAACTGTGAGTATGACAGCACCAGAGCTTTCGAGCGTGCCGGTGCAAAAGTTATCACTCAGGTATTCAGCAACCTTTCCGCAGAAGACATCCGCGGTTCTGTCGATGCCTTTGAAAAAGCCATCAACCAGGCGCAGATCATCATGTTCCCTGGCGGATTCTCCGCAGGTGATGAGCCGGATGGATCAGCAAAATTCTTTGCAACCGCATTCCAGAATGCGAAGATCAAAGAAGCTGTTACCAAACTGCTGAATGAGAGAGACGGACTTGCCCTTGGTATCTGCAACGGATTCCAGGCACTGATCAAATTGGGACTCGTTCCGTACGGTGAGATTCTCGGACAGACGGAAGATTCCCCGACTCTGACCTTCAACACCATCGGACGCCATATTTCCAAGATGGTTTACACGAAGGTTGTGACCAACAAATCCCCATGGCTGGCAGGCGCCGAGCTTGGCGGTGTTTACACCAACCCGGCATCCCACGGAGAGGGACGTTTCGTAGCATCGAAAGAGTGGATCGACAAGCTGATGGCAAACGGCCAGATTGCAACCCGCTACTGCGATGTCAACGGAAACCTGACCAACGACGAGTACTGGAATGTCAACGGTTCCTACTGCGGAATCGAGAGTATCACCAGCCCGGACGGCCGTGTCTTTGGTAAGATGGCACACGCAGAGCGCCGCGACAACGGCGTAGCAGTCAACATCTACGGAGAGCAGGATCTGAAGATCTTTGAGTCCGGTGTTGCTTACTTTAAATAAAATAAAACCAAAATAGAAGATTCCCGCAGAGAGGAAGAAAGCTCCTTTCTGCGGGAATTTTTTTGTCAGAACAGTAATTTCTGGTTTCGAAAGAAAAAATTTGATTATGCGCCGCGGTGCAGTTATAACGCAATATTTTGCTTTATTAACAAAAGTAATAAGGTCAAGTAGTAGAAATATTCTGAAAAAACGAAAGATTTCGATAGTCTCAACACATTACATATATGACGGGCCCGGAAGAGAAGGACAGCGAAATAACAGGAGGGAGAAAGAAGTGTATGAGACAAGAGGAGGAACGATTTTTTCAGATCATATTCGAGAAAAACAGTCATGTGCTGTTCCGTTATATCTGCGGTCAGTTGAACAATGACCGGGAGACGGCGAAGGATGTGCTGAACGATGTATGGGAGGTATTGGTGGTAAAATTTGAAACCGTTGCCGATCTCGAAGGAGAAGAGATGACGAAATGGCTGTTCTGTGTGGCAAAAAACAAGATCAAGAATCAGCGCAGAAAACATTATTATCAGAATGAAGTTTCCTATACACAGTATCAGAAAGAGAACAGAAATGAAGGGGAGGCGGGCGCGACAGCCGAGATTGAGGAACGAATGGTGATGCAGAACTGCATCCAGAACCTGAATCCGATGGATCAGCGCATTTTCTGGGGGAGAGCATATGGATTCAGCTACAAAGAGCTCAGCGGATTCTGCAAGAAAAGCGAGCAGGCGCTGCAGTGCCAGTACAGCCGCGCAATCAAGAAACTGCAGGGAATGATGAGTCAGGAAATCAGTCTGACGAGAGCGTAGAAAATGAAAATGGTATGCAGCGGAAACCTCAACTCTTACAATCTAAAAACAATAGAAATATCTAAAAAATTCTCTGCAGGAGAATATCCTGTGTCTAAAAATAAAGTGTTACCGTTTACATATCAAAAATCCGTTTTCCTCGTTGTCGTGGCGCGGAAATTGTGTTAAAATATTTTTAGAAAATTCACACGATGTGCGAGAAGGCAGAAAGGATGAAAACAACATGAAGGATGAGTACGTAGCCTATGTAGGCACTTATACCCATGGAAGCAGCATTGGTATTCATTTATATGATGTAAATGTAGAAGAAGGCACTCTGACAGAGCGAAAAGTCATACCGGTCAACAACTCTTCCCACATTGCCCGTTCCTTAAACGGCAAATACCTGTATTCGATTGCAGATGAAGGCGTTGCAGTGTTTGCAGTGGAGGATGACGGAGACCTGACCCCGATCAACAAAGTAGACATCGACGGCATGCGCGGCTGCTATCTGTCGGTGGACAAAACCGGAAGATACCTGTTCGTGGCAGGCTATCATGACGGAAAAGTAACCGTTGTACATACCCATAAGGACGGCCGCCTCGGAAGTCTGATGGACGGCGTGTTTCACAAGGGCCTTGGCAGTGTGGCAGAGCGTAACTTCCGCCCGCATGTCAGCTGTGTCGTTCCTACACCGGACAACAAATATGTCTGCGCAGTCGACAACGGCATTGACCAGATCAAAATGTACAAGCTGAACACACAGCGTGACCGCCTGAAACTGGTGGATATCCTGCGCTGTGAGCGTGAATCCGGTCCGAGAGAGATCGTTTTCAGTGAATCCGGAAAATACGCGTATGTCATTTACGAGCTGATGAACAAAGTCGATGTATTCAGCTACCGTGATACGGGAAACGGACCGGAATTTGAAAAACTGCAGTCGATCAGCACCACATCCGCGAACGTGGACCAGGCGCACGACGCTGCATCCGGCATGTGCCTTTCCCCGGATCACCACTACCTGTTTACTTCTACAGCCGGAGACAATACCGTAGCAATGTTCCATATCGACCCGGAGACCGGCTGCCTGGAGAAGAAGTTTGCACTTCCGATCAGCGGCGAATATCCAAAGGATATTGCAATGTTCCCGGACGGAAAACATATCGCAGTGGCAAACCATGAGTCCAACACGATCACAACATTTACTATTGATTATGAGAAAAACGTGCTGGTTCAGAAAGGCCGCCCGATGAAAGTGGAGACGCCGAACTGTATTCTGATTACGAAAAAAGGCGTTCACTAAAAAAATAACGCAAAAATGCCTGCAGGAAGAACTGTATCCCGCAGGCATTTTTTGTGCTGAAGCCAGAAAGAAGCAGTCCGGCCTTTATTTCTCGTCCAGAGCCCAGACTTTCTTTACATTGTCCAGTTTGGCGCTCATGCCGACGAGCAGTGCGTCCGCCAGGACAAGAGCGGTCATGCATTCCACGACAACAACGGCGCGTGCAACGACGATCGGGTCGTGGCGGCCTTTGATTTCGATGGCAATGTTTTCACCATCTTTGTTGATGGTCTGCTGGGAAGCAGCAACGGACGGGGTCGGTTTGAAACCAGCCCGGACAACGATATCGCTTCCGTCGCTGATACCGCCTAAAATACCGCCGGCGTGGTTGGTCAGCTTGACAATGGAGCCGTCCGCATTTACATGGAAGGCATCGTTATTGGTAAGCCCGGTAGCTGTGCAGACCGAGAAACCGTCTCCGATTTCCACGCCTTTTACGGCGCCGATGGAGACGAGTGCTTTTGCAAGGTTGGCATCGAGCTTTTCAAACACCGGATCGCCGACACCGGCCGGCATATGGTGAACGACACATTCGACCACACCGCCGACGGAATTTTTTTCCGCCATGGCTTTTGTTAAAAGCTCGGAAGCCTTTTCGGCAGCCTCTGCATCCGGCATATTCAGGGCGTTATTCGCGATTTCAGCGGCATCAAAAGACTGGATTTCCACGTCACCGATGGAGCGGGTGTAGGCGGAAACGGTGATGCCAAGCTCAGAGAGCATTTTTAAGGCAATGGCACCTGCAGCCACGCGTGCGATCGTCTCGCGTCCTGAGGAGCGTCCGCCGCCGCGGTAGTCGCGGAAACCGTATTTTGCATCAAACGTATAGTCGGCGTGGCCCGGTCTGTAATAGGAAGCAATGTCGCTGTAATCTTTGGAATGCTGATCCTCATTCCATACCACCATGGAAATCGGGGTACCGGTCGTTTTTCCTTCGAAAGTGCCGGATAAAAGCTGAACGGTATCGGATTCTTTCCGTTTTGTGGTAAAGCGGTTCTGTCCCGGCTTCCTGCGGTCGAGGTAAACCTGAATATCCTCCTCGGAAAGCGAAAGGCCGGCCGGCACTCCGTCCACAACAACGCCCACGCCTTTTCCATGAGACTCTCCCCAGGTGGTCAGTCTGAAGATAGTACCAAATGATGATCCTGCCATATATAAAGTCCTCCTGAATTTTTTCGTATATTTATAAAATAACTGGAAAAGATTTCTAATAAATTATACCGGAAAGTAAAACATTCGTAAAGCTCTTTTTCAGAGACGAAATTCACCGTTATACCGTTTGACAAACGAAAAGGCAGCACGTATAATGAGAATGTATTTTCGGGCAGTGAAAGCCGGTGAAATAAAACAAACAAAAAGGAAGAGTGTGCATGAATTTTTTAGACAAAATGGAGCGAAAATATGGGAGATATGCGTTAAGCCATCTGACGATGTACATTATCGTAACGTACATTGCGGGATATATCATTGCGCTTGCGGCTCCCATCATGAGACAGTATCTGACGCTGGAACCATACTATATTCTGCATGGCCAGATCTGGCGTCTGGTGAGCTGGATTCTGATTCCGCCGAGCAGTCTCGACATCTTTACGATCATTATGCTGTTTTTCTACTACTCAATCGGAACGAGTCTTGAAAGAGCCTGGGGAGATTTCAAATATAACGTTTATATCTTTTCGGGTATTCTGATGACGATCCTCGGTTCCTTCCTGCTGTATGGAATCGAGTACGCAGTGAATGGGTATCCGGCGCTGATGGGAACTGCATTCAGCACCTATTATATCAGCCTTTCTATTTTCCTTGGCTTTGCGATCAGTTTTCCGGATATGCAGGTGCTTCTGTACTTTATTATCCCGATCAAGATCAAATGGCTGGCGTATCTTGATGTAGCGCTTCTTGCTTATAGCATGATTACCAGCATTCTGAGCGGAAACTGGGCAGGATGTGTTGTTATTTTGTGTTCCTTGGCAAACGTCCTGGTGTTTTTCCTGATGACAAGAAAAGGAAAACATAACTCTTTCCGGCAGAACAGACGCAGGAAAGAATTTAAAAAAGCCGTATCAAGAGGAGAAGCCGAATACCGCAATCCAAATGGAATCACAAAACACAAATGTGCGATTTGCGGGCGGACTGAAAAGGATGATCCGAATCTGGAGTTCCGTTTCTGCTCCAGATGCAACGGAAATTATGAATACTGCCAGGATCACCTGTTTACGCATGAACATGTAAAATAAAGAAGGAGAGAAAGTATGAGAAGAACGAAAATTGTCTGCACCATGGGACCAAATACCAACTCCCGTGACCTGATGAAAAAACTGATTGAAACCGGAATGGATGTTGCTCGTTTTAATTTTTCTCATGGAGACCACGAAGAGCAGAAAATGCGTATGAATATGCTGAAAGAGCTTCGAAAAGAGCTGAAAACTCCTGTGGCAATCCTTCTGGATACCAAAGGACCGGAAATCCGTACCGGCGTTTTGAAAGATGGCAAAAAAGTAAATCTGGTAACCGGACAGACCTTCACCCTGACAACCGTTCAGGAGACCGGAGATGAAAATCACTGTTCTGTCAGCTACACAGGCCTTACGGAAGATATCAAAGAGGGAGACACAATTCTGATCGATGATGGTCTGATCGGCCTGCGCGTAGAAAAAGTAAATGCACCGGAAATTGTCTGTACCGTAGTAAATGGCGGCGAGCTCGGAGAAAAAAAGGGTGTGAATGTACCAAACGTTTCGATCAATCTTCCGAACCTGACGGAGAAAGACAAAGGAGATCTTCTTTTTGGTATTGAACAGGATATTGATTTTGTTGCAGCTTCCTTTATCCGGAATGCAGAGGCAATTAACGAAATCCGTGAGTTCCTTGTGGCAAACGGAGGAGAGCATATTGATATCATTGCCAAGATCGAAAATGCGGAGGGTGTGCAGAACATCGACAGCATCATCGATGCGGCAGATGGTGTGATGGTTGCAAGGGGAGACCTTGGTGTAGAGATTCCGGCGTGCCAGGTACCGCATGTACAGAAAATCATCATTGAAAAATGCAATCATAAATACAAACCGGTTATCACAGCAACCCAGATGCTGGATTCCATGATCCGGAACCCGCGTCCGACCCGTGCAGAGGTAGCCGATGTTGCGAATGCAATTTATGATGGAACGGATGCGATCATGCTCTCCGGCGAAACAGCAGCCGGAAAATATCCGATCGAGGCAGTTACCATGATGGGAGAGATTGCCGAGCAGACGGAGCGTTATCTGAAATTCGAAGATTACCGCGATGGAAAAGCGCTGGAAGGAAAGCTGAATGTTTCCGCAGCAGTCGGAAGTGCAGCCGTTTCTATGGTAGAACACATCAAAGCAGCCTGCATTGTGACCCCGACGATGTCCGGTCAGACCGCAAGACTGATTTCCAATCTTCGTCCGAGCGTACCGATTTACGGCGTTACCCCATATGAATGGGCAAGAAGAAAAATGCAGCTCTACTGGGGCGTTCGTCCGGTGACCGGATACGAGGAAGATTCTACGGAGAACATCATTTCGCATGCCATGTATATGGTGCGCCGTGAGGAGCTTGTAGAACGCGGTGATATGGTTATTTTTACGGCCGGAGACCCTGCTACCAACGAGGTGACGGGTGAAGGATATATGACAAACATGCTTCACATTATTCAGGCAAAATAAGCAGAAGAAGGAGACAAAAGAGAATGACGAAGAAGCCTTTTGTAACAAAAGAAAAACTGGAAGAAATCGCAGCAGCAGTACCAACTCCGTTTCACATTTACGATGAAAAAGGAATTCGTGAGAATGCGAAAGCGGTAAAGGAAGCTTTTTCCTGGAATCCGGGATTTCGTGAGTATTTTGCTGTGAAAGCGAACCCAAACCCGACACTGATCAAAATGCTGGGTGAATATGACTGCGGATGCGACTGCTCTTCTTACACGGAGCTGATGCTTTCCGATGCGATGGGATTTGAGAAAGATAAAATCATGTTTTCATCCAACGTAACACCGGCTGCAGAGTATCAACTGGCTGCAGAGCTTGGTGCGATCATTAACCTTGATGATATTACGCATATTGATTTTCTTGAGAAAACATTAGGCTACATTCCGAAGAAAATCTGCTGCCGTTATAACCCGGGCGGACTGTTTAAAATCAGCACCGATATTATGGACAATCCGGGAGATGCCAAATACGGTATGACAACCGAGCAGATTTTCGAGGCATTCCGCATTTTGAAGGCAAAAGGGGCAGAAGAGTTCGGCATCCATTCCTTCCTTGCAAGTAATACCGTAACCAACGATTATTACCCGGTTCTGGCAAAAACACTGTTTGAGCTGGCTGTAAAGCTGCAGAAAGAGACAGGCGTAAAAATTAAATTCATCAATCTTTCCGGCGGTGTCGGAATCCCGTACAAACCGGGTCAGGAAGGCAATGACATCCGCGTGATTGGCGAGGGTGTACATAAAGTGTACGATGAAGTTCTCGTTCCGGCCGGCATGGGCGATGTTGCAATTTACACGGAAATGGGCCGTTTCATGATGGGACCGTACGGCGGACTCGTTACCCGCGCCATCCATCAGAAACACATCTACAAAGAGTACATCGGCTGTGATGCCTGCGCGGTCAACCTGATGAGACCGGCTATGTACGGCGCTTACCACCACATCACCGTGATGGGAAAAGAAGATCAGCCGTGCGACCACAAATATGACGTAACAGGCTCCCTGTGCGAGAACAACGATAAATTCGCGATCGACCGTATGCTTCCGGAAGTGGAAGTCGGAGACCTCCTCTTCATCCACGACACCGGCGCACATGGATTTTCCATGGGATACAACTACAACGGAAAATTAAAATCTGCAGAGGTTCTGTTAAAAGAGGACGGCAGCTTTGAAGTCATCCGCCGCGCAGAAACCCCGAAAGACTACTTCGCTACACTGGATGGAACACCGGAGTATGAAAAGATGTTTGGAAATAAATAAGAGATAACAACAGTAAAACCCCTTTCAAAAAGAACCATGCGGCAGATGGCCGGTTCTTCGAAAGGGGTTTTCTTTCTTTCAAAAGCTGTTTTTTTGAAGGGAAGACAATAAAAAAAGATCTGCATCAACGTTCGTTTTTGCAGATCTTTTTTAGCTATGCCGCTGGCCGGACTCGAACCGGCACGGTTATTCACCGCTTGATTTTGAGTCAAGTGCGTCTACCAATTCCGCCACAGCGGCAGTGTTCGTAATCAGAACAAGATATATTTTACCATAAAAACAAGAAGGACGCAAGAGAAAAAAATGGAATAATTATCATAAAAACTTTCTAAAAAAGATTGACGAAAGGAAAAAATAGAAGTATAGTGTAGATAGTTTAGTACCATACTAAATTTTACATCATAAGTTCAAATAACGATTTATCGAAAACGCCATCGTTAGATGGTCCACAGTGTGTGGAACGAAAACTGTTGTCTTCATAGACAGCAGTTTTTTTGTTGTCTAAAATTAGAAATGAAACATGGTTATGATTCAGTACTGTGAGAACAGCAAGAACCAGGAAGTAGAATTGTTGAAAATAGGAAAGAAAAGATGTAAAAAATCAAAATATATGGTAAAATTAGATAAAATGTAGAAAATGGAGGAAAGAACAGATGAAAGGGGAATATTATCTCGGACTTGATATGGGAAGCAGTTCGGTTGGATGGGCTGTGACAAATGAGAAGTACGAAATTTTGCGCGCACATGGAAAAACACTTTGGGGTGTACGGCTATTTGACAGTGCACAGACTGCAGAAGAGAGAAGAGGGTTTCGGACAGCAAAACGAAGATTGGATCGTCGTAATTGGAGAATAGAATTGCTGCAGAAAATTTTTGCGGAAGAAGTAGAAAAGATAGATGATGGATTTTTTCGCAGAATGAAAGAGAGTCGTTACTGGCCAGAGGATAAGCGTGACAGGCAGGGAAAGTGTCCGGAACTTCCCTATGCATTGTTTGCGGATGATGATTACACAGACAAAGAATATCATAAACAGTTTCCAACCATCTATCATCTGAGAAAATGGTTAATGGAAACTGACGAAACGCCTGATATTCGCCTGATATATCTTGCTCTGCATCATATGATGAAACACAGAGGCCATTTTCTATTAAACGGAAATATCGAACAGGTAAGAGAATTTCAGACAACATTTGAACAGTTCCTTGAAGCAGTGAGGGCAGAAGAACTTGGCTTTTCTTCCGAGATTGGAGTGGAAAGAAGCAAGGAAATAGAGGCAATTTTAAAAGACCGAACATTGACCAAATCTGCGAAAAAGACAAAAGCAGTAAAAGCAATGCGGGCAGAAACATCCTGTGAAAAAGAGTGGCTGGGATTGATTACCGGTGGAACAGCAAAACTGGGAAATTTGTTTGGGGAAAAACAGATGGATACACTGGAACGGCCAAAACTTTGCTTCGCAGATGCAGGTTATGAAGAATACGCTGGAGAGATCGAAGCAGAGCTGGGAGAAAAATATGTATTAATTGAACACGCAAAAGCAGTGTACGATTGGGCTGTTCTGGCTGATATTTTGCAGAACTATTCTTCTCTTTCAGAGGCAAAAGTGGCACTTTATGAAAAGCATAAAAAAGATCTGAAAGATCTGAAAAAGCTGGTCAGAGAGAATCTTTCAAGGGAAGAATATCAGAGACTGTTTGCAAAAAAGGATGAAAAAGCTAATTATTATGCGTATATCAAGGCACCAAAACAATGTAGTCAGGAAGACTTTTACGGTTATCTGAAAAAGAATATTCTGGGCAAGATATCAGATGTGACGAAAGCATCCTGCATGCAGAAGGAAATGGAAATGGGAACGTTTCTTCCGAAACAGACTGTAAAAGACAACAGTGTCATTCCATATCAGATTCATTTATATGAATTAAATGCAATCCTGAAAAATCTGGAAGATAAAGTTCCGCTACTGAAAGAGAATGGAGAGAAGATTCAAAAGATTTTCACATTCCGCATTCCGTACTACGTAGGACCCTTAAACGGAATTCGAAAAAAAGGGGAGAAGAGTAACTGGGCGGTACGAAAAGAAGGCAAAATATATCCATGGAACTTCGATGAGATGGTAGATTTGGAAGCAAGTGCAGAGCAGTTTATTCGAAGAATGACGAATAAATGTACTTATCTGCCAAGTGAAGATGTTTTACCAAAGTATTCTCTGCTGTATAGCAAATACGAAGTTTTAAATGAATTAAATAATCTGCGTTTGGATGGAGAAAAGATATCTGTAGAGCAGAAACAGAAAATATATGAAGAAGTATTCCAGAAAAGCAGAAAAGTTACACAGAAAAAACTGAAAAACTATTTAGTGAAAGAAGGAATTACCGGAAAAGAAGTTGAAATTACCGGAATTGATGGTGATTTCAAGAGTTCTCTTACGGCATACCATGATTTTAAAGAGAAATTAACAAATCTGTCACTGAACCAGGCGGAAAAAGAATGCATCATCCTGAACGTAACGCTGTTTGGAGATGATAAAGCGATACTGAAACAGAGATTAAAGAAACTGTTTCCGGAGTTGACAGAAAAACAAAGAGACAGCATAAGTAAACTGCCGTATCGTGGTTGGGGAAGACTCTCAAAAGTGTTTTTGGAAGAGACGGAAGCACCGGCACCGGAAACGGGAGAGGCATGGTCTATTATTCGGGCTTTGTGGGAGACGAATGACAATCTGATGCAACTGCTTAGCGAAAAATATTTGTTTGCATCGGCAATCGAAGAAAAGAATGGAAACGAACAGAAAAAACGGGATATTTCGTATGAATTAGTCGAGGAACTTTACGTATCACCGGCAGTGAAGCGGCAGATTTGGCAGAGCCTTTTGATTGTAAAGGAAATCTGTAAAGTGATGGGAAACCCACCGAAACGTGTTTTTATAGAAATGGCAAGAGAAAAAACCGATCAGGGAAGAACCTCTTCAAGAAAAAAGAAACTGCTGGAACTCTATAAAAAATGTAAAGCGGAAGAAAAAGACTGGATAGATGAGATTGAAAAACGTTCCGATGCGGAAATGAGAAGAGACAAGCTGTATTTGTATTATACGCAAAAAGGAAAATGCATGTATTCCGGTGAAACAATTGAACTGGAGGAATTGTGGGATAATCAGAAGTATGACATTGATCATATTTTTCCACAGTCCAAAGTGATGGATGATAGCCTGGATAACCGGGTACTTGTAAAGAAAAAGTGTAATCAGATGAAAGAGGATAAATATCCGATCGATGAAACAGTTCGGAAAAAATGCAGCCATTCTGGAAATCTTTAGTGGATGCCGGATTGATTAGTGAAGAAAAATATAAACGGCTGATAAGAAGAAACGGATTTGAACCGTCTGAATTGGCTGGATTTATTTCCAGGCAGCTGGTGGAAACTCGTCAGAGTACAAAAGCGGCAGCAAGTATTCTGCAGCAGGTGATCCCGGATACACAGATTGTTTATGTGAAAGCGCCAACCGTTTCAAAGTTCCGTAAGGATTTTAAATTTCTGAAGGTACGGGAGATGAATGATTATCATCATGCGAAGGATGCTTATTTGAATATTGTCGTTGGCAACGCATATTTTGTAAAATTCACATCAAATCCGATTCACTTCATTAAGGAAAATCCGGGAAGAAGTTATAACCTGAAGAAGATGTTTGAACAGGAAAGAATTGAACGGAACGGAGAAATTGCCTGGGAAGGCGGGAACGGAACCATTGTGACAGTCCGAAAGTTTATGGAAAAGAACAACATTCTTGTGACGCGAAGATCGTATGAGGCAACAGGTGCATTGTTTGACCAGCAGATTGTCAAAAAAGGAAAAGGTCAGGTTCCGATCAAGAGCAGTGATGAACGGCTTTGTGATATACAGAAGTATGGAGGATATAACAAAGAGGCGGGAGCTTACTTTGTACTGGCAGAATCGGAGGGCAAAAAGGGAAAGAAAATACGAACAATCGAGTATGTGCCGATTCGTCTGAAAAAGGAAATTCAGAAGTCAGAAGAAAATATAATTCGGTATCTGGAAGAGGAAAGACAGTTAAAGAATCCGCGAGTGCTGGTGCCGGAAATCAAAATAGATACTCTGTTTTGTGTGGACGGATTTTATATGTGGGTTTCCGGAAGATCAGGAGATCAGCTATTGATGCAAGGTGCAAATCAGCTGGTACTTTCCCAGGAAGAAATGGAAATACTGAAAAAAATAGTACAGTACGTGGAACGTAAAAAACAGAATAAAGAACTGAAAATTTACGATTCCGACCATTTAGAAGAAAAGAAGGTGGTGATGCAGTATGAAACCTTTTTAAATAAATTAACAAATACGGTATATGCAAAAAAACTTGGAGCACAGGCAAAGACATTAACGGAAAAAAGAGAAAAATTTAAAGAATTATGCATAGAAGAAAAGTGTATCGTTTTGTATGAAATTTTACATTTTTTCCAGTGCCAGAGTGTTACCGCTGATTTGAAATTAATTGGAGGATCTGGAAGAGCAGGAATTTTGTATCTCAACAAAAATATAACCGATTGCAGTCGAATCGAAATGATTCATCAATCGCCAACCGGTATTTACGAGCAGGCAGTAGACCTGAATGCATTATGAGCTGGCGGATTGTGGTTATTTCCAAACGGGCAAAGCTGGACTATCAGCTTGGTTATCTTGTGGTGCGAAATGAGGAAGTAACAAAAATACATTTAAGTGAAATATCAACCATTCTGATTGAGTCAACAGCAGCAACAGTCACAACAAGTCTGCTGGCAGAGCTGACAAAAAAGAAAATAAAAGTGATTTTTTGCGATGAAAAGAGAAATCCATCGTCGGAACTGGTTGGGTATTACGGAAGTCATGATACCAGCAATAAGGTCAGAAAGCAGATTCAGTGGAGCCGGCACAGTAAAGAAGCGATCTGGACAGAGATTGTGACGGAAAAAATACGAAAACAGAAGGAACTGTTAAAAAATCTGGGAAAGGAAGAAGCGGGTCTGTTAGAAGCATATTTACAGGAGATTGGCTGGAACGATGAGACAAACCGGGAAGGGCATGCGGCAAAGGTATATTTTAATGCGTTGTTCGGTATGACATTTACCAGAACTGCGGATTGTCCGGAAAATGCAGCGCTGAATTACGGATATAGCATTTTGTTGTCTGCGTTTGCGAGAGAAATTGTAGCGAGCGGTTATATTACACAGCTCGGACTCTTTCATGATAATATGTTTAATCAGTTTAATCTGGCGTCCGATTTGATGGAACCGTTCCGTGTCCTGATTGACCGGGAAGTAATCCAAATGCAGAGGAAAGAATTTACGCATGAGGAAAAAATACAATTGGTCAATGTATTAAACAACGAAGTCATGATAGACGGGAAAACACAGTATGTGAATAATGCCATAAAAATTTACTGTAAAAGTGTATTTGATGCCTTAAATGAGAATGACAGTGCATTGATCCGGTTTTACGGCCTATGAGTTATCGTTTTATGAGAGTATTGGTACTGTTTGATCTTCCGGTGCTGACGGGCGATCAGAGAAGAGAATATGCGAGATTTCAAAAGTTTTTATTGAAAAGCGGATTCCTGATGCTCCAGGAATCCGTATACTGTAAGCTTGCGTTAAATACAACTGCAGTGAATGGAATCGTGGATCAGATTCATAAAAATAAGCCGGAAGAAGGCCTGCTACAGCTTTTAACGGTGACTGAGAAGCAGTATGCGAAAATGGATCTGATTGTTGGGAACGTAAAGAGCGAAGTGTTGAATACGGATGAAAGGCTGGTGATTTTATGAAACTGGTACATGTGGACTTGGAAAAACCTATTGCGATTCATCGGAACTGTCCCACGGAATGGATTATAGAATCACCGGAGCTGTTTTTAAAATATGTGGAGCAGCTGCAAAAACAAAATCAGGGAGAGGAGGGAAATTTCGTACTTTCTAAAGCTGACACAGAGCTGAATATGAAAAGAGATGTGGAATTGGTATTAACGCCCTTTTCTCTTGATTTTGCGGATCACAGAATACAAAAACGGTTATTTACAGAGCTGGTCAAAAGTGCGCAAAATGAAGAAATGTTTCTGGAAACGCAGAGAATTATTGCGGAACTGAAGAAATACATCTATCAATTGGAAGCTGTCAGTGGGTACGAATTGGAACAAAATGAGGAAATCGATTTGAGCGCACTCCTAAAATTGATGGGAGTTCAGACAGAAACCGAAAAAGAGATGGGGCTTCTGGAAAAATTAACGCAATATATCAAAGTTATGGCCGAACTTCTCCAAAAAGAACTGGTGATTTTGGTCAATATTCGATCCTATCTGAACGAAACACAAATAAACAAACTCTCCCAAATGGCATGCTACTATGAAATATCCTTGCTTTTCATAGAAAATATACAAAGGGACTTTTCGAATCAGAGAGAATATTATATAATTGACAAAGATGGATGTGATGTCTATTAATATCCATCGGATGTTTGAGTACCTGTTTTGTGCAGATGAAAGCAGTTCATTTTTAAATTTGAGGTTTGAGAATGATGTAAAAATGTATGGTACTCAAACTGATAGATTGCCATACCTAATACCTCCATGGTTTGAGAATGATGTAAAAATGTATGGTACTCAAACAGGTTCTAATATTATTCCACTTGCAGGAAAGTTTGAGAATGATGTAAAAATGTATGGTACTCAAACTGAGGACGATTTCTATTCTGCAGGCATGAAGTTTGAGAATGATGTAAAAATGTATGGTACTCAAACACCCTGTCCAGAAAAGCCTTCATCGACGATGTTTGAGAATGATGTAAAAATGTATGGTACTCAAACATCAGGAACAAACGTGAAAGTCGAAAACCAGTTTGAGAATGATGTAAAAATGTATGGTACTCAAACTACTGTATATGGTGCGAATGATGGTTTTAAGTTTGAGAATGATGTAAAAATGTATGGTACTCAAACCTGAAAACGTCATATGACGGCGTAAAAGACGTTTGAGAATGATGTAAAAATGTATGGTACTCAAACACGATTTGAGCGCGTAAATGACAGCTTCTAGTTTGAGAATGATGTAAAAATGTATGGTACTCAAACCGCTCGCTGCTCACTATCCATCACCGCCTGTTTGAGAATGATGTAAAAATGTATGGTACTCAAACTTTCCACCTCCCCTAAATCTGTAAGTAATGGTTTGAGAATGATGTAAAAATGTATAGTACTCAAACATTTTCAGGGCAAATTCTGCTAAATCGTACGTTTGAGAATGATGTAAAATTTATTTTTGTGAACAACAAGAATAGATAATTCAAAATGAAATATTCAGAAGACAGTATGAAATCGACTTAATTGTCTTTTTCTTGCTGTCTTTTTCCTTGTCTCAAAGCGCCGCACCATGTATAATAAAACCACAAGAATTTCATTTCATAGTTTTTACAGGAGGAACCTGAATCATGATCCTTGCAATAGACATCGGCAACACGAACATCGTCCTTGGGTGTGTGGAAGGGAAAAAAACATACTTCATCGAAAGACTCTCCACGGACAAGGCAAAAACAGAGCTGGAATACGCAGTCAGCCTGAAAAATGTACTGGAACTGTATGAGATTCCGGTGGAGCAGATCGAAGGAGGTATCATCTCTTCCGTTGTTCCGCAGGTGACAGAGCTCTGCCGGAGTGCGGCAGAAAAAGTGATTAAAAAGCCGGTCAAAGTTGTCGGCCCCGGTGTGAAGACCGGACTTAATATCAAACTGGACGACCCCGCAACGGCAGGAAGCGATCTTGTTGTTGTAGCAGTAGCAGCGCTGAATGAATACACATGTCCGCAGATTCTTATCGATATGGGAACTGCCACGACGATGAGTGTACTTGATCAGAAAGGAAGCTTCATCGGAGGCGTGATTCTTCCGGGACTTCGTACTTCGCTGGATGCTCTCGTATCAAATGCCGCGCAGCTTAGCCAGACCAGTCTGACAGCACCGAAAAAAGTCATTGGCAAAAATACGCTGGACTGTATGAAAGGCGGTATGATTTATGGAAACGCTGCCAGCATCGACGGCATGATCGAACGGATGGAAGAAGAACTTGGCTGCAAATGCACGATTGTGGCTACCGGAGGTCTGGCGAAAGCTGTGATTCCGCACTGCAGACATGACATCATCATCGATGAGAATCTGCTCCTGAAAGGTCTTCAGATCATCTACGAGAAAAACAGGTAGGGAAACCGTTTGTTGACAAAGTTTGCGAATTGTTATAACATATGTATAACAAAACGATACGAGAAAGCAGGGTGTAACTATGTATTATGAGACAATACAGATCGATTTCAACAGCGATGAAGCGATCTATATCCAGCTGAGAAATCAGATTATTCTGGGTATTGCCACTTCCAGAATTCAGGAAGGAGATACTCTACCTTCGGTAAGACAGCTCGCAGACAATATCGGTATCAACATGCATACCGTAAATAAGGCCTACAGCGTACTCCGGCAGGAGGGGCTTCTTTCGATTGACCGAAGAAAAGGAGCCGTTATCTCTATCGATGCGGATAAACTGTATGCCATGCAGGAACTGCGCGAAGATCTGCAGGTGATTCTTGCAAAAGCCGTCTGCAAAAATATATCAAAAGAAGAAGTACATCAGCTTGTAGATGAAATTTACAGCAATTACGCAGACGAAACATGAAGGAGACAATAGTATTATGAGAGAAGGATATACCAGTCAGGCAAAAAAAGCACTGGCATATGCGGTTAGGACAGCTGAAAAATGTGGACATAATTACGTAGGAACCGAACACCTTCTGATCGGACTTCTGAACGTGGAGGATGGCACAGCAGGCATGGTGCTTTCTGAGTTTCACGTAGATGCCGGACAGCTTACCGAACTGATTGACCGTCTGATTGCACCAGGCGGAAACACCGTGACCGAATCCCGACCGGGCTATACTCCGCGGGTACGCAGAGTGCTTGAAAATGCAGAAGCGGAGGCAGCGCGTTTTAAGAGCAGAGCTGTGGGAACCGAGCATCTGCTGATCGCAATCTTAAAAGAAAGTGACTGTGTTGCTACCCGTTTGCTTTTTACCATGGGGATCAACATTCAGAAACTATATGGAGCAATCCTTACTGCCATGGGCGAGGCACCGCTGCAGGGCGGTGCAAGCGGAAATGCAAATACCGGCCGCGGACCGCAGACAAGAGGTGGAGCGCAGACCAGCGAAACGCCGGCACTGGACCAGTACAGCCGGGATCTAACTGAGCTTGCGCGCGAAGGAAAACTCGATCCGGTTGTCGGCCGTGGGCAGGAAATTGAGCGTGTCATTCAGATCTTAAGTCGCCGGACAAAAAACAACCCGTGTCTGATCGGAGAGCCGGGTGTCGGAAAAACGGCGATTGCGGAAGGTCTGGCGCAGCGGATTGCCCTTGGCATTGTGCCGGAAACGATCCGCGATAAGCGAGTTGTTGTCCTTGACCTTTCCGGAATGGTAGCCGGAAGCAAATACCGCGGTGAGTTCGAAGAACGTATCAAACGTGTCGTCAAGGAAGTGACGGACAATGAAAATATTCTGCTGTTCATCGATGAACTTCACACCATCATCGGGGCCGGCGGTGCAGAGGGAGCACTCGATGCATCCAATATCTTAAAACCGTCCCTTTCCCGCGGAGAAATTCAGCTCATCGGTGCAACCACGCTCGAAGAATACCGTAAATACATCGAAAAAGATGCCGCATTGGAGCGCCGTTTCCAGCCGGTGAAAGTAGAAGAACCGACAGAAAGCGAAGCACTTGATATCTTAAAAGGCCTGCGCCCATACTACGAACGCCACCACGGCGTGGAAATCACCGATGAAGCACTGGAAGCAGCCGTAAAAATGAGCGTCCGCTACATCAACGACCGTTTCCTGCCGGATAAAGCCATCGATCTGATCGATGAGGCATCCGCAGGCGTACAGCTCGCCGGCTACCAGGTGCCGGACAACATGGCAAAAGAGGAGCAGACACTGTTCGAAGTACAGAAAGAAAAAGAATCCGCGATCAGTACCGGCGATTTTGAGCAGGCAAAAGAACTGCAGGCGCGCCAGCAGGAGCTCGAAAAAGATCTGGAGCAGATCCGAAAACGCTTTGAACGCCGTTGCAAAAACAAAAAACTGCAGGTAACAGAAGAAGAAATCGCAAAAACCGTATCCACCTGGACGAAAATTCCGGTACAGCGTCTCGCGGAAGGAGAATCGAAACGTCTGGCAAGACTGGAGCAGACACTCCATAAACGCGTTGTCGGCCAGGAAGAAGCCGTGACAGCTGTGGCAAAAGCCGTAAAACGAGGCAGAGTCGGATTAAAAGACCCGAACCGTCCGACAGGATCCTTCCTGTTTCTTGGACCGACCGGTGTCGGAAAAACAGAACTTTCCAAAGCACTCGCCGAGGCAGTTTTCGGTACAGAGCAGGCCCTGATCCGCGTTGATATGTCGGAATACATGGAGAAACACAGCGTTTCCAAGCTGATCGGTTCCCCTCCGGGATACGTTGGCTACGAGGAAGGCGGCCAGCTCTCTGAAAAAGTGCGCCGCAACCCGTACAGTGTGATCCTGTTCGATGAGATCGAGAAAGCTCACCCGGATGTGTTCAACATTCTGCTGCAGGTACTTGATGATGGCCATATCACCGACGCGCAGGGCAGAAAAGTTGATTTCAAACAGACCTGCATTATCATGACATCCAATGCCGGAGCACAGAACATTGTAGCGCCGAAACGCCTTGGATTCCTTTCGACAGAAGATGAGCGGAAAGACTACGAATACATGAAGGGCCAGGTGATGGAAGAAGTCAAACGGATGTTTAAGCCGGAATTCCTGAACCGAATCGACGAGATTATTGTATTCCATCAGCTTACCAAGGCGGATATGAAGAAGATTCTGCAGATTCTGCTCAAAGATCTGGAGCGCCGCTGCAAGGAGCAGATGGACATTGAATTGAAAGTCCGTGACACCGTGAAAGAATATCTCGTGGAAAACAGCTTCGACAGCAAGTACGGTGCCCGCCCGTTAAAACGCGCGATCCAGAGCAAAATTGAGGATCCGCTCGCAGAAGCCATCCTGAACGGAGAAGTGAAAAAAGGCGATACCGTTGCGGCTGGAATGAATAAGAAAGAGATTACATTTAAGGTTCTTGAGAAAAAATAATATAAAATTCCATAAATTATATGGTAAAATCTTTTCGATTATGGTATGATTTTCACAAACAAACGAAACACCACAAAAGACAAGACCAGGAGGGCATTTACAAATGTCAGTAGTAAAAGAATTAATCCGCACAGAGGCAGACGGAGGCATCAGCTTCGGAGATTATGAGCTTGCGGCAAAGGCAAAAAAATCTGATTTTGAGCACAGAGGAGATCTGTATAAAGTAAAAACCTTTAAGGAAATCACAAAGCTGGAGAGAAACGGACTGTTCGTATACGAATCTGTTCCGGGAACCGCAGTTACCGATCTGAACGTATTCGACGGCGGCATGACCTTCAAAGTAGAAGGACCGGAGGATGCACAGATCACCGTTGAAATGGAAGCAGAGACCGAATACAAGGTGCTGCTCGACGGTGTAAACGTTGGCCACATGACCACAAACCTCGGCGGAAAACTTTCCTTCAGCGTAGAGCTGGAAAAAGCAGAGAATGTAGCAGTAGAAATCGTAAAAGCATGATGAAATAAGAAAAGAAGGCTGTCGCAGAACGTGTGCGGCAGCTTTTTTTGACAATTATAAGGGAGACACAACTATGGCAAAAGCAAAAAAAACAGCCTTTTTCTGCCAGAACTGCGGATATGAGTCAGCAAAATGGATGGGCCAGTGTCCGGCGTGCAGAGAATGGAATACGTTTGTGGAGGAACCGACGGCGGCCAAAACACCGGCGGGAAACCAGGGGCTCGGAAGCCACAGCGCAGCGGGCAGAAAGCCGGTGCATCTGACGGAAATTTCAACAGGAAAAGAAGAGCGTATCCCGACGGGAATCGGAGAACTCGACCGGGTGCTCGGCGGAGGAATCGTGCCGGGTTCCCTGACACTGGTCGGCGGCGATCCGGGAATTGGAAAATCCACACTCCTTCTGCAGGTGTGCCGCATGCTGTCCACAGCAGGACATCAGGTTTTATACATTTCCGGCGAGGAGTCCCTGCGCCAGATCAAACTGCGCGCCGTGCGGATCGGAGAATTTAATGAAAATCTGTCCCTGCTCTGTGAGACGAATCTTGACATCATCCGCGCCGTCATGGAAAAAGAGAAGCCGGAGATTGCCGTCATCGACTCGATCCAGACCATGTACAACGAGGAGGTCAGCTCCGCGCCGGGCAGTGTATCCCAGGTCCGGGAATCGACGAATGTGCTGATGCAGATTGCAAAGGGAATGGGAATTTCGATCTTTATCGTCGGTCATGTGACAAAAGACGGTAATGTGGCCGGCCCACGTGTGCTGGAACACATGGTAGATACCGTGCTGTACTTCGAGGGCGACCGTCATGCGTCCTACCGGATTCTACGCGGCGTCAAAAACCGTTTTGGTTCTACAAATGAGATCGGCGTCTTCGAAATGCAGACAGAGGGACTCGTGGAAGTGAAAAATCCATCGGAGTACATGCTGAACGGACGGCCGGAGGGAGCTTCCGGTTCGGTTGTCGCATGCTCCATGGAGGGAACGCGCCCGATCCTGATCGAGATTCAGGCACTGGTCTGCCACAGTAATTTCGGAATCCCGCGCCGCACCGCAGCAGGATGCGATTTCAACCGTGTGAACCTGCTGATGGCAGTGCTGGAAAAACGCGCAAGAGTCAATCTTTCGACAAGCGATGCCTACGTCAACATCGCAGGCGGAATCAAGATGAATGAGCCGGCGATCGATCTTGGCATCGCACTTGCCGTCGTATCGAGCTACAAAGATCAGGTGATCGATGAGAAAACGGTCGTATTTGGCGAGGTCGGCTTAAGCGGTGAGGTCCGCGCCGTCAGCATGGCGGAACAGCGTGTACTGGAAGCAAAAAAACTGGGCTTCGAGCGGGTGATTTTACCTGCTGTCTGCATGAAGTCCGTGGAGAAAATCGGTGGAATCGCACTGATTCCGGTGGAAAATATTCAGGATGCGATTCTGCGCGTGGGGAAAAATTAGAAGGAAGTTGTGGAAAAAGGACCGGCGTGTGATGCGTACGGTCTTTTTTAAAAAATTCAGATAAAATATAAAATATGCAGAATTAACTATATTTTTCTAAAAATAAGAAAATTCGAAAAAAGGTGTTGACTTTTGCTTTTGGCGGTGTTATTATAACTAAGCTGTCAGCGAGAGCTGATGCGAATGAGTTCTTTTGAAACAGAAAAACTTAGTTCGGAGCCGGGTGGCTGCCGCGGGTTGCAAAAACTGCTTCAAAAAAACCTGAAAAAAGTTCTTGACAAAAGCGAA
>NZ_QUJZ01000016.1:0-461 GCF_003480845.1 Blautia sp. TM10-2 | reverse complement strand
TGAAAAAAGTTCTTGACAAAAGCGAATGAGTTTGATAAAATAAACGAGTTGCTGATCGAGAGAACAGCAAAGAAGTTCGAAAGAGCTTCAAAAAATAAATTAAAAAAGTTCTTGACAAACGAAAAGTTCTGTGATAAAATAAATGAGCTGATCCGAGTCGGAACAGCAAAGATCCTTGATAATTAAACAGTGAAACACATCCTCGAAAGTTCTGAATAAGTAATTCAAAACGATCGAAAGATCCTTTAAAACAGTAAAAGGGATAAATTAGCTAGTATGTTGATTTTGAACTTGGAACAAATCTTTTATCAGAGAGTTTGATCCTGGCTCAGGATGAACGCTGGCGGCGTGCTTAACACATGCAAGTCGAGCGAAGCGGCTGAATTGATTCTTCGGATGATTTTCAGTTGACTGAGCGGCGGACGGGTGAGTAACGCGTGGGTGACCTGCCCCATACCGGG
>NZ_QUJZ01000015.1:46938-117508 GCF_003480845.1 Blautia sp. TM10-2 | reverse complement strand
GACAGTGAGGTTCCGAAACCATGCCGTCATTTTATCGGAAGAGATAAAGAACTGGAAGAATTATATACCATGCTTGAAGAAAACCGCCATGTTTTTCTTTGCGGAATTGCCGGTATTGGAAAAAGCGAACTTGCCAAAGCCTACGCAAAACATTACAAAGAGCATTACACTAACATTCTATATGTAGAATATACCGGCAATCTTCATCAGGATATTACTGACATGGATTTTATTGACGATCTGCCGGAAAGCACTGAACAGGAACGGTTTCAAAGACATAACCGTTTTCTGCGTTCCCTGAAATCTGATACTCTGTTGATCATAGATAATTTTAATGTCACTGCTACACAAGACAGCTTTCTGTCAGTAGTATTAAAATATCGCTGCCAGATTTTGTTTACAACCAGAAGCAGACTGGATGAATACTGTACTCTGCCATTAAAAGAAATATCAGATATGAACGCTCTCTTCCAACTGGCATCAGTATTTTATTCAGAGGCAGACACGTACCGGGCAACAGTTGAAAAAATCATCGAAACTGTTCACTCTCATACTTTTGCCGTGGAACTGGCAGCAAAACTTCTGGAAAATGGAATCTCGACTCCAGACCAGTTATTAACAAGACTTCAGGCGGAAAAAGCATCTTTCCATAACGAAGATAAAATTAAAATAATCAAAGATGGACAAAGCAGCAAAGCCACCTATTACAATCATATCCATACGCTGTTTTCTCTATACACTTTATCTCTTAAACAGCAGGATATCATGTGTAATCTATGCTTTCTTCCTTCCACCGGTATTTCTGCCCGTATATTTGCCAAATGGCTGGAACTGCCCACACTAAATGAAATCAACGATTTAATTGAGACTGGTTTCGTTCAGACAACAACACGTCGCACACTCTCTCTGCATCCGATGATTCAGGAAATCACTCTTTCAGAGACAAAACCATCTGTAAGTAGTTGCCACACATTGCTGGATTCTTTACAGCACATATGTTTAATGCATGGAATGGAAGTAGATTATTATAAAAAGCTATTTCAAACAATAGGAAATATCTTAGATCTGATTGAAAAAGATGATATGCCAAAGTATCTGCTTTTTTTGGAAAATGCATTTCCATACATGGATAACTATAACTATCACAAAGGTATGAAGGAAATCATTCAGGAACTGAAGGTACTGTTAAAGACAAAAAGCATTGGCACCGACTCTGACCGGGCGTTATTACTGGATTTTCAGGCAGCCCTTGAAACCCAACCTGAAAAAGCAATAAAACTGGAAAAAAATGCACTTGCCCAGATAGAAAATATCACTGCTGACAATGCTCGCCTCGTTTCTAACCTTCATGCCAATCTCGGAGGACTTTACCGCATGAACGGTTATCCCGATCTTGCAAGAGAACACATGGAAAAAAGCATCTCACTGCTTGACCAATTTAACCTGCTTCATATAAATGACAGCATACCTCAGATTGCCAATTATGCAATGTTCCTGACAAAACAGCAGGAACCCGAAAGAGGAATCTCCGAATTGCAAAAATTATCCGGTATCATCAAGGAATACCATTCCGATGAATGTCTGGATTATGCCAAAGTACAGGAAAACCTTGCAACCATTTATCTGATGACCGCCAATCTTTCACAAGCCAAAACACATTTTAAAAAAGCTTTCAAAATATATGAAAAGATCTTGGCTGATGAGCCTGAAATGATTGAAGCAAAATATCGGGAGATTCAGGAGTTATATCCACAGATTGGATTTTCCATTGGAAAAACTCTATCTGGTCTTTTAACATAATACGTGCAATTTAAGGCGGGCAACTTGCCCGCCTTAAATCTTTAAATTATGCTTTGATTTTTCCAGAAAATATTTTACTTACTTTGTTTTTCATGAGTATGAATACAATTTTTACTTATTTCCGTATCTGCGAAAACTCTTATAAATAAAAGGCAGTAAGGCTATTGCCATCACGGTATACATTACCATTACAAGCGGAATTTGTCGAAATACACAATTCCCAATCTGATAAATAAGTGGGACTTTTACACTTGCCTGTACATTTGTCAAAATTGTTGGTATCAAATTGAAAAGCGTTGTATACCCAGAAAGTGCCCGTCCTATAAATGGCAATAAGCAATATAAAAAGAACGGAATGCAAACAGCGACACTAATTGTATGCATTTTAGCCGCTACTAACATAGACATTGAAGCCGCCAGCATACTGGCTATAAATCCACATACAACTGTCAACAAATAGTATTGTCCATATGACATAATGTAAATACTATATGCCTGATACATTTGATAGGGTGTATTCATACCACTGGTTCCCATAATTCCAAAGCAAATCACACTAAGTAATATAATTCCCATACAATAAATCATAACTGTCGTAACTATTCCTGCCAGTATTTTTGTTTTAACAGCTTTTGTACGTCCATACTTTGTAGAGAAAAATACTGCATCTGCTTTTGTCTGAAAATCATCTGCAAATATTCCAGCACAAATAAAACCAACTATGATTGCCAGAATAATAGAATACGTTTCTACATACATAATCATAGTATCCCATGAACTATAAGATTCGTATTCTACTGGTAATTTTATTTCATTATATTTCTTTTCCAAGTATTTTTTCTGAACAGCAGTCTTTCCATATTCTTCTGCCATCTTTTTCATATTTTTATGATAAGTGTTATAGAACTCTTGTATATTTTCTTCTGTAATTTGATTCAGAACACTTTCATCATATTCTGCATCCGGTGTTAATACCGATATTATAAAACCCCTAATATCATCTATCGGTTGTAATGTCGTTCCGTAAATCGCATTTTCTTCTGAGGATTGTGTCACCGCATTTTTATTTTGTTCTATAACTTTTCCAAGTTCATCTTCTGTCAATGTACCTTTCCATGCTCGTCTGTTATCTGTAAGTTTTCTTGTTGCCATAATTCCAGTACTAGCATTTCCATTCTCATCCACATAGCGATTACTTGTAACTGCAAATCCGCTAAAAATGACAGCAAGTATCAATGCCAATCCGATTGCAAATACATTAATTTTCTTTGAAAAAATTCGTTTTAATTCTAATTTAAGCATCTTGTTTTTCCTCCGATTTTTCTCCAAAATAAAATAGAAATGCATCTTCCAGATTTTTTTCTACAGCCACAGCATCTTCTGTTGGCTTTTCTATTGAAATAATTCTAAGCTCTGCTCCGGTTTTTGTTGTTTTTATATTTCCAACCAAATATTCATTCATATATTTGTCTATCATACTTCTCGAAACATTACATTGCCATACCTTTTCTTTCATAGAAGATACTAAATCTTCCGCAGTACCTGCATAAAAAAGTTCTCCATCTTTCATTAACATAATGTTATTCGCAATGTACTCAATATCCGATACAATATGTGTAGACAAGAGCACCAAACGTTCTTCCGACAATTCACTAATTAAATTACGAAAACGTATTCTTTCATTCGGGTCTAATCCAGCGGTAGGTTCGTCCAGGACAAGAATTTGCGGATCGTTTAACATCGCCTGTGCTATTCCTACACGTCTAACCATTCCTCCAGACAAATTCTTCATTTTTCTTTTACTGAATTTTTCCATTCCTACTTGATTTAATAATTGCTTCACTTTTTTTCTGGCAAACGGCATTTTTAACCCTTTTATAGAAGAAATGTACATCATATAATCATATACGGTCAAATCTGGATAATATCCAAAATCCTGTGGTAAATATCCCAGAACTTCTCGGTATTCACCTCCTAGTTTCCATATATCTTTACCATTCCATAATATTTGTCCTGCTGATGGTTGAACAATCGTACAAAGCATACGCATTAATGTGGTCTTTCCTGCTCCATTTACTCCAAGCAGTCCATAAATTCCTTTTTCCATAACACAATTCACTTTATTAACAGCATTTACTTCTCCGTATTGTTTTGTTACATTTTTAAATTCTAATTTCATACGTGTAATCCTCCAAAATTTTTTCATCAAATACTAATGACTTCTGAACACAAAAAACAAAATATACAAAAGTCAATATCAGCATAGCCACCCATACCGGAGTTACAATTTTCTGATAAATAACATCATTTGCAACAATCATCATCCATAAACCAACCCATACCAGACAAGAAAGCACTGCTATATATTCTGATTTTTCCCATCTGCTGTACAATACACGAAAACATATACAACATGAAACATTTACCGGAAGCAAAAAATTAACCACCAAATCACTTAACGAGAGTATTGTTGTTTGATATGTAATTGCCAAAAACACCATAACGATCACCAGATCCACTACTCCAAACATTAACATTCTTGCTGTACAAATCTGACGCAGTGTGTAATAAGACGCCTGCTCAATCTCAATCGCACCATTTCTTCTGTTTTTCCAAATTTCCGGGATAATCAGAACCACAAATATTGTGGCAGATATTCCCATAATCCTCATCATATCTTTTATGTCTGACGTATAATTACTCAACCATATCCATAGACACATAAGAACACAACCTTGTAAAATCCACCATCTTTTTTTTATGAATTTTGTCTGCTCATACAAAAATTCAAAATAAGATGTTCTATGCGATTGTTTCGATAAAACCGACTCTGACAAAATATTCTGACATGCTTTTACTGTTTTGTTCTCTGCTTCAGCCCTTACATACTTTTCTTCAATCTCCTCTTTATATTCCTTTATTTGTTGCTTATAATTCTTCATCTTTTTTCACCTCCAACTCTTTCATTAAAAGTTCTTTTGCTCTTCCGATTCGATATTTTACAAGAGAAAATTTGATATGAAGTAATTCTGCAATTTCTCTTTGCTTCAATTCCTGAAAAAAATATAAAACTGCCGTTTCTCTAATTTCTTCCGGTAACTTTCTCACTGCCTGTTCAATAGTTAATCGGACTCCTAGCTCTTCTACATGATTTTTACTACAGTCCTCTGATTTTAGCAGTTCCTCTGATGGAATATCTTTTTTCTTTTTGTAATAATTTTTAACGGTATTTCCGGCAATTGTATAAAGATAATTCTTAACTTTTCCATATTCTTTATATCTATATAAATTGGAAAAGAAACGTGTAAACACTTCTTGTGTCAAATCCTCTGCCTCATATGGATCATTGATATGTAGCAAACAATATTGATATATACTTGAGTAATATTTTTTGACCAGTTTTTCACACGCATCTTCATCTCCTGCTCTTGCTAGATGTACTAACAAAGAATCAGTTTTGTATTCCATTCGCAAATTTGCCTCCCTCTGTTTTCTAAATAATATAACAATCCTACTATAAAAAAAGTTAGGATTCTTTTGTTTTTATTTATATTTTTCTAAAAAGGCGCATGGATTCATCAAATCCATACGCCTAATTTACATATTGTTATTATTCTTTCCGAATCCTTTCAACAATGCTTTCCCGACTCATCTTTTCAAACTGATACTTTGGTATCACATACGCAATCCCAACCAAAATTGGAATCATAAGCACACATGGCACGATTGTAAGATGCAGCCGGAAGAAAAATGCCGTACCGAGCGTATTTACTAAAATCTGCTTTGCTCCAAATACAATTAGCAATACTGCAATCACAAATGCGCCTCCCAAATATAGGAATCCCTCAGTCACTAGCATTTTCGATACCTGTTTTTTCGTCATTCCCACAACTTCCAAAAGTGCCAGTTCTTTTTTTCTGCTGATTACAGAGGTTGCTGTTGTATTAAAGAAATTCATAATGCCAATAAAAGCTAAAATAACAACAAGAAAACTACCGATCATATAATATTTACTGACATACCGCTGAAAGCTCTCTTTCATGTCCAATACAGAAAACACGTTGATCATATCATTTTCTTTCAAAATATTTTTATCAATGTATTCTTTTATCTGCTTGTCCTCGCCCTTCTTTGCATCAATGGCAGCATACATGGCTGATTCATTTCCTGTCTGGGTGATATACTCCTCTTCGGGAACCAATACCGTGATATAGATACAGTCCGCATACGGATAATCCAATGCATATGGCATCAGTGCTTCTCCGATGACTTCGTAATCTTTTTGGTTTCCATTTTTGTAATCCATCTGAAAAATACCCCCAGTCTGATAATAAGAAACCGGACGCTCTGCATATTTATTACCATAATCTACAAGCACATAATTTCCGCTTTTAAATGTATCCCAAGAGCATTTTTCCCCTCTCCATTCTAATTTGTCAAACACCGACTCGCTGATTCCGAGAAAATGAACACTTACTGTATTGGAAGCCTTTGCCTCTTCCCAAACCTGTTTTTCATAATCGTTCCAGTTTTTTTCATATTTATCTGCGAATGCTTCCCATGTTTTCAGAAGTTCCGGCTCCATCTTGTGGGTTTCCTCAGAATAATACACATATCCTGTCTTAGCACTATCAGGACATTCGTCCAGAATCTCTTTGATTTCAGGTGTAATACCGTTGAAATTCGTATTTAACAAACTTCCCGTCATCTGATCCAGTTGAAAATCGGAAGCTAAAAGCACTTTTCGGTAAGAATCAAAATCATATCCCTGCACCAGCATCACGATACAGTTGACAACCACCATAGAAAGAGCGATAGAAAGCATAACAATCAATCCCTTTTTCCAATTTCGTAACACATTTTGAACTGCCATTCCCCACCAGGTTACAGAAGTATTCTTTTTTATTTTCCTATGTGACTGCTCTCCCTCTGCCAAACGCAGAGCTTCCACAGGAGATACCCTTTCCACCATTTTACAAGCCTGCAGACTAGAGAGATACACCGTTAAAAGTGTCAAAAGCGCTGCTGCAAGAAAAATCAAAGGATTTGCTGATACTACTGTCTGAGCAGTCTGTCCTGCCTGTGCACTAATTTCAGCATCTGCTGTCAAGGACGGAGCCATACAAAGACCTGCAAGATAACCACAAAGCAATCCGATTGGAATACCAATAGCTGATAATCTCCACGCCTGCATACGTACAATTTTTTTCAACTGCTTTCCCGTTGTTCCCACGTTCTTTAACAATCCGTAAGCCCGGATATCAGTTTTCACAGAAATGTTAAAGATATTATAAATAATCAGGTATCCAGCTAATATAACAAATAGAATCATTATAATTAAGGAAGAAAATGAAAATGAATCCTCTTCAAAGAGATTATATGCCGGATTGACTTCCATTCCTGTCCCAGCTTTCGTAAATCCCGCTGCTTTAGATATCTTTTCCGTTTTCTTTTCCAGATTCCAAAGGTTCTTGTACCAGAGAAAATACTCTTTTCCTCCATTGTAGATACCATTTTCTAATTCTTCCTGCGTAACGGGATAACGATTCTCCTTTGCATAGGCTTCGGATACCCAGACCATCTGACCTAAAACAGCTTTGTCTCCTTGCCAGAATCCACATATCTTAAACGTATCTGTCTTATATTGTTTCAGCATGGGATTTACTTCCCAGGTCAGCGTTACTTCTTCCCCAATCTTTGGTGTAACTCCCAGAGATTCCAATACCATGCTGCTAAGTGCTACTTCATTTTCTTTCTCCGGCAGTCTTCCTGTGGTTGGCAGACAATTAAAACTTTCTGCCGTATTTTCATCTGCATATCGGACCTCTACGGAAAAACCAAACCTTTCGTCCATTCCAGCTCCCAGAAAAATACCGGAACCATATCGCTTAACATCTTCACTCTGTTCGATTGTTTGCTGCAATCGCTTTGCATCTTCTTCTGACAGATTCTGTGCACTGGCATGGGCAGAATCCATAAACTGCTTAATTTCCGTTGCTCTTTTGGAAAGAATCATAGATACACTTCCCACAAAGAGACTTGTGAATAAAAGGGAAGTCAGAATGATTGCAATAACGGCAATAACATTCCTGGCGCGATTCATTTTCATAAAACGACTCGTTAATAATCGTAACGTCTCTTTATTCTCTACTTTTACCATAAAATCGCCCCCTGCTATACCACACCACTGTCTGAAACAATTTTTCCGTCTTCTATCTGTAAAATCCGGTCTGCCATCTGGGCAATCTCTTCATTATGGGTAATCATAACGATGGTTTGGTGAAAACGCTTACTGGTTACTTTCAGAAGCCCTAATACATCCTGACTTGTCTTCGAATCCAAATTTCCAGTCGGTTCGTCAGCGAGCAAAATGGCAGGTTTTGCAGCTAAAGCCCTCGCAATTGCCACTCTCTGCTGCTGTCCGCCGGATAGAGCACTTGGCAGATTTTCCAATTTTGTTCGAATACCAAGTGTATCAATGATTTCATCTACATATTTCTTTTCAATCTTTTTTCCATCCAGCTTCACGGGAAGAATAATATTCTCCCATACATTCAACATCGGAACCAGATTATACTGTTGAAATACGAAACCAATATTCCTGCGTCGGAAAATGGTAAGCTCTTCATCTGTCATATGGCTTAAGTTCTGTCCATCCACAATTACCTGCCCAGATGTTGGATTATCTAATCCTCCAATGATATGAAGCATCGTAGACTTTCCGCTCCCGGAAGTTCCAACAATCGCTACAAACTCCCCCTTTTCCACTTCTAAATTTACACCATCAAGGGCTTTGACTTCTGTTTCTCCTTGTCCATATATTTTTTGTAAATCTACCGTTTTTAATATATTCATGTCTTCCTCCCTGTCTTATATTTTAAAAAAGCCTGTATTGCTCTTTACAATACAGACTTTATCACAACAATGTCTCTATCCGGTTTCTGAAATATCACAGTTTTGATACTATTCCTTTTTTGATATCGGGAGAAACACAGAAAAGATAGAGCCCTTTCCTCTCTCTGATGTCACTTTTATATACCCTTTTTGTGCCTGAATAATCTCTCTTGCAAGGAATAAGCCAATTCCTACTCCTGGCTGGTCTGCCACTGACAGACTCCGATAAAACCTTCCAAATATCTTTGGTATTTCTTCTTTTTCTATTCCAATGCCATCATCAATAATATCAATCTTTACAAAGAAAGAATTCTGCTCAGCTTTTACCTGAACATTTCCCCCACATGCTGTGTATTTAATCGCATTATCTACAATATTTCCGAGTGCCTCCACAGTCCATTTTGGATCACATAGAACATGCAAATCCGTGTCACATAGGCTCAGAGTAATATTCTTCTCCCTTGCTTTCACGCTAAACTGCTGCTGTATGGATTCAAGCATCTGTGTAATAGTAGTATTCTCCGAATGTACTGCGATAATTCCACTCTCCATCCGTGATAATTTGACCAATGATTGTATCAGGAAATCTAATTTCTCTGTCTGCTCCAAAATGGTATCTATCTCCTCCTGATTTTCATGATTTGTTTCAGAGAGTATTTCACCATAAATTTTCAAATTTGAAATAGGAGTCAACGTCTGATGCGCAATGTCGGAAATAAGTTTCTGTATCACTTCTTTTTGTTCCTGTTGGTTCTTTCTTGCCAGAAAGCTACTGTCTAAATGTTGTTTCATGCTGTTTTCAAGAGCAGAGTACTTTTCTTCTGATATTTCTGTCCGTTCCAGTTCTCCATCTATAGCACAATCCAGCATTTGCTGCAGCCGGTTCAAAAGCTTTTTTTCTTTCTGATAAAAAATGCTATGCCAGAAGATTCCACTTAAAACAAATATTCCTACAATCAATATAATTATTTCTATCATCCATTCACCGCCCAGGTATAACCAATTCCATAAACCGTTTTGATATATTTAGGCTTCTGCGTATCATCTTCTAATTTGTCTCTGAGACGTTTAACTGCAACAGTCAGAGCATGAGCATCCACAAACTCTGTATCTCCTTGCCATACCTCGTCAATCAGGTATTCTCGCTTCACTACTTTTCCTCTGTTTTCGCACAGCACTTTCAAGAGTTTTTGTTCTGTCTTACTCAGTTCAATAAGTTCTCCATTTTTGAAAAATTCCATTTTATCGAAATAGAACTCGAATCCATCAAACTCCATAGAATTCTTAACTACTGCATCTTTATTTCTAAGCTGCACAGACACTCTTGCACGCAAAACCATCAAACTAAACGGTTTCGTAATATAATCATTTGCCCCAGCGTCCAATCCTGTTACGATATCTACTTCCATGTTATTTACTGTAAGCAGGATAATCGGCACCTGACTGTTTTTCCTTATTTCTCTTACAAAATCAATCCCATTCCCATCCGGCAAGTTCACATCTAATAAAACCAATGTGATATCTTCCTTTTTCAAGATTTCTCTAGCCTCCTGCAAAGTCTGGCACTGATAAAAGAAATAGGAATCATTCTTCAATGCGAGACGTATTCCATCATTTAATTTTTTGTCATCTTCAACAATCAGTAAGTTTTCACTCATATTTTCTCTGCTTTCTTTCAAATTACGCTAATTGTATCATTGCCAGTTTTATAAATCAAATTATTAAATCAAAATCTCCGGCAGAAATTATCTTATAAACAGAAAAAAGCTCCCGAAGGGGCTTTCCACGTTTTAAATGTACACTAATTCTCTTAACACAACCTCTTCTGCATCATTCCATATTTCCCATGAAGAATGTTGTAAATTAGTACTATCCACAACAATAACAGGTAATTTAATTATTCGTATTTTTTCCCGATAATGTAAATCGAAACTACCATACCGCCTAATATCATAATTAGGAAAATTTTATTCAAAATATCCCATAAAGCTATATTGAAACAATTGATTATTATAATACCTGCAAGAGGATATAAAACAACTGTTGCAAGTATCCATATTTTTAAAGTTGTGCAGATATATATCCAATTTCCATTGTTAAAAGATAAACCAACTAGATGTATTCTAAAAATTCCTTGTGAAACATAATTTATCTTGTTGGCATCATAATATGTTGGTAATATGTCTTTTGCAAAGAAACAAAACCATGCACCAAATAAAAGCATTCCCCCGGTAACTAGCAATATATCCCTTTTCATCTCAGCTAACGAACTTCCAGATACAACTAACATAATAATTTCTGTAATAGATATAAAAAAACATAACAAATATGCTAATATCCAGTTTTTTCTATGCTGGTGAATAGAATCCCTAACAGCCATATCGAGAGAGCCTACTACCAATTCCTCGATTTCTTTTTTATCAATATTTTTCTGTGTATCTATTTTTTCTCCACGTAACAATTCTGTAACGGTAACATCTAATATATCAGCTATTGGTATGAGTAATACGACATTGGGCATACTAAGACCACGTTCCCATTTGCTAACTGTTTTATCTGATACATATAATTTTTCAGCCAAATCCTTTTGAGTTAAATTCTTTTCCTTTCTTAATTCGGTTACAAATAAACCGAATTTTTCATTACTAATCTGATACATATATCCACCTCCTGCACACATATTATAATGAGAGTGTACATAAATCAATCGACCAGCAGTAGAATTGCAGAATATTAGCACATAATTCATCAAATAATCTCCCCATCATGAGCTCGACCGTGCTATCCGCTGTGGAAATAATACCGGTGCTTCTGTCTACAATGATAGAGGCATTCTCTTCTTGTAAAATACAAAAATTGTCAAATTTTAATAGTTTCTGCATTTCAGTGCATAAACTTAATTTTTTTCATGAGTTTATGCTTACTCTTTCCATGTTGATTTCAATTGCGATATTTATGTTACTGGTTCGAATGCTTATATGCTCTCCTCTGAATATGCTACCTATTTATCAGGCAGATGCGTAGAAATAAAGATGCTTCCATTGTCCTTCTCTGAATTTTTAACATTCCATGATTTTGAAATAAGAGAAACCAAAAGTGCGTTAGGTGGCACACGCAAGCAAGCATTTGATAAAACCGGCGAACACTATGAACTCCAAGCGCTCACACTGTTCAGGCCTATGTGAATGCGCTACTGGAAGCATACTTCTTCTATGACATCAAGAGATTTGATATTAAAGGAAAGGAATTCTTACGTACTCTTGGAAAGTATTACATCGTTGATATCGGACTTAGAAACTATCTGCTTGGATTCAGGGATCGTGATAGCGGACATGCAATAGAAAATGTTGTTTACTTTGAACTGCTACGTAGAGACTATGATGTCTCTATTGGTAAAGTGGATAATTCCGAAGTGGATTTTATCGCAACAAAAGTAGATGACAAACTTTATGTTCAGGTCACAGAGTCCATGTATATCAATACACCGGTACCGGTGGCAAGGAAAAAACTATCAAACATCCGCTGTATCGACTGATTCACGATGAACCAAATCCGGAAATGCTAACATCTAATCCACAGCCTAAACCCTACCGCAATTTTCCGGCCATCCACTTTTTCTCCAATCAGACCAAAAAGTAGATATGTTTCCATATAATAAAACCGAGCTTTCCGCAAGGCTTCTCTGATGATACCAACCTTACAAAAAGCTCGGAAATACGCTACTTTTCAGTACTTGATTTTATTTTCTTGACAGCAAACAGACCGTCTCGACATACTCATCATTGTCCAAACTCGTATTTTTACCAACTTCTAAAAATCTCTTTTATGAAAATTAATTCTTACTGTTTTTCTTTACTGTACTGTGAATATTTTTAATGCTTTCCAAATATTCTTCTTCAACCGGCGATAAGTTCTGCACCTGATATTTCCGATATTCTTCTGTTGCTTTTTCAATTGCCTGTGCATGACTAATCGTTCCGGCTCCTTGCAACACTTTTTCACCTGTAGTTTTCAAAACATTATCAAGGTGTTCCACATAATCTTCCATATGCATGGGATTGTGACGCATAGCTTGAATCTCCGCAAAATCAAAATATCCCGATACAATATTATTTAGGATCTTTAACTCTTCATCATTGAGATAATTTTTGGCAATACTGATATCTTTCAATACAGGAAAATCACCAGAAAAACTTTTTAATCCCATAAAAGGCTGACTGGCGTCCGCACGCTCGTATATAACTTCTGCTGCTGTATGTCCATGTGCTGCATAGTGTAATTTATTTTGTACCATTTTAAAAAATGCAATGGATTCACTACTCTTGGGATCATAATCAACACTTGTTGCATAAAGGTCAAGTACCTGTCGGTACATCACTTTTTCAGATGAGCGAATATCCCGAATACGGTCTAATAACTCTTTCCAATAATTACCCCCACCCAGATTTTTTAGCCGTTCATCATCCATTGTAAAGCCTTTTATCATGTACTCTTTTAATCGTTCAGCAGCCCACCGACGGAAATTTGTAGCAATCTTGGATTTCACTCTATATCCAAGAGAAATAATCATATCAAGATTATAATGAATTGTATTATAGTTTTTTCCATCAGCTGCAGTTGTTCGGAATTTCCGAACAACTGACTCTTCATCCAATTCTTCCTCTTCAAAAATATGCTTGATATGCTCGCTGATATTAGATTTACTTGTCTGATACAACTCACATAATTGTGCCTGTGTAAGCCAAACGGTCTCGTCTTCAAATTTAACGTCAATTTTTGTATATCCATCTTCCGTTTGATATATGATGATTTCACTCCCAATAATATTAGGATTGTCTCTTTGATCCTCCATCTTTTACCCCTCCCTTTACCGTTCCATTAAATTCCCGATAACCTCTCTCTTAATTAAACATCTATCTTCACCTCTGTAGCAAATAGTTTCTTATTCCCTTCTCCTGGAATAAAAGATATTTTTTTACCCTTTTGAATCACTTCTATTGCACTCTCTGTCTTAGAATAAATACTTTCGGTAATGGAATATTCTTTTCCATCAGCACCAACTACATAGGCATAAAAACTTTCTGTTCCCTTTCCAACATATTTGACCGTTCCTGTAATGCGTCTAAAATCCGCATCAATAATGAGTGTCCGTGTCTCGTCAACCTGCATGCGCAACTCATTCTTGTGTGCATGATCATCCACAAGATACTGATTTTTATATTCTCTGATAATCCGATCCGTATCTGTTGCAACATCACACCCAAGCCCAAGATACAATTTCCTATCACTAATAATATAAAACTCCTCTTTGGCCCTCGTCGCCGCAACATTCATTATGTTCGCTTCGGTTACTGCCCAGCGTGCCGCTCCGCTGCTCTGCCTGTCGGCACCGAGTACAAAAAATACGATTGGAGCCTCTTTCCCCTGAAACGTATGGACAGTTCCGACATTTGTCGGTTTTCCCTGTTCATCATATCGGGTAAAGTGAATTTTCCGTAATTTCTGAGAAAGCTGATATGCCACATTGGAAAACGGTGTAATTACATAAACCACATCTTTTTCTTTTTTATCTAAGATTTTCGGATTTTTATCTATCATCTCCTTGAGCTTATGCAAAAGGAATTCTCCCTGTTCCTCGACATATTTATTGTTCGCCATTCCACCAACATCAAACCAGTCTGCTTTTCCGTACTTTTCCATTCCCTGCACCATAAATCCGTCATAGGAAATCATGTTCGAAATTGTAAACATCGGATACCGACATCTTCTATGCACCCATAGCGGAATTCCAACCCATGAATCCTCCGCCTTGTCCTGTTTTCGATAAAACCCGTACTGACTTGCCGCATCTGCTAAAATCTGTGCGGATGCAGATGCAGATAAATATTTTTCTGTCACTCCAAAATGCTCCCCCAACATATATAGGGTATTAGAATCCAACGTAAGAACCGGTTTAATCTGCAACGGATCACCGACCACCATTACATGCCTGCTGCGATAGATTGCACCGACAGCCGCCTGTGGCAGCGCCTGTCCTGCTTCATCGATAAAAAGATGCCCCAGTGTCTCAGCTCCAAGATTTTTGCACATACGCGAAAAACTGGCAAACGTAGAACTAATCACCGGAATTGTCATATTAATCCAGTTCCATGCCGCCTCAATCACATGCTTTCGATCCAAATACTTCTCCTGCTGATCCCAGACGATAATGGCCGCCTTTACATTTTTTCTGTTCTCATAAAGAAATTGTTTTCGAACACGTAATGCCATAACAAACAATTTTGACTGTGCGACACGATACGCTTCGTCAAACCACGGGTTTGATATCTGTAAATCTTCATACTCCTGATTCATATTCAGCGGTTCTGTCTTACTGTCGTTTTTTATATTTTCATATTCGCGGACTCTTTTCTCCAAATTTGAAATTTTACCTGTTTCCACCGTCTTCCAACTGTTAAACTCCTGCTTAAGCTTCTCCTGTTTTTCATTAATTTTACTCAGCCTTGTTTGCCGCAAATGAATATTTTCATTAATTTTTTTCTCCTGTTCCCTGCATTCTATATCTTCATCATTTAATTTTACTAACTGATCCGTAATCTCATTTAATCTGCTCCTATATTCCTCTTTCTTTTTCTTTCCCGCAAAGAAGCAAGGACGTTGCTCCTTGTGTACTTGAAGGCACTGGTTCATACTGTCCATATTTTTTCGGACAGCTTCTGCCCTGTTTTGTACCTCTTTCAAACTGAGATGTAACTGTTCCAACTGCTGCCCGCATTCCTGTTTATTTTCTGCAAGCTTCTTAAGTTCTACGCACAATTCATGCTCTTTCTTCTCTAATTTTTCTTGATAGCTGCCACGAACCTGTTCCATCTTTTGAGTATATTCCTGATACATCCGAACGCTATCTGCAAATTCCTGCCTTTTTGTTCGAATCGCTTTTACTTCCTCATAATGACTCAGAAATTGTTTATATATACCTTGATTCGGCAGATAATCTTCTTCCAAATATTTGTGGATATGCTTCATATTCGTGAGGATATTGCTCATATTATTCGCTTTTCCACCTTCAAGTGAAAATACTCCCCAAAACTTTTCTTCTCCCGGAACAGATTCTTTTACCAGT
The DNA here is from genome assembly GCF_003480845.1 of Blautia sp. TM10-2. Lineage (NCBI taxonomy): Bacteria > Bacillati > Bacillota > Clostridia > Lachnospirales > Lachnospiraceae > Blautia > Blautia sp. TM10-2. The sequence goes on along the minus strand of NZ_QUJZ01000015.1, from coordinate 101,691 downwards.
TCCTCTCTTTTCTTCCCGTTCTCATCTTCCAACCACTCTACCGACACCTTCGCATTCGATATCTCACAAAAATAGTCCGCTTCTTTCAGTTCATCGATTAGAAAATTGTCAATCTCCTTACTCAACGGAAGTTCGTTCACAATGTTTTGAACCGCACCATTATTCGAACTTGCAACCACGATATTATTTTCGATAATATGTTCCGGGATCTCTCCAATCGATGCATGATTAAAATAAATTGTTTTCTCTGTTCCTTTGATAAAATGGTCCGAAAGTTTCGCAATACTATACGCTTGCTGTACCACTAACTGCGCAAATATGTCCTTCAAAAGCGTCGTTTTTCCGGTTCCAGGCGGACCGTTGACACTTCTCATCTGATTGTTGTCAAAGCCGATGGATAAGTTTACCGCAACTTGCTGCATCAGAGAAAGCGCATATGTCGTATTGCTTGGAAACCTTCCCAGGGGATAATTCTTCGGCTGCAGAATTTGTTCAAACAGATGCGGATGAAAATTCACTGAATCTTTTTTGCTGTCAAGGTTCATGCGTTCCTTTTTATTTCCATACAAATAAGCATTCAAATTAACCGTTTCGATTTTTTTTGCTTTTTCCAGATCATCGATGAAAAAAGAATGCAGATTCGTCGCTTCAGTCTCGATATTTCCCAGAATCTTCATCCGGCAATTTATTATATCAACCTCATGTTGCAGGAGTTCCTTTTGCATCGCAGCATTAAACTTCGCCGAATCCCCTGCTGTCTCATCAAAATCCTGAGCAAGCTGATTTTTAAAATCTTTCTCAAATTCCCGAAACTCTTTCTCATAGGGAACTTTTTTGAATTTCCGTATGTAAGCACTTTCTGTAAAGAATGTCATATCCTCCAGAAAATTAAGATTCTTATCGAAATACAGCGCGAAACTGAACTTGTCTCCGAAACGAATATCCTCATCCGTCGATTCCAAGCCATACTCTGCATGAAGTATGTCCACAACTTCCTGAAATTTAAAAATATCAAAATAGACAACGACTCCTCCTTTTTGCCGTCGATTCCATTTCTTTTTCTCAATTTTATGCAGAAACAGAGAATAGAAATCCTGTTCCTGCAAATCATTCAGAGTGAGAATAGCCTTATCATTCAAACCGATGTCTCCCTCCGATAAATGTTCCACCATTATCCATGATTCTAAAATCTTATTTTTTTCTATCATTTATGAACAAAACTCCTTCGTATCTGTTTGAACTCTCTATCTATCTTCCGATACGTATTCACGTTTCTTCAAATGTAAAATTATGTCCCACTAACCAAAACTAACAAAGGGACTTAAAGAACCAAGTCAAAGAAAAAGGATTCTTCTATTTCTACGATATCGTCATATCATCCGAAAATGTTCCAGTGCCTCCCTTATAGCCGCTTCTTTCCCTGGCGGACACTTCGGCTGTCTAGAGTTTTCCAATTTTGACAGGTTATAATTTGCCCTCTCAATAATGCCGCATTTCTGCTTCACCTGTGCGATATACAAGTTGCTAACTTTCAATCCGCTTTGCTTCAGAAACATAATCCTTGACTTCCGCATAGATCGCTTTACTCTCCGCCGCCATCAAATCAAGCTCATCCATCTCTAATTCCACATTGATATGCTTCAACTTATTTGATTTAAGTTTGGAAAGCAACACGATACTTTCCACATGCTCCGACCACGCGAACATATCATACCCCCATGCCTCTTCTGCCTTATATCCGTGTTTTGTCAGATACCGCAGGTCTCTCGCCAATGTCTCCGGATTGCAGGAGACGTAGACCACTTTTTTCGGTGAAAGGGTTACGACAGAGGACAGAAAGGCTTCATCACTGCCGGCTCTTGGCGGGTCCATGAAGACGATGTCGGCTTTTTCGCCTTTTTCGGCCATGGAGACCATGAAGGCGCCGGCGTCGTTCTGGTAGAAGGAGACGTTTTTGATTTGGTTTCGTTTGGCGTTTGTTACGGCATCGCGGACGGCGTCCGGGTTCAGTTCGACGCTGATGACTTCTCTGGCATCGCGGGATGCGATGAGGCCGATGGTTCCGATTCCGCAGTAGGCGTCCAGGACGCGTTCGTTTCCGGTGAGGCCGGCCAGGGAGATGGCTTTTTCGTACAGTTTTTTCGTCTGAACCGGGTTGACCTGGTAGAAGGACTGCGGGGAGATGCGGAAGGTGCAGCCGCAGAGTTCATCCTCGATGTAGCCGCGTCCGAAGAGGACAATGTCGCGTTTTCCGAGTACCATGCTGTCGGTGCGGTCGTTGACGTTCAGTACGATCGTGGTGATCTCCGGGTGGAATTTGCGCAGGGCCTTTACGAAGTTGTTTTTTGACGGGAAGACTGGTGATACGCAGACGAGGACGACCATGATCTCGCCGGAAGCAAAGCCGGTGCGCACCATGACGTGGCGCAGGAGGCCGTAGCCGCTGTCCTCGTTGTAGATCATGATTTTGAAGCTCTTCAGCAGACTGCGGATATCGCGGATGATGGCATCGGCACGCTGATCCTCGAGCAGGCACTCATCGACCGGGACCACTTTGTGTGTGCCCTTTTCATAAATGCCGGATATGATCGTTCCGTCTTTTTTGCGTGCAAAGGCGGAATTGACTTTATTCCGGTAATGATAAGGATTTTCCATGCCAACCATGCCTTTGACCGGGACGATGCCCTTCAGAGTCTTCTTCAGGAACTGCTCTTTTTTCGCGAGCTGCTCTTCGTAGGAGAGGTTCAGATATGTGCATCCGCCGCATTTTTTCTGATAAGGACATTTCGACGATGATGAACTCTTTTTCTGCTTTCCTTTTTCCGGTGCCACGCTCTTTGTTTTCTCGATACGAACAGCTTTCTTTTTATTTTCCCTGTCGAAATACGTCTTTTTTCTTCCGTCAGATCTTTTATTCTTCTCTCTCGTGTTTTCCACTTTCTCTTACCTTCTTCCTCTATTTCGCAAACCCGCGCAGCAGCGCGATCTCTTTTGCATATCCGTCCAGCTCATTCGGTGTTTCCAGATAGAACGGCAGTCCCGCCAGCGCCGGATGTGTCACAATCCGCTCAAATGCCGCAAGTCCCAGCGATCCCTCGCCGATCTTCTCATGGCGGTCCTTATGGCTCTCAAACGGATTCTTGCTGTCGTTCAGATGAACCGCTTTCAGCTTCGAAAGTCCTACCACGCGGTCGAACCTCTCAAGCACATCATCGAGGTGATCCACAATATCGTATCCCGCATCGTACACATGGCACGTATCCAGGCAGACACCCATGTGGTCTTTTAATTCCACGCGCTCCAGAATCGCCGCCAGCTCCTCAAACGAGCGGCCGACTTCGGTTCCTTTTCCTGCCATCGTCTCGAGCAGCACCGTGGTCGTCTGCTCCGGTTTTAAAATTTCATTCAGCATCTCCGAAATCAGACGGATTCCCTCTTCCGCCCCCTGTCCGGTATGGCTGCCCGGGTGGAAATTGTAGCAGTTTCCCGGCGTATACTCCATCCGTTTCAGATCATCCGCCATCGTCATCCATGCAAACTCTCTCGTGTGCGCATCCTTCGAGCACGGATTCAGCGTGTACGGCGCATGTGCCAAAATGCGCTCGATTCCATGCTCCTTACTGTAAGAAAGAAACGCTGCGACATCCGCCTCGTCGATGGCTTTCGCCTTGCTTCCTCTCGGGTTTCTTGTAAAAAACTGAAAGGTATTCGCCCCGATGGACACCGCCTCTTTTCCCATGGCAAGATATCCTTTGGACGATGATAAATGACATCCTATTGTCAGCATAACTTTTATTCTCCTTTATTTCCAAACCACAACTCACCGATTCTCTGCGAGCCGCATTACTTAAAGCACAATTTTCCGGTACGGAATTCCCATCTCCGAGAGTGCTTCCTCCTCCCGCTTCTGACACGTAAAGAGCAGCACCTGCGTCCGGTTTTCCGCCAGCCATTTCAAAGTTTCTTTCAGCCGGTTTTCATCGTAAAACGCAAACGATTCATCGAGAATCACCGGCAGCTCCTCCTCGCCGCAGAGCACATCCATCGCCGCCATGCGGAGCGCAAAGTACGCCTGCTCGATCGTGCCGCGGCTGACCTGTTCAAGCGGCACATATTCGTCTGCGGTGTGAAGGCCGATCCGCAGATTCTCATCCATATTCACCTGCAGATAGCGGCCATTCGTCAGCGATGACAGCGTTTTTGACATCTGCTGTTTTAAGCGGTCGCCGATCCGGCTCTGCATCTGTACGGAGAGACTCTGGATCGTCTCCCCCGCCAGGGAAAGCGCATCGAGTTCTTCCTGCAGATGATCTTTTTCCGTCATGAAAATGCAGAGCTCTTCGTATTCACTCTGCAGGTTCGACAGCACCGTCTGTTTCTGCCCCAGCTCCTGCTTCAGGCGGTCCACATTCCACTGCTGGCGGCGGATCGCCTGCTCCTCCGGCTCCGTCACGACCTGCTCGACCTCCGTTTTCCGGTGACGGAACAGACTGTACGCCAGATACAAGAGCGCCGCAATCGCAAGCCCGAGTCCCGTTCTCGTCAGCAGCGAATCAATATGGAAGAACTGCAGAATGCATAAGAACAAGAGAAATCCAGCCAGCGCCACGCACGCGGCACCCCATTTGCGGCTCTTCCGAGATTCTTTTTTCATCTTCCGCACCCGTTCGATCGGCACATCCTTCTGATAAATATCCCGCTTCATCTGCTCTTTCGCCTGCTGCAGATTCTCCTCGCTCTGACGGCACTCCTCCGTAAAAACGGAAATTTTCGTCTCAAGTTCTTCCTTCCGTTTTTCCAGTCCCGCCAGCGTCTTTTTCTGTTCCTGCTCTAGGCGCTTTCTCTTCTGCTTCAGCAGATCCAGCGCCGCCGCCACATCGAGCTCTCCATCGCTGCTCCCCTGGTAATTTGCCATATAGTTCCGCAGCTCATCCGCAAGCCCTTCCTCGGTTCTTCCTTTTAACTGCCCGATCGAAGCCGTATTATCATACACAATCTCACTGACACCGCCGAGCAGCATGGAAAGATCGCCGTCCTCCACGGAGAGCACCTCGCCGTCCGTCAGGCACACCAGCTTTGCATTGGCGTTCTGCCGCCCGAAATTCCGGGTCAGACGGAACCGTTTGCCGCCGCTTTCAAGCACCATCTCTCCCGCATAGTATGCCGGATTTTCCCATGGCTCATAACGACTGTAGACATCATTTTTTGCCGCCCGCCCCCGGCCGCGTGTCATGCCGAACAGCATGCTGCGGATGAAGGTATGGACGGTCGATTTTCCGCTCTCATTTTCCCCGCTGATGAGCTGAATCCCATCGGAAAATTCCAGCGTGCGGTTCTGCATTTTTCCAAAATTGCGGATTTCCAGTTTTTCTATTTTCATCTTCTATACCTCCCGCAATCTTTTTTTCAGCCGTTCCTGCGTGCCGCCAGCAGCGCCTCGAGACCATAGTCGAGCGCCTTCTGTGACTGCGCATCCGTCTTTGTTTCAAATGCTTCAATATAGGCGCTGATCAGACTAGCGCCATACGTTTTCTTCAGCTGTTCCAGATCGTACGCCGGACGTGTTTCATCCTCCACGGAGATGACTCTGCCGCAGTCCAGCAGCCGTTTCGGAGAAAATTCCAGCTCGGCGGCACGGTGTCCCACAAGTTTCAGGCGGATGATTTTTCGGATCTTCCCATCCTCCCGCAGCGCCAGCTCCTGTTTCAGCTTCGTCTCCAGCGCATACTGTGTCAGATCCTCCGTCACGTTCAACACCAGATCTTCGTACTCATATCTGGCAAACGGCACAAACTGAATCCGCGTGCCGTGCTCGTCCACCGTTCCGCGGATGTAGCCGTGCGGCCCCAACTGCGTCTCATCCGTCGGTTCGAGTGCGCCTGCGTATGCCATTTTGTCGGGAATAAGAATCCCCGGCTTATGAATGTGCCCGCACGCAATATAATCAAACCCAGCCTGCGCCATGCGGCCCGGATTCCACGGCATGTGGCGGGCATCGCCGCCGTGCGCGAGCAGCAGATGATATTTCATTTTTCCCTCCGGCCGCACGCCGTCCAGCCGGTTTTCCAGAATCTCTTTTTTGTCGTAACTGCATCCGTACACCGCCGTCTTCTTCTCCGGGACTTCAACACACTCCGGCTCCGGCGACAGGAGCATTACCACGTTGTCTGCCCAGTCGAAACCGCGGTAAAAGCTCTCCCGTTTCACATAATCGTGGTTTCCGGCAATCAGCACGACGATCGTCTCCGGGATGGAAGCAAAGAGATCATTAACCTCTTTCAGTTCCCGCAGAAGCGGCTGGCACTGAAACAGATCTCCCGCAATCAGCAGAAAGTCCGTCTTTTCCCGACCGGCCAGGCGGATGATCCGCCGGAAGCTCTCCCAGATGGCCTCCCCTCGCTCCTCGCTCCAGGGAAATCCCGCATCCGGCTGCATGCCGAGATGCACATCCGCAATATGAATAAACCGCATAGGCGCATACCCCTTTCTGGATTCATTTTCTCCATTACTACAATACGGACGTCAGGCACACCAAATCCACATTGGATTCCACTGCACCCGGCATCCGTATTTTTTAAGTTTCTATATCACTTTTCGTAATTACAGCTCGCAGTTGTTTACTGTTCTCGGGAACGGGATGACGTCGCGGATATTGCCCATTCCGGTCAGATACATGACGCATCTTTCAAATCCCAGTCCGAATCCTGCATGGTGGGTAGAACCATATTTTCTGAGGTCCAGATAGAATCCGTAATCTTCCTCAGCAAGTCCCAGCTCTTTCATACGGCCAAGCAGTTTCTCGTAGTCGTCCTCACGCTGGCTTCCGCCGATGATCTCTCCGATGCCAGGAACCAGACAGTCCATAGCGGCAACTGTCTTGTTGTCATCGTTCAGCTTCATGTAGAACGCTTTGATCTCCTTCGGATAATCGGTAACGAAAACCGGTCTCTTGAAGATCTGCTCGGTCAGATAACGCTCATGCTCGGTCTGCAGATCGCATCCCCAGTATACTTTGTAATCGAATTTGTCGTTGTTTTTCTCCAGAAGCTCGATAGCCTCGGTGTAGGTTACACGGCCGAACTCAGAATTTACGACATGGTTCAGACGCTCGATCAGTCCCTTGTCCACGAAACTGTTGAAGAACTGCATTTCTTCCGGTGCATGCTCCATAACGTAGCGGATGACATATTTCAGCATTGCCTCAGCAAGCTCCATATCATCCTCCAAATCAGCGAAAGCGATTTCCGGCTCGATCATCCAGAACTCTGCTGCATGGCGGGTGGTGTTGGAATTCTCTGCACGGAAGGTCGGTCCGAAGGTGTAGATATTGCGGAATGCCTGTGCAAAGGTCTCGCCGTTTAACTGTCCGCTTACGGTAAGGCTTGTCTTCTTTCCGAAGAAGTCCTGTGTGAAATCAACAGCGCCGTCCTCGGTTTTCGGAATATTGTCAAGATCCATGGTGGTTACCTGGAACATCTCGCCGGCTCCCTCGCAGTCGCTTCCGGTGATCAGCGGGGTGTTGACATAAACGAAGTCTCTCTCCTGGAAGAACTGATGGATCGCATAGGCGCAGAGGGAACGAACACGGAATACTGCCTGGAAGGTGTTGGTTCTCGGACGCAGATGGGAAATGGTACGAAGGTATTCCATGGAGTGGCGTTTTTTCTGCAGCGGGTAATCCGGTGCGGAAACGCCCTCTACGGTAACTTCTGCCGCCTGAATCTCAAACGGCTGTTTTGCCTGCGGGGTAGCAACGAGGGTACCTTTTACGATGATGGCTGCGCCGACGTTCATTTTGGAAATCTCAGCGAAGTTTTCCATCTCATCGTGGTATACGATCTGCAGGGTTTCGAAATAGCTTCCGTCGTGCAGAACGATGAAACCAAAGGTTTTGGAATCACGTACGCTGCGCACCCAGCCGCCTACGGTTACTTCTTTGTCCAGGTATGCTTCCCGGTTTTTATAAATCTCTCGGATGGTTGTAAGTTTCATTGTCTTTTTTCTCCCTAAATATTCATAGTGCTTTCTTTATTCTAGCACTTTTTGCGTCATTAGAAAACCCCGCAAATCACTCGATCTTTACTTTTTTAATATAACTGATGAAGACATTGCCGTTCTGTGCGAACAATGCATCGCTGTCATCGTCAGAAAGTGCAGTTGTCTCGCCCGTTGCCGGGTTATACAGCCAGGAATTTCCGAAAATATCGTATCCGGTCAGAAGCAGACTCTCGTTCTCGCCGGTCTTTACAACAACGCCGTAGCCGCTGCTGATCATGTAGAGAATTTCTTCTCTTGTGCAGCCCGTCAGGTTCAGCAGTTCGTAATCATCACCGAGTGACTCCTTCAGCACGTTTTCGTCCAAAGATGCACTCTGGAATCCCGACGGCATCGTTGTCTCGTCGAGGCGCATGCCCTGCTGGCGGTTTCCGCGCTCCCACACATAGGACTGGCTGCTGTTCAGCACAACGCCGACATTCTCATCGGCAAGCTGTACGGCCTCGGCCGGGGAGCTTAAAATGGCGATCAGTTTTCCTTTTCCATATACATAGTAAAGCTCTGCGCTGCCTGTTTCGTACGACATCGTAAGATCGGTCCGTAAGGTTGAATAGATATATTTCGGTGTCAGTGTCAGAAGCGACTGTGTTTTGCCGCTCGTCGAGAATTCCAGAAGGAACTGCTGCTCTCTTCTGTCGTCCACCGTTGCCAGGCGGCCCGTCACCAGTTCCTGGCTCTGCTGCTCGCCGTTCATGATGTGATCCTCCGGCGCATCCGCATAGCCGTTTTCCTGGCGTACCACGCGGTCCAGCTCCAGAAGGCCGTCCGAAATCGACACGCCTGTCACATAATAGCCGTTCTGGTGATACTCTTTTTTCACGGTTCCGTCGATGCTGACAATCCGCACCGTATGCATAGCGAAAACTTCATTGCCGGAAATATCTTTTAAAATATCGCTGTCGTTTGCCATACCATAGACAAAGTCTTCATTGATAAAGCCAAGTGCCCGGATCTTCTGTCCGTCATCCGCCGCAAAGCGCTGCGTTTCCCCGCTCTCCAGATTCATCACGGTGATGTTCATCGCACTGCTTGCATTGTCCGCATCCATCCACGCGATGCTCTCCTGGCTTTCCGATACTACAAAGCAGTCCTCCGGGATACTTTCCCGGACCACCGTCGTCGTGCCGGTTCCAATATCAACCTTGCACAGGTTCTCATTCAGATAGAGATACATCTCTCTCTGCTTGTTGACGTAGGAGAGGCGGTCGAGCTGTTTTTTCAGCATCTCGTAGGAAATATCCGCCGGAACGAAAATCTCCTCGGTTGCCACATTCCGCTCGGCGCGATAATAGTAAACGGCTGCTCCCACTTCACCCTCGTGGTTTCCGCGGTTCATATAGCCATAAACAACAAACGTCACATCGCCCGCATCATCCACACGCACAATGTTGACATCATGCTCTCCGTGCTGTTCCCGGTCATCCATGCTGCCGTTCTCACGGAAGCTGAAAACGCGGATCGTCTTGTTGGCGCTGCGGTTGTAGCACCAGAGATCACCGTTTACTACAAATGCGACAATATCACCTGCCGTATTCGTCACATACTCGGTATCCTCGCCGGTCACACCGAGGTTGATGCCGGATTTCGTCAGAACACCAAGCTCCGGATCAAAGATCTGCTGTACGCTCCGCTCGAAGTCCAGCAGAATAATCTCTCCGTCGGACTCTCGCATCCGGTAGAACTCGCTTACGGTATAATACTCCGTCTGTCCGTTCTCATCCTGCGCACTGATCATGTACTCCTGTGTGATGCTGGTCGTCGTCTCATTCGCTTCTTTGATCTGCTGCACCGGCTGCTGTACGATCGTCGGTGCGAGGCTTCCCCAGGAAATCTGGTCGAGGCTGGAATGAATGTTGACATTGAGGAACGAAGAATTATCCCCCGTCTCATCCGGCTCAAGCTGCGGAACGAGCGCTTCCGCCTGCGTTTTATCCAGGCATGTCTGCGCAAACATCTGCGTGTAGGCCAGATAATCGCCGACCTCCACGCCGTTGCGCTGTACAATGCGGGTGTAATACCAGGCAGACTGGCCGTTTCCGTAGGCAACCTCGAGCTTCAGCGTATATTCCTGATTCATCAGAATCGCGGTCTCTAACTGGAAGTCTGCTTTCAGATAGCTTCCGTCCTCGTCAAACGATTTCAGCACCGAGTTTTCAATCAGCGCTCCGCCGTCTGTGCTTTCCACCGTATAGGTCACGTTTTTAATTTTCTGTCCCTTCGCATCAATTTCCAGCGTAAGCGAACGGTCCATCGGCAGCGGTGTCAGGTTTTCTCTTGTCGTTACGCCGTTCATCTCCTGGCAGTATCCGTACATGCGGTTCACTGTCATGTCCGCGGTCTTCATGTACAGCACCGGAAGACTCGCTGCGTCCAGATCGGTCGCATTCTCCGTCGTCTCGTGGCTCATCAGGTGTGTGAACACACCGACTGATGCGGCAAAAACAAGAAAAAGGATCAGAATCCTTGCTGCTCTTTTATTCATCACGGCTCCTCCTTTTCTGTGAGGAGGTCTGCCAGTGTCGGCTTCACATGGTACGCTTCCATGCACGCTTTCAGTTCTTCCGGCAGTTTTTTCGAGCCTTCCTGGCGTTTTACCGCGCGGATGAGAAGGTTCTTCGGCGTGTGCTCCATGTCGATGAATTCGAGAATCTGTGTCTCATAGCCTGCATTCTCCAGAAGCTTTGCCCGGATTCCGTCGGTCAGAAGCGCCGCCATGCGCTCTTTTAAGATGCCGTAATCCATGATCGGATACAGTTCTTTGTTTGCAATCTGGCGGTTCAGCTCATGCTGGCAGCACGGAACGGAAAGAATAACTTTTGCATTCCATTTGACGGCCTTTTCCAGCGCATAGTCAGTCGCCGTGTCGCACGCGTGCAGCGTCACCACCATATCGACCTCGTCGCGGCCGGTATAAGAAGCGATGTCGCCCTGATAGAAATGCAGCTTTTCATAGCCGTATTTCTCCGCCAGTCCGTTGCAGATCGCGATGACATCCTCTTTCAAGTCAAGTCCGATGATATTGACATCCAGTTTTTTCAGTTCGCGGAAGTAATAATACATCGCAAACGTCAGATACGATTTTCCGCAGCCGAAATTGAGAATCGTGATCTCGCGGTCCGATGGGAGCTGCGGCAGGATATCTTCGATGAACTCCAGAAAGCGGTTGATCTGGCGGAACTTGTCGTAGCGGGTCCGCACGATTTTGCCTTCTTTTGTCATAACACCGAGATCCTGTAAAAAAGGAACCGGGATTCCTTCTTCCAGAATATACCGTTTCTTCCGGTTGTGCGCCAGATTGACGGGTTTGCCGGTTCCTTTCATATGCGGTTTCTTTTTGATCGTCATCGTTCCCTTTTTGCTGACCAGAACGGATGCTGTGCAGGTGTCGGATTCGAGCTGCATCTGCTTGAAGGTTCCGTTCATCCAGTCGCTGATCCGGGTGATCACGTCGTCTTTTGTCATATTTTTATGAAACTCCTTCGTGCCGACAGTCTCCTGGCACTGAAAGAGCAGTTTTCCTTTTATTTCAACCGGGCGTATTCTCACTTTGGACACTTCACTGTCCCCTCTTGGGCCGCTGATCGTGATACGATACAGCCCTTCCCGGATTTCATCCTGTAATAATTTCTGTAATTCCATTTATACTCTCCAAACTTCCTGAATCGTTTGTAAACATGTGTAATAAAGCCCCTTACAACCTCGCTAATATTGTAATCTGTTTTCCGCAAAACCACAACAGAAAAATTATTAAAAATGTGTTACCCTCTTATTACTTTATGGCGCAGTTTAAAGCCACAGATTGTAATAATGTTTCCTCCTGCTCCGCCTCCGGAACATTTCATTATAAAAAAGAACGCCGATCAAATCGAGCAGTTCCTCTTCTGCCGTTTTCTCATCCTTCCCGCCGTTTTCCCTGCCGTACTGACGTGCGATATTCCGGCAGGTGTGCTCCATCATGAGCCGGTCCGGGAATTCGTCGTACATCATGCTGCCGCGGTAATCCATGCGGTCACACTCTGCCTCCACCAGCCGCTGCAGATCAGATGCCGTCCGGGAATAATACGACTGCATCCGCTGCCGTTCCCGCGCTTCCTGCTGCTCCTCCATACTTCTTCCCCATAAGGGCTGTGCCGCAAAAAACGGCTCCGGCCGCTCCATCGGATTTCCCTGATAGGAATTTCTTCTATTTTCATACACTCTATCCTGATTCATGCCTGTTTTATTTCCTTTTTGCTCTTCCTTATACCATATGCACACCGCCGCCATTCTGCCGTTTCCCAGATCTCAAACACAATTTCACTTGCCAAAACCGCCGTTCCGTACTAAAATACAACCTGTATCTATTTTTCCGATACATCATATAGGAGTGAATATCATGAATCTGAATATGCAAGCTTTTAACATCAACACGCTGCTTGGCGGTCTCGATAAAGTCCGGGACGTCATGGGTGTTTACCAGCAGCAGCTTCTTCTGATTGTGATTGTTTTTGCCCTGCTGAACTGTTTCTTCGGCTATGCGCTCCGCAAGCTCTGGAGCGTCATTCCCGGATTTTTTCTCGGCGCGGCCGCCGGTTATGCAGCGGGTACCTACACGAATCAGACCACGACGATCACCCTGGCGCTTGCCGTCGGCACCGGTCTTCTGACCGCAATCATTGCCTTCGTCCTCTACCGGATCGGACTTTTTCTTCTGATCTGCGGGCTCGTCGGCTTTTGCCTCTGGCATCTCGTTAATCCAAACGATACCACAGGTTATGGACTCGTCGCCCTCGTCGCTTTCGTGATCGGCCTGATCTGCGTTCCGTTCGAACGCATTTCCGTAATCCTGGTCACCTCCATCTGCGGCGCCCTCACGACGATCCGCATGGCATATTTCTTCAAGGACCTCGATCTGAACATGATGTTCTGGATTGTCTCTGCCATTCTCGCCGCAGCAGGCATGCTCTTCCAGTTTAAACCGTGGAAAGAGGCGGACTACTGGGAGGATGACGACGAAGAAGAACGCGAACACCGTGCAAAAGCGCGCGCCAGACGGAAGCGCAGATCCGGTTTCGATCCTCTTCCATCCAGAAAGAAGAAAAAGAAACGCCGCGGCTCCTCTTCCTCTTCTTCCGGCAACGCAAGAGATCCGTACCGCAGCTATCAGAAACCGTCGAACCGTACCCGTGTTTCGCAGAACACCATGTACGATTTCCGTTTTGTTCCGGAAGAACCTGACGATGACGACGATGAGAAAGATCTTCCGAAAATCATCCGCCGCCGGCCATCCGCAAAACCGGCCGCTCCGGAGGAGTTTGACGAAGAAGAAACATCCCCAAAAGCTTCCATGGGCGACACGAAGCCGTATACCTCTCCTTCCAAACCGCAGATCACCGAGGACGGCATCCCGGATGTCGATCTCTCCGCGATCCGGCAGCAGATTTCCGAAGAGGTACAGAGAATTTACGAAGACGATCAGAACTCGTAATCCGCACTGCAGCGCAGAAAACCCGGCAGGCAAAGGAACATTCCCTTGTCTGCCGGGTTCATTTTTTATCCTGATTTTCAGTTATAAAGATACTTCTGATTTGTCTCCAGATCGATCGTGTCTTTGTCGAGCCACTGATATCCCGTATCGATCTTCTGATCTACCGGAAGTCCCTGAATCGCGCGGACGGCCGCCACGATTGCCGCATAGCCAAGACCGTACGGATTCTGCGTTACGGTACCGTACTCGCGTCCCTCCTGGATCGCTTTCTGCTGTTTTTCACCGGAATCAAAACCGACAATCTGAATCTGCTCAGTATTTTCCATATCTGCCAGCGCATCCAGCGTCTGGTCTGCCATGTCTTCGTTCGTACAGAAGATGCCCTTCAGAGCCGGGTAGGTTTCAAGTGTATTTTTCAGCATGTCCGCGATGGATTCTTCTCCATCTCCGTAATTCACCTGAACCACTTTCACATCGGTATATTTTTCTTCGATCTCTTTTTTAAATGCTTCCACGCGCTCTACGCTGCTCTCGGTGTTGTACTGATGTGCAACAATCGCAACCTCTCCGCTGTTGCCGATGGCCTCGCAGAGATGATCTGCCGCAAGCTTTGCTGCCGCTGCGTGATCAGTCGCACATGTCGAGGTGATCAGATCACTCTCGATACCGGAATCCGCGATGACGACCGGAATCTGGCTGTCGGAAGCCTCTTCCATCTGTGCCTGTCCCGACTGCTGGTCAATGATGCCAAGGATCAGCGCGTCCGGATTTTCCGAAATGACAGAGTCGATGATATTGATCTGAGAGTTGGTGTCACTTTCATTTTCCGGGCCTTCAAATGTCATATAAACTTTGTCGTTTCCGGTGTAGCCAAGCGAGGCGTTCAGATCGTCAAGTGCCTGCTGCGCACCGGCTTTTACGGCTTTCCAAAAACCGGCACTTAAGTCTTTTGCAACCACGGCGATGTAAGAGCCTTTTTCAACGGTAAGTCCATCCACGGTGTCGTACAATGCTTCCATGCCGTCTTTGTGCGGAACGGTGATTTCTATTCGTTTTTTGTCTGCTTCTTTTCCTTCATCTCCAGAGCTTTCAGAAGATGTGGATGCACTGGCTGACTCTGCTGTAGAATCTGCGCTGGACGATGAGGCCTCCGGGCTTTCTTCTGCCGCCGGAGTTTCTGTCACTTCCTGAGACGACGATGCTGCGGTGCTCTTGTCTGTCACTGCTTCTTTTCCGCATCCAGCTGCCGAGCACAGCAGGATTCCGGAAAGCAGTACTGCAATCATTCTGCGTTTCATAATTCTCCCTTTCTGCTTTGCCTGATGAATCATTTTCCATTACTTTTTACAGTTTTGTTACATAACCTTTCTCTATTATACACAAACCGTAAAAATAGTCCAGTCCTGTTTTCTTATAATTTTCTGAACTTTTTTGCAATTTCACATAGCTCTGAATAGTTACACAAAGCTGTGGAAGATTTCACCTTCTGGTTTTACGGTAAACGAAAGTCGTTTGCCTGTCCGCGGATGCTTCAGCTCGAGATGATGCGCGCACAGCGCCAGAGATCCTTTCTCTTTCGCCCCATATTTTGCATCCCCCGCCAGCGGATATCCCGCATGGGAAAACTGGACGCGGATCTGGTGGTGGCGGCCCGTTCCGAGGTGGATCTGCACCAGGGTTCGGTTCTCCTGTGTCCTTATCACTTCATATTCCAGCACCGCTTTTTTCGCTCCGGCGGTGCCTGGCTGTACGACGCGGGATGTGTTGCTCCGTCCGTCTTTTACAAGGAAATCCTCAAACTTCTGCACGCCCTGTTTTTCGATTTTTCCCTCACAGACGGCGAGATACTCTTTCTTCATCGTCCCGTCCTTCACCTGCCGTCCCAGTTTTCCTGCGGCGTCTTTGTTTTTCGCAAACACCAGCACGCCCTCAACCGGCTGATCGAGCCGGTGAACGACCGCCAGATATGGAATCTGAGTCCGCGCCTGACCCGGTGTTTCCGCCCTTGCCTGCTTCGCCAAATAATTCAGCAGCGCATGCTCCAGATCCATCTGTCCCATCCGCGCATTCTGCACTGCCATACCCGCGTGCTTGTGAACAACAAGAATATCGTTATCTTCCATTAAAATATCTTCTCTGCAAAATCCAGCCACTTTCTTCTCCTGTTCTGACTTCTTATTTTCGATACACGGATTTCTCCGCTGTTATGCTTTAAGAAGTATGCACCATTTCTGCCGCATCTGTCAAGAAAAACATGCCCGGCGGACGAATTACACAACACAGAAAGCGATCGCCATACCAATCATTTTTTCTGATACAGCGACCGCTTTTTCTTTATTTTCCATATTCAGTTTTTTCTCTACTTTCAAGGATTTTCACTGGTTTTCTTTCTTTACCGATCTGTGATCTTTGTTTTCGCTTTCGTTTGATATTTCAAAGATCGTTTCTCTTCCATTTCCCTGTTGTAGATTTTCTTTTTTTCGGGAAGATGTTCTTTTTCAGAGGCTTTTCCTTTGCGGTTAAGATTTCCACTCCGAAAATCTTTTCCTTAGGATTTCCTAAGATCTGCTCTGATCTCATGTTTATCAAAAGGTTTTCTTTCGAACTTCTTTTGTATGGATCTTTATCTCAGGTTTTCTTTCCTTTCGGAAGTCTCTCATCTTAAGAACATCTTCCTTTTCCCTTTTTTTCCATTCTTCTATAGAAGATTTCTCGTCTCTTTCTATGAAAATGGTTTGTTCTCTTGAAAAGGGGGTCCCAAGTCTTTCTCTTTGTACCTCTTGGTTAGGTTTTTGTTTTCTTGTTTCTTTGTGATTTTAATATAACAGATCCGTCAGCATTTGTCAATACATTTTTAAAATATTTTTACTGTTTTTTTATATCACTTTTCCTTTTCTTAATTATTGTGTTTATTTTCTGAATTTTATATTGTTTTCTGATATTTTATTTCAAATAAGTGCGCAGAAAAAGAGCTATGAAACAGACTTTTCTCCTGCCACACAGCTCTTTCTCAAATACTTATCCTCTATAATAGTTGATCAGGCATCCCTTGCGGATGATTTCTCTCTCATCATCGGTCAGCGCGCCTAACGTCATCTCGAACGGAACAAGTGCTCCGTCTTTTACAACGTACGCTTTGATCACATCGGCTTTCTCTTCCACTGCCTTGCGGATCTCCGGTACAAAGATGTAATCTCCGTTTGTAAACGGCAGATCTCCCTCCGGGATCAGGAATGGAAGCATGCCCCAGTTGATCAGGTTGGAGCGGTAGCGCTTCGTTGCATACTCGTTGGCGATGTTTGCCCAGCCGCCTAATACCTTCTGGCAGGAAGCTGCCTGCTCACGCGCAGAGCCGTCGCCCGGTTTTACAGCGAAGATGGTGGATCCGACACCGACGTTTGTCTTGTCGATATCCGGGTACTGGGTATGGATGGCTGCGAAGACCGGTTTCAGTTCCGGAAGTGCCTCTGCCGGGCAGTTTCCTTCCTGGATGGCTTTCTCTGCGGCCTGTACTTCTTTTGCACGTCCCACGTAAGCCGGATCTTTTCTTGACAGGGTGAACTCTGCCAGTCCGAGCGGGTTGGAACGGAAGGAAGAAGTCTCGCCGGATGGAATCAGCTCATCGGTTGTCGTAACCGGATCGTGGATCTCGGAAACAACCTTCAGAATCAGGTTCTCGGCAAGCTGCGGCATAGCCGGCCAGTCTTTGATGTTCGGTCCGAACTGGATTTCTACAGACGGATCTGCCACACCCTTGCTGTCGAAGACACGGTTCTCGTAAATCTTCTTGTCGAAGTGGTATGCCGGTTTCGTGTATGTTCCGGTGAACTCGTCTGCTGCGGTCAGGAATCCCTTGTTTGCTGCGGTTGCTGCAATGGAACGTGCATCCATCAGGGCAACGGAAGAAATCTGGCCGTTCTGGATCTTGGATCCCTCGCGGTTCGGGAAGTTTCTGGTGGAGTGACGGATTGAGAACGCATTGTTTGCCGGAGTATCGCCTGCGCCGAAGCACGGTCCGCAGAATGCGGTTTTTACGATCGCACCGGTTTCCAAAAGGTCTGCCAGTTTTCCGTTTCTTGCCAGCTCCATATAGATCGGGGTACTTGCCGGGTAAACACTTAAGGTGAACGCATCGTCGCCAATGCTGTGGCCTTTCAGGATATCGGCTGCGTCGCAGATGTTCTCAAATCCGCCGCCGGCGCATCCTGCGATGATTCCCTGGTCTACCAGGAGTTTTCCGTCGTGTACTTTATTTTTCAGAGTGAACGGAACTTTTCCGTCGAGGCTGATGGCTGCTTTCTTCTCTACATCGTTCAGGATGTCATCGAGGTTTGCTTTCAGCTCTTCAATGGTATAAACATTGCTCGGATGGAACGGCATCGCGATCATCGGTTTGATCTTGTCGAGTTCTACTTTTACAACGCCGTCATAGTAAGCAACCGCGCCAGGATTCAGCTCTTTGTAATCTGCGCTTCTGCCGTGGATCTGATAGAACTCGCTGATCTTCTCATCGGTTCTCCAGATGGAGGACAGACACGTTGTCTCGGTTGTCATAACGTCCACACCGATCCGGTAATCTGCGCTTAAGGAAGATACGCCAGGTCCTACGAACTCCATAACTTTGTTCTTTACGTAACCATTTGCAAAGACTGCACCGATGATGGCAAGTGCAATATCCTGCGGTCCTACGCCCGGCTGCGGTGCGCCTGTCATGTAAATTGCGATCACTCCCGGCATAGCGATATCATATGTTTTGGAGAGAAGCTGTTTTACCAGCTCCGGTCCGCCCTCGCCCATGGCCATGGTTCCGAGTGCACCGTAACGGGTGTGGGAATCGGATCCGAGGATCATTTTTCCGCCGCCGGCAAGCATCTCGCGGGCAAACTGATGAATTACTGCCTGATGAGGCGGTACATAGACGCCGCCGTACTTTTTCGCACAGGTAAGACCAAACATGTGGTCATCTTCGTTGATGGTTCCGCCGACTGCGCAAAGGGAGTTGTGGCAGTTGGTCAGCACGTACGGTACCGGGAATTTTTCCAGTCCTGACGCGCGCGCGGTCTGAATGATTCCAACAAAAGTAATGTCATGCGATGTAAGTTTGTCAAATTTGATCTGCAGATTTTCCATGTTGCCGGAAACATTGTGGTCTTTTAAGATTCCATAGGCAATGGTTTCTTTTGCAGCATCCGCCGGACACGGCACAGCGCCGGTACGCGCTTTGAGTTCCGCGCGGCCTTCTTCTGTATCCGGGATGATGTCGATTCCGTTGACAAGGTATGCACCTGTGTTCAGTAATTCAATCATGTCGTTGCTCTCCTCTTGTTGTTGATAAAATGTCAGGGTCAAAAAGTCTTTTGACCCCTTCGATACCCGGATTGCTCCGTGCTTTGCACTCCCGCAATCCTGTACGGCTCTGAACGGTTTTACAGATTTTCGCTGTTGTTCATATACGTCATGTAGCTTACGACCATCATGGCAATTTTAAAGGTCAGCGCATCGTCAAATTTACGAATGTCGAGTCCTGTGCTCTTCTCGAGCTTCTCCAGACGGTACACCAGAGTATTTCTGTGTACATAGAGCTGACGGGATGTCTCGGACACATTCAGGTTATTTTCAAAAAATTTATTGATTGTGGTCAGTGTTTCCTCATCGAACGTATCCGGCAGATTTTCGCCGAAGACTTCGGTCATAAACATTTCGCACAGCGGAATCGGGAGCTGATAGATCAGACGGCCGATGCCGAGGTTGTTGTATGGTACCACGTTTTTGTCTGCGTAGAAAATTTTTCCTACCTCAAGCGCCATCTTCGCTTCTTTGTAGGAACGCGAAACACTCTTAATCTCGCTGACCGGATTTCCGTAAGAAACACGTACCTGGGACATTGCCTCTGCATTCAGCATATCAACCAGCATTCTTGCGGTCTGGTTCATATCCTCGAAGGTGTCGGTATCCTTCAGTTCTTTTACAATGATAATGCTCTTCTCATCGACTGCGGTGATGAAATCTCTCGGTCTTGAAGCAAAGAGGCTCTTTACTGTCTCCTGTGCGCTGATGTCTTTTTCCAGCTTCGTCTCTACCATGTAAACAACGCGGCGCACATCTGTGTCGATGCGAAGCTTTTTCGCGCGGTTGTAGACATCCACCAGAAGAAGATTGTCGAGAAGAAGGTTCTGGATAAAGTTGTTTTTGTCCAGACGCTCTTTGTATGCAATGATAAGATTCTGAATCTCACATACGGCAACCTTTCCGATCATATATGCATCGTCGCTACTTCCTTTAGAAATCAGAATATACTCCACATTCTGGTTGTCATATACTTTAAAATAATGATATTCCTGTACAATCTGGCTGTCCGCAGCGGATAATACAAAAGAACGGATGCTTTCTGCATCAATCGCGGTTTCCGGGAATGTGGTCACCAGCAGAACACCATCCGTATTCGTCACACATAAATCAATTCTCGTAATATTTCTTAATTCATCAAGGGTTTTCTGTAATACCTGACTTGATACCAAATCTGCCACTTCCTTTCTCCTGGCGTATTTTACTCCAGGGTGCGTCTTATCTATAACTATAGCTTATTTTTTTCTCATTGGCAACTATTTTTTGCTTCGCAAAAGGAGGGCGGTGCATATGCAAAAAGGACCGGCATCCGAACGGATGCCGATCCTTTTCTCTATGTTTGCGCATACGCGCTGATGTTCATATGGATTAGTTGGTAATGGTGATCTCTGTCTCTTTGTCGAACAGATGAACTTTCTCCATATCCAGAGCAAATTTAACGGTATCACCGCTTCTTGCAGTTGTACGAGGATCTACGCGGGCTGTCATTGGGAAGCCTTCGCAATCGAAGTACAGGTAAACTTCTGCACCTAACAGCTCGTATACGTTGATCTTGCACTCAACTACGCTGTCTTTGGAAGTTTCGATGAACATCTGAGAATCATGTACGTTCTCAGGACGGATACCCATAACAACGGTCTTTCCGTCATATCCGCCGTCGATAACAGCTTTTGCTTTGGAAGCCGGCAGTTTCATGTTGTATTTACCAACAGTAAGAGTAACGTCGTTTCCGTTAACTTTTACTTTTGCATCCAGGAAGTTCATCTGCGGAGATCCGATGAATCCTGCAACGAACAGGTTGCCCGGTGCGTTGTACAGGTTCTGCGGGGTATCTACCTGCTGAACAACTCCGTCTTTCATAACAACGATTCTGGTACCAAGTGTCATAGCCTCGGTCTGGTCATGTGTTACGTAGATGATGGTAGCGCCCAGTCTCTCATGCAGTTTGGAAATCTCGGTACGCATCTGTACACGAAGTTTTGCATCCAGGTTTGACAGAGGCTCGTCCATAAGGAATACTTTAGGATCACGTACGATTGCACGTCCCATAGCAACACGCTGTCTCTGACCACCGGAAAGAGCTTTCGGTTTACGGTCAAGCAGTTTCTCCAGGTCAAGGATTTTAGCTGCTTCTTTAACCTGTTTGTCGATCTGATCTTTCGGAACTTTTCTCAGTTTCAGACCGAATGCCATGTTATCATATACGGTCATGTGTGGATACAGAGCGTAGTTCTGGAATACCATTGCGATATCACGGTCTTTCGGCTCTACATCGTTTACTACTTTATCGTCAATTTTCAGAGTACCATCGGAGATCTCCTCAAGACCTGCGATCATACGAAGTGTTGTAGATTTACCACATCCAGATGGTCCTACGAAGATGATAAACTCTTTGTCAGCGATTTCCAGGTTGAAGTCTTTTACTGCTTCAAAACCGTTCGGATATCTTTTTGTAATGTGCTGTAAAGATAAACTTGCCATTTTTGAATCCTCCCTAAATGAACATCATGCGTTTTATTATGAGTTTTGCATTTGCATCTCTCTTGCTTATGGGATTAGTATACCTTTTCTACCCGCATTCGACCATGCCACAATTACACAAACTTTCCTCCGGCAGATTGGCAATTCTGCTTTCGGATTTTCTCGAACCGTTCTCTTCTGTCCACTTTGCACAAACAAAATGTTCACTCTTATACAAAATGACGAAACGAAAAGTTTATATTCTCTTCATTGCATTTTTCTGAAAAATTCGCTATACTTTTCTATGATGTCTGCCAGCCGGAACGTTAATCGGCGGCACACTTAATTCAACAGAAAAGAGGAACAAATTATGAGTTTTTTCAGCCTGGACAGTAAGTTCTCGCAGATTATGGGCCGTGTCTTCGACCTGATGATGCTGAACATTATTTTCCTTATTATGTGTATCCCGATTGTGACAATCGGCGCCAATTTCACAGCAATGTACTACGTCACGCTGAAGATGATCAAAAATGAGGAGACGTATATCTTCCGTACCTACTGGAAATCCTTCCGCGAAAACTTCAAGCAGGCAACTGCCATCTGGCTCATCCTGCTGGCGGTTCTGATTGTTCTGATTCTTGATCTTCTGCTGGTCATGAGAATGCCGGGTACCATCACCTACCTGCGTTTTGTTTTCCTGGTACTGATCTTTTTCGAGGCCATGGTACTTTCCTATGTATTTCCGGTACTGAGCCGCTTTGACAATACTGTAAAAAACACGATCAAGAACTCCATCCTGATGGCAATCCGCCACCTGCCGTGGACCATCATGATCCTGCTCGTCAATCTCTGTCCGCTGCTGATCTATGTATTCTCCACGACAAAGATTGTCAGCTATCTGATTCTTCTGATGTTCCTTCTGGGCTTTTCCACGGTAGCGCTTGGATGCTCCTGGTTCTTCGTAAACAAAATCTTCCCATTCTATATGCCTGAGGAAGAAAACGAGGTTCTGACACCGGAAGAAGAATCCTTACGGGCACTCGAAGCAATGGACAGACCAAGCCCGCTGACTGAACGTTCCGATGACGCTGCTCCGGCTGAAACTACCGATGCTGCAGAAACTGCTTCGGAAGAGGAATCTGCAAGCCCGGCTGAACAGACAGAAACAGACGAAACAAACGAATAAATAAACTGCATTTCATAAACAACTCCCCGCCGGGAACCGCATCTGCTGCGTGTTTCCCGGCGGGGAGTTGTCGTTTTCTATTCTCTTTTATTTTTCAACACTTCTCAGGCATCCTGCTGTGCTTCCTCCTGTACCGCTTCCGGTACGATCATCGGAGGCATCGGTTTTTTCTCCTTTACAGCTTCATCAAACGTAATCGTAACCTTGAACAGGTCGCCGTCCAGATAAATGTTGAAGCTTCCATGCTGCAATACCGTTAGGTTCTTTGCGATTGAAAGACCCAGGCCGCTGCCCTCGGTGCTCCGGCTGACATCGCCGCGGATAAAACGCTCCGTCAGTTCATCTGCCTGGAAGTTCAGCGGGTTCTCGGAAATGTTCTTAATCGAGAGCTGAATCTTTCCGTCTTTTTTGATGGCATCCACATAAACCCGTGTTCCCGGCATGGCATATTTGCAGACATTTACGTACAGGTTCTCAAGCACGCGCCAGATGCGGCGGCTGTCCGCACGGATCAGAAGCGGTTCCGGCTGGAGAATACAGATCAGGTCGAGATTGCGGCCTTCGAACCGCTCCGCAAATTCTCCGTTCACCTGCTGTACCAGTTCATTCAGGTTCAGGTTCATGAATTCCAGTTTAATATTTCCGGAGCTGATCTTCGATGCCTCGACAAGGTCCTCCGTCAGCTGTTTCAGGCGCTGTGATTTTTCGTCGAGTACGCGGATATAATCTTTCGCTTTCTCGTTTTCAATATTTTCCCGTTTCAGCAGATCGACATAATTAATAATAGAAGTAAGCGGTGTCTTGATATCGTGGGATACGTTGGTGATCAGATCCGCTTTTAAGCGCTCGCTCTTCATCTGCTCCTGCACTGCCGCTTTCATTCCCTCTCCGAGCGAATTGACAATTCCGGCAAGCTGAAGGTTGTCTTCCCCCTGCAGCTCCGTCAGGTCAATCTTGTAATCCAGATCGCCCGCAGCAATCTCTTTTAAGCCATGTTCAATCTGTTTTCTTCCGGATGCCTCGCGCAGCAGAAGAAGCAGCACTGCGGCATCCATCACCAGGGTAAGGAATACGCCGAACATTCCGAAGCCGCAGCAGAGAATGATCTGCACGCCGCAGAAAACGCAGAACATAAGGATCGTTCGCTCCGACTCCTGTCTGCCTTCATAGAAGGTTCTTCCGGCAGACACGATCCGGTGGCCGACGCAGTACAAAAACGACTGTTTCCAGACGTTGCGTGCTTTGATCCGGCGCACCAGTGAGCAGTACGGAATCAGTGTGATCAGAAATCCGGCGAGGATGCCCGATGCGGCCACCAGGCTTCGCCATGTATCTGCTTCATTTCCATAGGATCCGCTGTAGATGTAGTTTCCGTCAAAATTCTGGATATAATGAACGCCGCCGTAGGAAAGTTCGATGCAGACAGCAACGATTCCAACTGCTCCCATCACAATCAGGATGGCGGCTGCAGCTGCGATTTCCGTGTACCACTGATCGAAAAAGTAAAGGCGGATTTCTTTGTTTTTTCCATTTCTTCCTGCCTGCAGTGTGAACAGGACCAGGCAGACCAGCGTTCCGATTCCGCCAACTGCAATCATCAGAAGAAGGAGCTGCATTTTCGGAAGCCACTGGCTGTAGATCTCACTGTACTGGGAGAAATAGTCGCTTGCTGCCAGATCCGGATCCAGTGCAACAAAGATCTTCTGATAATTATCTGCAATCTGATTGTTCAGTAGATAGCTTCTCGCTGCTTCCACGGCCGGGCTGTTTTTTCTTGTTGCATAAGAACGGACTTTGTCGGCACCGCCGGTCCGGTCAACAGCAAAGGCGAACGGATAGGGCGATTTCTGCGCAATGGCTGTTGTGTAACCATTTTTCCAGGAATCCACATTCGTATAGATATTTCCTTCTTTATCCTCCAGACAGTACCAGAGATTGGCATCGTCCGCATCGACGCTGATGCCGCTCTCCTGGTTTTTAAAAGCAGCAACTTCTTCCGTGACCCCGGAAAGTGTCATATACAGATCGCGGATGGATACCTTTTTCAGATTTGCCGCCGCGTACTCATAGAGGTACGTTCCCGCTTTCGTTTTCTGCGTTTCCAGGCTCATTCCCTGATCGTATAGATACAAAAACTGGGAGGAAACATCAGCAGGATCAATTTTTTTCTCTTTCAGGCTTTTCACTGCATTATCGGAAGGAAAGTAGACCTCGCCGTCCGGGGAAAAGCTGTCAAACGTCTCTGCATCTGCCGCGCTCACTTCTTCGGTGAGTGCGGCTACATCCGTCTCTTCTGTTTCCTGGCTCACGTCAGTTCCATCTTCGTATGCAAGATAGGCTTCTTTGTCAATTCCGGCATCGTTCGTCGCATAATTGTCCGCAGTATACGCTGCCACCTCATTGAGGTCTGCGCTGCTGCCGTCATCGTACATCTTGACAAGCTGGTCAATGGTGTACGTTGTACTTATCCCGCCGCTTCCCTCTCCATCGGTTGCAAAGGCACGGTAATCAATCTCTTTTGTTCCGTCGTATCGACCGTTTGTGCCGAATTTACTCATATCATTATAGTAGCTCATGACGTTATGAAGCTGCCGCTGCACCAGTGTGCCGCATGCGGTGGTTTCTTCAAACGCATACTTTTTTGCTGCCGCATTCGGCGTCAGGCCGACGCTGGAAAGCATCAGTGTCTGAATGCCCCCGAACAGCGCACTGGCGGCAAAAACGATCAGCAGAAGAAAAACGATCAGCTTCCCCGTCAGGCTGTAGAGTTTTCGTTCTTTCACAATTATTCACTCCTTATTATTGTTTCTCAATCTTATACCCAATTCCCCATACAACTTTCAGATAGCGCGGCTCCTTCGGGTTGATTTCGATTTTCTCACGGATGTGACGAATGTGGACCGCAACGGTGTTGTCCGCACCGATCGCCTCCTCGTTCCAGATGCTCTCGTAGATCTGTTCAATCGAAAATACCTTGCCTGGATTTTTTACCAGCAGCAGGAGAATGTTATATTCGATCGGGGTCAGTTTGACTGGTTCACCCTCGACGCTGACTTCTTTTAAATCGTCATTGACGAGAAGCCCGCCGACCTGATACACATTTTCTCCGTCGTCCGCCGGAAGATTTCCAAGTTTCGTGTAGCGCCGCAGCTGAGATTTCACCCTCGCCACCAGCTCGAGCGGGTTAAACGGCTTCGTCACGTAATCATCCGCGCCGATGTTCAGTCCCAGAATTTTGTCCACATCCTCTGATTTTGCGGACAGAATAATGATCGGAATACTGCTCTTTTCCCTGATTTTCAGCGTCGCACGGATGCCGTCCAGTTTCGGCATCATGACGTCGATAATCAGCAGCTGAATCTCCTCCCTCTCGAGCATCTGGATGGCCTGCATGCCGTCATATGCTTTCAGCACATGATAGCCCTCCTGGGTCAGATAAATCTCAATGGCGTCTACAATCTCTCTATCATCATCACATACTAAAATGTTGTACATTTCTTCTTTCTCCACCTTTCATTTTTTCTTTTCCGGCACTTTTTTTCCGCGCCGGACCTCCCACATGATTCAAAGATGATTGTACCGCAAATTCCCTCAAGTTGCCAGATGTCTTTTGTTTTCATCCTTACTGTACCAAAGGAATCTTTAGGTCCGCAAAGGAAAATCTTAAGTTTCTATAAAGTTTTGTCTGTGAATTCAGAGCTCAAACATTTTTTAGACAATTGCAATTATTTTCTTAGCACATCCTGCTTGCCGTCTATGCGGATCTCAATAATTTAAAGATCATCAACGACCGATACGGGCATGAAGAAGGGGACTTCTCCATCCGCCTTGTCGGACAGTTTCTGCAGGATTCCATCGGCAAACGCGGTGTCTGCGGACGCATCGGCGGCGATGAATTCGCATGTCTTGTTCCGTGTTCCGACGAAACAATGTCCAGGGATCTGTACCGGACGCTGCACTCCGCATTCGACATTTTTAATAGAACGAACGAAAAAGCATATAATATTACCGTTTCCACCGGCTTTTATCTGCTTCCGAAAGACATGGATTCCACACTTCCGGAGATGCTCGCGCATGCGGATGCAATGCTTTACGAGGAGAAACAGAAACGAGATAAGAATGTTGCGAAAATTTTACCAAAATAGGAATTGATTTTTTTCTGGAAAGCAGTTAGAATACTTGAGGGATGATTTTTGAATCCCGTATTTCAAGCGAAACAGACCGGCAAAAACGGCTGTTTGATCAAAAAATTTCTAAAAAAAGGCAGGTGAACAGAATGGATAGTTGTGATTCTCATGGGCGAAGTACCAGCATAGGACGGGAACCGGAAAATATGCAGGATGACGGCCATCCTTCTGTCCTGCTTTAATCTTAAATATTTTCCCTTCTTATCCTATGAAAACCCGAAGTAAGACACATGATCCAAACCAGTTTTGAAACGTAATTCTCTGGTTCTTTTTTCGTGTGCTTTTACTGCCCTGTGAGGGTTCCAACATGCTTTTTCGCACCGACAGCACGCATGTTTTTTTCTGCTGTCAAAAAAAAGAATGGAGGATAACGAAAAAATGGAAAAACGAGTACAGGATTATACCCAGGAGATCCTGGATACAATCCGCAGTAACTCTTCTCCGGCTGTCATGGGCAGCCGCCTGGAAGATTACCACGAAAATGACCTGGCAGATGTTCTGCCGCTTTTAACGGTTCCGGAGCGATGCAAACTGTACCGCATTCTGGACACGGACATGCTGTCCGATATTTTTGAGTATGCTGAATCCGACAACGTAGCCGAGTACCTCGAAGAGATGGATGTCAAAAAAGCCGCTTCCATCCTCTCCAAAATGGAGACCGATGCACTGGCCGAGGTTCTGCAGAAACTCGACAAAGCAAAGAAAAAACTTCTGATCGAACTGCTCGATCCGGAAGTACGCCACGATATTGAGATGATCGCCTCCTTCGATGAAGATGAAATCGGTAGCCGCATGACGACAAACTGCATCATCATCCGCGAGGATCTGAATGTCAAACAGGCGATGAGCAGCCTGATCGATCAGGCCGCAAAGAACGACAACATCTCTACCATCTTTGTTGTCAATGCGCAGCAGAAATTTTACGGAGCGATCGATCTGAAAAACCTGATCATCGCAAGACGCGACGAGACGCTCGAGGATCTGACCGTAACTTCTTACCCGTACGTATATGCAGAGGAGCCGATCAACGAGTGTATCGAAGAACTGAAGGATTATTCCGAGGATTCTATTCCGGTCCTCGACAATGACAACCGCCTGCTCGGTGTCATCACATCATCAAACATCATCGACCTGGTTGATGATGAGATGGGTGAGGACTACGCGATGTTCGCAGGTCTGACCGCAGAGGAGGATTTAAAAGAGCCGTTAAAAGACAGTATGAAAAAACGTCTTCCATGGCTGATCATCCTGCTCGGTCTTGGCATGCTGGTTTCTTCTGTAGTCGGTATTTTCGAACAGGTTGTCACAACCCTTCCGATCATCATGACCTTCCAGTCCCTGATCCTTGACATGGCCGGAAACGTTGGTACCCAGTCCCTGGCTGTTACCATCCGTGTCCTGATGGATGAGTCCCTGACCGGAAAACAGAAATTACAGCTTGTTTTCAAGGAAATGCGCATCGGTTTCTGCAATGGTCTTCTGCTTGGTGTTCTGTCCTTTGCTGTCATCGGACTTTTCATCTTCTTATTCAAAGGAAAGACCATGATGTTCGCATTTTCTGTTTCCGCCTGCATCGGTATCGCGCTGCTGCTGGCTATGCTGATTTCCAGTGCCGTCGGCACCTGCATTCCGCTGTTCTTTAAAAAGATCCACATCGATCCGGCGGTTGCTTCCGGCCCGCTGATCACAACGGTCAACGACCTTGTCGCTGTCGTTACATTCTATGGCCTGAGCTGGCTGTTCCTGATCGAGATGCTGCATCTCGCAGGCTGATCTTTTGATACGACTGAAAAATTTTTAAGAGGCAGATATCAACTTTTTCTGGTTTCGGAAAAAGCTGATATTTGCCTCTTATCTTTTCTCTTCCCTTCTTTACATTCCAAACAGAAACCGATATAATAGCAGGTAACGGTGCTTTTATGCTTTGACGTTTCACAGTGCCGCAAATATTTTGAAATGAGGGTTTTTGAAAACATGATTGTCAATCTCATCACCACAGTCTACAACTTTCTCTGGGGCGATCTTTTTACGATTCCGCTCCCGGGCGGCGGCAGTCTCGGAATCTCCCTTCTGATTCTTCTGCTGATCCCAACCGGCATCTATTTTACGATCCGGACACGTTTTCTTCCTATCCGTCTGTTCCCGGACATGATCCGTGCCCTGTCGGAAAAGAAAAATGAAAAAAGCAGCCTTTCTTCTTTTCAGACACTGATCGTTTCCACCGCAACGCGTGTCGGTATGGGAAATCTGGTCGGCGTTGTCGCTGCAGTCTCCGCCGGAGGCGCAGGTGCTGTGTTCTGGATGTGGGTGACGGCTATCATCGGCTCGTCTACCGCGTTTATCGAAGCTACGCTCGCACAGCTTCACAAAGAAGAAGATCCTCTGTACGGCGGCTACCGCGGCGGTCCTGCCTACTACATTCACGATCTGGTTGAAGACCACCTCAAGAAGAAAAAACGATACGTTCTGCCGGCTGTTCTGTTTGCCATTGCCGGTCTGATCTGCTGGTGCGGTATCAGTCAGGTAATCAGCAACTCCGTGGCTTCTTCTTTTAAAAATGCATTTTCCATTCCGCCGCTTTACACCAGTATCATGCTGGTGATTCTTTCTGCAATCATCGTACTGCGGAAAAATGCAACCGTAAAGGTGCTGGATTTTATAGTTCCTGTCATGGCAGTCTGCTATTTCTTTATCACACTGTTTATCATCGCAGTCAACCTCCGTCAGATTCCTTCTGTGTTTGCACGCATTTTTGAGGAAGCCTTCGGACTTCGTCAGATGGCAGCCGGCGGTTTTGGTGCTGTTCTGATGAACGGTGTAAAGCGTGGTCTGTTTTCGAATGAAGCCGGTTCCGGCTCCGCTCCATGCGCCGCTGCCGCCGCAGAATGTGACCGCCCGGCCAAAGCAGGCCTTGTACAGGCGCTCGGCGTTTTTGTTGACACAATCGTCATCTGCAGCTGCACCGCAATGATTATGCTGCTTGCACCAAAGGATCTGATTAATGGCCTTTCCGGCATGGATCTCTTGCAGACCGCCATGCAGTATCATCTGGGAAAATTCGGTGTGATTTTTATCGCACTTACGCTGTTTTTGTTCAGCTTTTCCACGTTCCTCGGCATTTTGTTCTATGCAAGAAGCAACGTTGCCTACCTGTTCGGTGACAAGTGGTGTTTCCAGACCGCTTACAAGGTTCTTGCACTTGTAATGCTGTTTATCGGCGGTATTGCCGCATACACTTTTGTGTGGGATCTTGGTGATGTCGGCATCGGGCTGATGACAATTTTCAACATTATTGCACTGTATCCACTTGCAGGTGAGGCGCTTTCCGAGTTAAAATCATATGAGGAGTCGAAGAAATTGTAAATCCTGTGGATTGCTGTTTCGGACCGAAAAAGGGGTTTTAGAAAAAGGAGGTTTTTACACATGATCATTGAACCATCAAACTACACGTATGAGACAATGCCGGACTACACGGACGCGGTAGACGGCGCCGTGGAAATTCCGGTGACCGGAGAGGAAATGGAGATCCGCTATGCGCATGAAGTTGTCTACGACGAGGCGCACAATCTTCATCTGGAAATTTTCACACCATTCCAGATGGCGCACCCGGAGCGCACCTGGCCGTGCATCACATTTATTCAGGGATCCGCCTGGATGAAACAGTATGTCTACCAGAAGGTCGGCATGATCGCCCGTCTGGCGCAGCGCGGCTACGTTGTTGCAATCGTCGAATACCGTCACAGCGGAATCGCACATTTCCCAGCGCAGATCATCGACGCAAAAAATGCGGTACGTTTTCTGCGTGCGCATGCGGAGGAATACAAGCTGAATCCATCGCAGATGTTCCTAATGGGAGATTCTTCCGGCGGACAGGTTTCTTCCGTTGCCGGCATGACCGCAAAGAGCGGAAAACTTGACGAGCCGATCAATGAGGAAAGCTGCGAGGTATGCGGTATTATCGATCTGTACGGAGCTGTTGATGTGACACTGCCGTACGGCTATCCGATAACGCTGAACCATCAGAAACCGGACAGCCCGGAGGGCATGCTGATGGGCTATGACATTACCGAGCATCTTGAGGAGGCTAAGGCAGCCTGCTCCAAAACATACGTGAACGAGGATTTCCCGCCGATGCTGATCGCACACGGCACCAAGGACACGATGGTGTTCTGCCAGCAGAGTGTCGATCTCTACCACGCATTAAAGGATGCCGGAAAAGATGTACAGCTGTATCTTCTTCGCGGCGCAGACCACGGCGGTGCAGCATTCTGGACCGAGGAAATGATTACCGTTTACGATAACTTCTTCAAAAAATGTTTGGGTGAATAACATGAGAATTGCTTACTGCGAAGATGAACCGGCGCAGCGTTCCCGGATGGAACTGCTGCTCCACACCTTTGCGGAGCGAAAAAGGCTTCCTCTTACCGTGGAAGCCTTTTCAGACTCCGCTGCTTTTCTGTTCCACTACCCTGACTCGTATCCGTTCGATCTCATCTTTCTCGATATTGATCTCGGCGGAATGGACGGCATGGCGCTGGCGCGGAAAATCCGTGAGACGGACAGCGAGGTGCCGATTCTCTTTCTGACGAACCACAGAGAATACGTTTTCGAAGGGTATGAGGTGCAGGCGTTCCGGTATCTCTTAAAGCCGGTGACGGAAGACACACTGTTTCCGCTGCTCGACGAACTGCAGACGATGCGCGGACAGGAAAAGCCGCATCTGCTGCTTTCACTTGGCGGGGAGACGCAGAAGCTGTTCCTCTCGGATCTGCTTTTTGTGGAGTCCGATAATCATTATCTGACGCTGCATACGGCCGCCGGCACGGAAACGTTTAAGAAAAATCTGTCGGAGTTCCGCGAAGAGCTTTCCGCCGCATGGCAGGCTTCTGGTGGGACAGGAGAATGTTTTGCGGCAGCACACCGGAGTTATCTTGTGAATCTCGCTCATGTGGAGCGGATCACGCGGACGGAATGTCTCTTGTCGGACGGAACAAAAATTCCGGTCAGCCGCGGATGCTATGCATCACTCAACCAGGTGTTCCTGCAGTTTTACCGGCCGAATGCGTTTTAAAGGTTTTGCATTTTTTAATTTCCAATTCCGAACGAACCGAGGTGATGTTTCATGGCGCACATTCCATTTTTATCCCATTATCTGGAACGCAAAAATATCGAATACCAGAACCAGCTTCTCGCCCGCCAGGTCGAGGAAGTGCAGAATATCTATCTGACAATGCGCGGCTGGCGTCATGATTACCACAATCATCTGCAGTCAATGAAGGCATATGTTGAGATGGGACAGTATGATAAGCTGCAGGAATATCTCGGGCTGCTCGAAAATGATCTCGATCAGGTCAACCAGCTCTGCGACTCGGGGAATGTGAATCTCGATGCGATTTTAAATTCCAAAATTTCACTCGCCGAAAAGAACGGCATCCGCGTGGATTACAAGGCAGCCTGCCCGGCCAATCTTACGGTGAGTGATATTGATCTCTGCGCGCTGATCGGAAATCTGATTGACAATGCGGTGGAAGCATGCGAGGGCCTTGCGGATCCCTATATCCGGCTTTATATTGGTGTGCTGAAAAACCAGCTGTATATTTCCGTTACGAATGCAACAAAGGATACTGTGCGGAAGCTGGACAGCGAGTATATCACCACGAAGCGCGGAAATCACGGGCATGGGCTGAAACGGATCAATCTTGTTGTGGAAAAGTACGAAGGATATATCAACCGGCAGAACGAGCCCGGCGTTTTCGTGACGGAGATTATGCTGCCGCTGTAAAAAGCTCTTTCCAGAATTTTTTGATTTTGTCCGATGATTCTACAGAAAAATTTTGCAGAACGTGAACACTTTTTTTGCTGTTCGCGTTCTTTTTTGTTCCATTTACGTACTTTTCCCCCGTGTTTTGCATGAATATGGTAGGATAACTACAGTTCACGAAAGACATGTGACAGAGGAGGTCTTTATGTATTCATTATGGTCTAACTACATTTATATTCATCGGGAGCTGTGGCATTACAGCAAAAAGCCGTTTCTCTTTCAGGCACTCGAAATCGTCTCACAGGTGCTCACCGGCTTTTTCGGGATTCTGCTTCCTGCCGGGATTCTCCTGTTTCTGGAACAGAGCAGCGGCTTTTCCGGATTTGCACTTGGAACGCTCGTTCTCTTTCTTTGCTATGCCGTTGTTTTTGTCAGCCACACCTTTCTGCAATCGCGGAACGCCTGGCAGTATACCGAATTCCGGACCGGCTTTTTTACGCGCCGCCTTCTCTGTCATTTCATGCAGATAGATTATGCGGTTCTGACAGAACCAAAAACGCTGCAGCTCGCCGAAAAAGCCGTCGGAGCCACCTGCAGCAACTGGGTTGGCGTGGAAGGCATGTTCCGATACGATGTCACAATTTATTCTTCGTTTCTTGGGCTGATTCTCTACGCAGGACTGATCGGAACCGTCCATCCGGCTATCATTCTTCTGCTGCTTGTGCTCTCGGTTCTGCAGTTTCTCAGCTACCGCCGCGCGGCTTCTTACGAAGTCCGCCGCAGAGACGATCTGTCTGAAATTGAAGTATCGCAGCGCTATTTCCAGAAACAGTCGTACAACACATCCGCCGGAAAGGATATCCGTCTGTATCAGCTGAACGGATGGCTCGATGGTGTTTATCGCCAGCTCAACAAGCGGTATCAGAAAATTCTGTTCCGCATCCGCAGCGCCTACTTTGCAAATGATCTGCTGACACTTACACTACAGCTTCTGCGCGACGGAATCTGCTATGGCTTTCTGATTTACCGTCTATCCCACGGCACGATGACCGTATCCGGCTTTGTGCTTGCGCTCGGTGCCGTCTCCGGTTTTTCTTCATATTTTAACGAGATCACCGCCGCGCTCTCCAAATCCGTGCTCTGTCTCGAGCAGATCCGCTGGCTGCGGGAATTCTTCGATCTTCCGTTCCCTGCAGGCCACACGCTGCCGTTCCGGCCGGAACTTGCGGAAGAAAAACCGCTGGAAATCTGCTTTTCCCACGTCTCGTTTTCCTATCCGGGCAGCGATAAAAGGATCCTCGATGATGTCAGTTTTACGCTCCATGCGGGTGAGCATACGGCACTTGTCGGCATCAACGGCGCCGGAAAATCCACAATTGTCAGGCTGATCTGCGGACTATATCAGCCGACAGAAGGGAACATCACCATTAACGGCATTCCCCTTGGCAGTCTGAATCCGGCACAGTATTACAAAGCAATCGCAGCGGTTTTTCAGGACCCGTTTGCACTTTCGTTTTCGATTGCAGAAAATGTGAGCTGCTCCCCGCTGGAAGAGACCGATCGTAACCGTTGCCGAGAAGCACTCATCCGCGCCGGACTCTGGGAAAAAATTGCAAGTCTGCCGCAGAAAGAAGAAACCTATCTTGGCAAGGATATGGCGGACGACGGCATTACGCTTTCCGGCGGTGAAATGCAAAAACTGATGATGGCGCGGGCACTCTATAAAAATTGCCATCTGCTCCTGCTCGATGAGCCGACGGCTGCGCTCGATGCAATCTCGGAAAATAAAATGTACGAAACCTACAGCACACTGCTGAAAAATAAGACTGCGCTTTTCATCTCGCATCGTCTTGCATCGACACGCTTCTGCGATACGATCCTGTTTCTCGAAAACGGAAAGATCAAAGAATGCGGAACCCACGATGAGCTGATTGCCCTCGGCGGATCGTATGCGCATATGTTTGAGGTGCAGAGCCAGTATTATCAGGAAACGGAGGAAGATATCTGATGAAAATGAAAGAACGGTTTCATGCCATCTGCCGCTTTTTAACTATGGTGAGCCAGGGCAATCACCGCGTGCTGTTCTGGCTTCTCGGAAGCGCTTTTGCAGCTGCAACGCTGCCGTATCTCTCCTTGTTTTTCTCGGCGCGAATTTTGAATTTACTGCTTGCAAAGTCGTACCGCGCCTGTCTGTATACTGTTGTCGTCTTTCTGCTTACGCAGTATGGGCTGGGATTGTTTGAAAAAATCTGCCGTCAGTATCTCGACGGCCAAAAAGAACTCTGTCTTGCACGCACGGAACAGAAAATCACCGCAAAGGCGCTGGAGCTGGAGTTTGAGAAATTCGAAAAAACAGAGACGATGGATGCCATCCGGCGCACCAACGTCTCCTCCATGGGATCGGGAAATGTGGGTGACCAGCTCATTGTCATTCATACGCTGATCACTTCCCTGCTCTCGGTTCTCTATGCCCTGTTTTTCCTGCTCCGTCTGTTTCTTCTGTCCGCCAGCAGCAGGAAGAACTTTTTCACCTCGCCGTTTTCGATGCTTGCACTGCTCCTGCTCTGTGGTGTGCAGCTTGCACTTTCCTCCCGCATCAACCGCAAGAGTACACAGAAAAAGATAGAGCTGAACCAGGGCAACGACCATTCCAACTCGGTTGCCAATTATCTCGCCAATGCGACGCTGGAAGAACGGCGCGCGGACGATATCCGCATCGGTCATTTTGATCACTTTCTCGACACACAGTTTGGAAAGGCCATGGAACATTTCCTGCCGATGTACCTCGACTTCGCCCGCTTCTCCACCATCACAGACGGAAAAAACGCGCTGCTTTCGCTCCTTTCCAATTTCGCTGCGTACCTTGTGATCGGCGCCAGGGCTCTGTACGGCGTTCTCCCCATCGGGGATGTTCTTCTGTATGCCGGTTCCGTGACACGCGCCATGAGTGATCTTCAGACATTTCTCGCAACCGGATCGGAGTTCGACTATATCAATTCCTATCTCTCGACCTATGAGGATTTCATCGCGCAGCCGTCTATGGCCTACGACGGTACACTGCCGATTGAGAAACGCGACGACGGCCAATATGAATTTGCGTTCCACGATGTCTCATTCTCCTATCCCGGCACGGATCTTCCGGTGCTCGAGCATGTGACACTGTCCTTTGCCGTCGGCGACAAAACCGCCCTCGTTGGCCGCAATGGAGCCGGAAAAACGACACTCATCAAGCTGCTCTGCCGCCTGTATGAACCAACTTCAGGTTACATTACCCTAAATGGCATTGACATCCGCAAATACAATTACAAAGAGTACACCCAGGCCTTCTCCGTGGTTTTCCAGGATTTCCACCTGTTCTCCCTTCCGCTCGACGAAAACATCGCCGCAGGGACTACGATTGATGAAGCTGCTTTGCAATCCTCTCTTGCAAAAGTCGGTCTCACCGACCGTGTACAGCAACTCCCGCAGGGCGTCCGCACCCGCCTTTACAACAACAACGGCTCCGGTGTCGACCTCTCCGGCGGCGAGGCCCAGCGCACCGCCATCGCCCGCGCCCTCTACAAGGATGCCCCGTTCGTCATCCTCGACGAGCCGACCGCAGCCCTCGACCCGATCGCTGAGGCCGAAATCTATGAACAGTTCAGCCAGATGATCGCCGGTAAAACGGCTGTCTACATCTCCCACCGCATGAGCAGCTGCAAATTCTGCGACCGCATCATCGTCCTCGACCACGGCCGCATCGCCGAAGACGGAACCCACGACACCCTCCTCGCAAACCACGGCATCTACGCCAATCTTTACGAAACCCAGGCCCAATACTACACCTGAGTCCTCACCCTCCCGTCCCCCACAACGTAAATGGGAGTCAGAAAAACACAACCCCTGGCAGTTCGTGCTAAGAACTTCCAGGGGTTGTGTTTTTCTGGCTCCCCTCCACTTATTTCAGGAATGCAAACGGCTCCTCATCATGAATAAAATGCATCAGATGATAAGAACACATAATTGCTACATTTTCTTCCTTTAAGATTCTCTTTGCCTCCTCGCGGTCAGCAAGGACAACTTCGATCACTTCGCTCTCTTCGAGGTATTTGCGGCTGATCTCGCCCTCGCACCAGCCGTAAACGGCAGAGCATGCTTCATCAGTCAGGCCGATTGTGGTGAAGAACGGTTTCTCGTAGCAGGGATCTACTTTCAACGGGTGAAACGTAAGACCGGTCTCCTCATGCATCTCGCGCACGGCAGCCTCATGGAACTCCTCGCCCGGTTCCACCAGGCCTGCCGGGAATTCGTAGATGTAGTCATCAATGGAAACGCGGTACTGGCGCACCAGGACAATTTTGTCGCGTTTTTCCCCGTACAGACTGTACATCAGCACACCGTCCGGCGTATTTTTCCTTGTTTTAATCTTCATCTGCTCGATGGATTTTGCGCGGGAAGCCACGTAATAGCGGAAGTGATGGTTTACTTTGTTTGTCCCTTCCACCAGGTAAAGATTTACGAACGGATTTTCCGTCTGTTTTGTGATTTTTTCAACATTCGGCATAAGTAACAACCTCTTTCTTTTCTCTTTTACTGGTCAAAATCAGTCTCAAACACGCCCTCCGGGGTGCGCATCGTCAGCACGCCGAGGTTGAATTCATCATCCATCACCGTGATGTGGTACTCGAAAATCACATCATCATCAAATTTCGATAATACCACATAGGAACCGTTCTCTTTTCCCTCGATCTGGTCGCAGATGTCATCGTAAACATCGCTTCCCGAAATCGGCCGCGGATAGCCGGATTCTTTGATTTTCTTTTCAATCATTTCATATAATTCGTTCATGTTCTGCCCTCGTTTTTCTTTTTATCGGTTATGTTTCATTGTACCACGAAAAGACCCGCGGGGACAATCCATTGCGGCGATTCACCGTGAACTTTTTTTATTTTCATACATCTTCTGGTCCGCCTGTTTCATGATGACGGATTCCGAGATTTCCATGTTTTCCCGGACCATTCCGCCGACGGTGCCGTTGATTCTGTTGTACGCCGTCATGATGCCCTCTGCGCCGCTCTCCTCAATACATCTGCGGAACGGCTCGAGATACAGCTCATATTTATTCCGCGGGTCAATCGAAGAGTTCTTCCAGCCGCGGCCGACCTCGGTGTTGTTTCCATAGAAGTGTTTCAGGGTTGATGCACAGCGCAGATATTTTGGATCGTCGCCCTGCATTCCCTCGATGTAAGCGCCGGCCATTTTTCCGGTCAGCGCAGGGTCCCCGCCGTAGCCCTCCTCGTTTCTTCCCCATCTCGGATCACGCTCGAGGTCAACGGTCGGTGCCCAGCGGCTGCGGGAAGGATGTCGTCACGTCCGGCTTTCCTTTACGATCTCAACCGCCTCTTTCACCAGCTCTTCGATGCGGTCGAATTCGTTGTTTTCAATCATCGTATTTTTTACCATCCAGCTTCCGCCGCATGCTGCGATGCGGTCGTATGCCAGGTATTCTCTTACATTCTGCGGGTTGATGCCGCCGGTCGGCATGAATTTCATCATGGTGTACGGTGCTGCGATGGCACGGATGTATTTCAGTCCGCCTGCCGGTTCTGCCGGGAAGAATTTCACCATGGTGAGCCCAAGACCGATCGCCTGCTCCATCTCAGTCGGGGTCACGATGCCCGGGATCACTGGTACTTCGTGTGCCTGGCACCATTTTACTACCTCCGGGTTGAGGCCCGGGCTGACGATAAATTTTGCTCCGGCTTTCACGGCGCAGTCCGCCTGCTCGATTGTGAGCACAGTTCCGGCTCCCACCAGCATCTCCGGGAATTTTTCGCTCATAATGCGGATGGATTCTTCTGCCGCATCGGTGCGGAAGGTCACCTCGGCGCAGGCAAGTCCGCCCTTGCAGAGAGCTTCGGCAAGCGGCTCTGCTTTTGCTGCATCCTGTAAAACGACAACCGGCACAATGCCGTATGTTCCAAGCTGTTCGAGAATCTGATTCATGATAGCTGTTCCTCCGTTTTGATCTTTATCTGAAAATTATTCTGCATTCTGTTTTTATTTTATTCCCTTGTATCATAACCGGACAGGTTATTTTTTTCTATTGTGCGGATTGCCGAATACATTGTAAAACTTGCTGTTTTGTGATATGCTGGGAATTGTTGTTATGGTTCAAAAATATCATTTTTTTGCAAGGATGCTTTTATTATGAAAGAAAAACTGCAGACGAAATTTGCCACCCGGCAGTACATGATTTCGGATACGTTTGAGTTATACTATTACAGCACCGACGATGTGCCCGGAGTAAAAGAACATACGCATACGCATTATGAGTTCTATCTCTTTCTCGAAGGGGCGATCTCACTGGAAATCGACGGAGTGCTCTACACACCGACGCCCGGCGATCTTCTTCTGATTCCGCCCGGCGTGCCGCATCATCTGGTGATGCACGACCTGTCTGTGCCGTACCGCCGCTTTGTGTTCTGGGTCAGCGCCGCTTTTGCAGAACAGCTCCGCGCCCGTTCCGCCGACTACGTTTACCTGATGGAATACGCTGCCGAAAATCAGAAATATCTGTTCCCGCTCGATTCCGTCGAGTTCAACACGATCCAGTACCGCACCATCCGACTGATTGAGGAAATGCGGTCCGATCATTTTGGAAAAGAGACGCAGATTTTTCTCTACGTCAGCGACCTGCTGATGCAGATCAACCGCACGGTGTATGAACAGCACCACCCGCTCACCCGGAAGGCGCAGCTTTCGCTGTATGAACAGCTCTGTTTCTATATTGATGAGCACCTGTCCGAGGATCTGTCGCTCGAACGGCTGGCGGCGGAACTTTTTGTGAGCAAATATCACATTGCACACGTTTTCAAGGATGAAATCGGCATGTCGATCCACCAGTACATTTCCAAAAAGCGGCTGGCAAGGTGCCGTGAAGCGCTGCTCGGCGATGTACCGGTCACGAAGGTGTATCTGCTGTTCGGATTTCACGACTATTCGAGTTTTTACCGCGCGTTTAAAAAAGAGTACGGGATCTCGCCGAAGGATTTTAAAGAACTGCATACCGTTACCAGCGATTAACACGGTCGTTCCAAATGCACTGTTCACTTTGTACTTTTCAGGAGGATTTTTAATATGTTTCAGATGTGGGGAAAATTAGTGGAAAACAATCATGTTCTTCAGGATCTTACCGTCTGCATCGACGATGAGGATACCAGAACGCACAAGGTCTTCCGTGCGCTCGATGAAATCTGTGATGCCTGGAATCTGGCGAAGCCGATCTGGCTCGATACGAATATTTCGGAGTTTAAACGGAGATCGAAAACGCGGTTCACACAGGATAATTTTATTGAATCGCTGGAGTTTGATTATCTGGAAATTCAGATTACAGAGGAATAATGTTCTCTCGTTTTTGCAGCAATAAAGCAAATGCAAAAGCCGGGCATCCGGCGGAACTTGGGAGTGGCTGTTCTTACAGTCCCCTCTGCGGTTCCGTCGGATGTCCGGCTCTTTTTATGTATTTTGTCCCTGGCTTTGTACCCCTTTTATACCACGCGGTTTTCCATGCCGCCTTCCAGGTACGAAGCAATATTTTTCTGCACCAGTCCGATCAGGCGCGTGCGGGCTTCCTTCGATGCCCAGGCGATGTGCGGCGTAATGTACAGGCGGTCATCGTCCGCCATTTTCAGCAACGGACTGTCACTGCGGATCGGCTCGCTGGAAAGTACATCGAGCGCTGCTCCGGCGATCAGGCCCTCGCGCAGGGCACAGCAGAGGTCACGCTCATTCACGATCGAGCCGCGGCCGACGTTGATCAGAATTGCGTTCCGCTTCATGTTGGCAAACGTTTCGATATTCATCAGGTTCTCGGTCGCCTCATTTAACGGGGCGTGGATGGAAACCACATCAGAATCCTTCAGCAGACGATAGAGATCGACCCGCTCGTAGTCCGGATCGTCGTGTGCACCGGAGGTGGAGTAATAGATCACACGGCAGCCGAATGCCTGTGCAATCGAAGCCACTTTTCTGCCGATCGCGCCAAGGCCGATGATGCCCCACGTCTTGCCCTCCAGCTCGGTGAACGGTCTGTCCATGCAGGTGAAAAGACTGCTGGCGGCGTAGCTGCCGTTTTTTACGTAATCATCGTAATAACGGAGTTTTTCTGCCAGATAGAAGTACATCGCAAAGGTGTGCTGGGCCACGCTGACGGTGGAATAGCCGGCGACGTTCGTCACGGCGATGTTGTGGCGCTTCACATAATCGAGATTGATGTTGTTGATGCCGGTCGCGGTGACGCAGATCAGTTTCAGGTTCTCCGCGCCGGACAGGGTGCGGCTGCACATGCGCACCTTGTTGCAGATGACAATATCCGCCTCCCGCACACGCTCCGGGCATTCCTCCTCCGTTGTTTTTTCATATACTGTCACTTCTCCAAAACGGGAAAAGCCGGACAGATCCATGTCCTTTCCCAGTGACTCTGCCTCAAGAATTACAAGTCTCATGTTGGTTCCTCCTTTTGCAGATGATGATTCTGCTTTATCCGGGAAAGCAGTGCCGCCTGTCTGTTTTGAAAGACGGCACTGCCTGAAATATTTTTATCTTAGATACCTGCGGACTGCCGATTCGGAAATATGGTCATGTCGATATGCCATGCTCCCCGGTCTGATCCCCTGGTATTTACACGTATTCGCTGATAATCTCCCTCATCAGCTTCTCTTCCTCGGGCGTCAGCATTCCGGCAAACCTGCTCTCGGCCGCGGCGGTCTGGCGGATGCCCTCCCTGACTTTCGAAATCCTCGCTTCTTTTTCCGGATCTGCGAACAGTTCATTCCTCTCTTTGGCGGACTCGCTTCCCGCAGTCTGCGCTTTTGCTTTCGCCGCTCCGGTTCCTGCCTGTGCCATGGTTTCCGCCTGCACCGGCTGCCGTTCGGTCTGCTGTACGGTTTCCAGCACCGCACTCTGTTTCGTCGCTGCAAACTCATTTTCCAGATAGTCTGTCCAGCCGTTCAGCAGAATTTCCTCTTTTCCGCCGAAATCCAGACAGAGCCGGAAAAAGACAAGGCCTCCGGCGAGCGCGGTGCCCGTTCCGAGGTAGCGCATCAGCTCCGCCTCTCCATAACGGTATCGGTAGATCGCCCACAGCGAAAGAATCGACAGCGCCAGAACCGTGAGGATCATATTCTGGCTTCCGCGCAGAAGCGTCGGGACTGCCATTCCCGCTGACCTGCCCTGTGCAATCTGGCTGCGCATAAACGCCCCGGCATTCGAAAAGGGATGCGCTTTTCTCTGACACGTTTCCAGCACCGACCTGGTCCATTTCGACTTTGGTTCCTTCAGCCTTCCGAGATCGCGGATGGCCCGGGTGTAGAAACGGTTATTCCAGAACAGGCACCACACACCGGCGATTCCTGCTGCTATCATTGCGTATAAGAACACATTTTGTTTCACACAAAACTCCAGCATTCTTATTCCCCCTGATGATTTTTGAATTTGCCTGTCATGATCATATGCCGGTGCTTCCGTTGCGGTGCATCGGCGGATGCCGCGGCAGAATTTGCGCGCACAGGATTCTTCCGCTGGCATATCGGCAGTGGAGACGTGTTACAGTTCACAGGTACCTGGGAACTGTAACATTCGCAGCCCTCATTGAAAATTTTGCTTCGCAAAAGGAGGGCTGCTCACACCTGAATCACTTTCTTACGCAGCAAAACAGCAAGTGTTTTACTGCTGAGCAATCCGTAGTGAGCATCTTCTTGTTCCGATGTGCCACAGTATAGCACTGCCGGAAAAATTTGGAAACAAAAAACGTTCGTCAAATTCTTTGTGATTCTGTGCTTTTTCGCGTGAATTTTTATTTTTCGTTCCTTCAGGGGACTGCTTTCGTGCCGGTTCGCGTGGTTTCGCTGGTTTTCGCCTGCCCGTTTGTCGATTTTTTCTTCTTGCTTTTTTTAGATTACAGGCGTTTTACCATTTCCTGCAGCAGGTTGACACAGTGGCGGGCTGCCTCGCTCTCAAAGGTCGGGTAGTCCATTGTTGCGCTGTCGTCTGCTTTGTCGGAGATGGCGCGGAGTACGACGTATGGAATCTTGTTCAGATAAGCGCCCTGCGCAATCGCAGCGCCCTCCATCTCGGCGCAGGAACCGTTGAATTCCTCGATCAGACGGTTTTTCACTTCTTTGCTGGAAATAAACTGGTCACCGCTGACCACGCGTCCGCGGAATACCTGGATTTCCGGATTGACTTCCTTGCAGACTTCCTCTGCCACCTCTGCGAGGTGCTCGTCTGCCTGGAAGCTTAAAACACCCATCTGCGGAATCTCGCCGAGCGGGTATCCGAAGATGCGCACATCCATGTCATGCTGAACAGCATCGGTCGAGATGACGATATCGCCGATGTTGATTTCATTCCGCAGGGAGCCTGCAATTCCGGTGTTGATGACACAGTCCACGCCGTAATCATCTACAAGAATCTGGGTGCAGATACCGGCGTTTACTTTGCCGATTCCGCTGCGCACAACAACCACTTCTTTTCCGTTCAGGTAACCGTGGTTGAACTCCATGGATGCCTTCGTGCGGATTGTAACATCCGTCATCATTTCCTTTAAGCTTGCAACTTCAACTTCCATTGCACCGATAATTCCGATTAACTTCATGTTTATGATATCCTCCAATAACTTTACATGTACTCCCCGATTCTTTCTGTTCTTGCTTTTATGAAATCATTTTTGTCAGCGGTCAGCCGCTAAAGTAAGAACGGAAAACTCCGGGAGTCCATTTTCTTTTCCTTCTGGTTTCTTTGTAATTCCTGTTACAGTATACAATAAATTTGGGATCTGTGGTATCTTTTTTCTTTGCTGTTTTCGTAATCTATGATATAATAGCAGGAACCGAAGAATTATCGTGGCTGAAGTTCACGATAATGTTCTAATTTTTTATTCACAAAGGAGGATCCTATCGATGGAATATACAACAAAAGGTACCTGTTCCAGAAAAATTCTGTTTGAGGTAGAAGACGGTAAAGTACACAACGTACAGTTCGTAGGCGGATGCAACGGAAACACACAGGGTGTTGCAAGACTCGTTGAGGGCATGGACGTAAACGAAGCCATCTCCCGCATGAAAGGCATCGACTGCAACGGACGCGGAACATCATGTCCAGACCAGCTTGCAAAAGCGCTGGAACAGGCTATCCAGAAATAACTTTTTTTACGCTTGCTCTTTTTTATTATAATAACTCCCCGGGGAATGCTCACCCCGGGGAGTTTGTAATTTATCCACTTCTGTTTTTTCTTTTCTGATGCAGCACAGCTTCCCTGCCGCCTGCTTTCTTCCGGTTTTTCTTCTATATTAATAGCACAGTCTTTCTTCCAGCCACCGGACTGCTTTATCTGTCCCATTTGTCGCAGAGACTGTTGATCTGGTCAGCAAATTTGGAAAGATCTTTGTTGGCGCCGCCTTTGTTTCTTGTAATAACCGTAAGCAGCCGCTGACCAGCCGCAACGAGGCGGTCGAAGACGGCATTTCCGCTGCTTCTCGTGCGCAGGGTTCCTGCATTTGCGGCACTTTCTTTCTGGATCGGAATGCCGACAGTTTTCTCGATAAATTCATTTTCTTTCAGATCAAATACGGTTCCGGAGAACGGAGCCATCGCCGGATAACGGAATTCATCCCACAGTTTTTCTGCAAAAAGTTCCGTCACCTTATCCTCTCCGTGCGTCACGAAAACGCGGTCCGGTTTTGCCCGCAGACTGCCCGCCCATTTGAGCAGTCCTTCCTGATCTGCGTGGCCACTCATGCCCGGGAACTGGATGATGTGCGCGTTCACATGAACCTCTTCCTGGAACAGTTTC
Source organism: Blautia sp. TM10-2 (assembly GCF_003480845.1). NCBI lineage: Bacteria > Bacillati > Bacillota > Clostridia > Lachnospirales > Lachnospiraceae > Blautia > Blautia sp. TM10-2. Next base: position 57,396 of record NZ_QUJZ01000015.1, on the reverse strand, counting down.
ACTTCCTTCGCGCCTCCGATCAGCGCCCGTCCCAGTGTACCGACGGCCTGATAGCCGACGAAGAGAACCGTACTCTCCTGCCGCCAGAGGTTGTGCTTCAGATGATGCTTGATTCGGCCTGCATCGCACATGCCGCTTGCGGATATGATGACCTTCGGGGTTTCGTTGAAGTTGATGGCTTTCGACTCATCGGATGTAATCGAGAGCTTTAAGCCCGGAAACAGAATCGGATTAATGCCCTGCGCAAGGAGCGCAGCTGCATCGGAATCGTAGCACTCTTTCTGATGATCGCGGAAAATATTGGTTGCCTCAACGGCAAGCGGACTGTCCACGTAAACCGGGAATTCGCCGTGGCCGTGAACCAGATGTTCTGCCTTAATTTCACGAATAAAGTACAGCATCTCCTGCGTTCTTCCAACAGCAAACGACGGGATCACGAGGTTGCCGCCGCGGTCGAGCGTTTCCTGAATGATTTTTGCCAGCTCCGGTACATAATCCGGTTTCGGACCGTGGCTCCGGTCACCGTAGGTGGATTCCATAATCACGTAATCAGCGCTCTCCGGGTACTCCGGGTCGTTGATCAGCGGCTGATGGATATTTCCGATATCGCCGGAGAAGAGCAGTTTTTTCGTCACACCGTCCTCTGTCAGCCACAGCTCAATGGATGCGGAGCCGAGCAGATGACCGGCATCGAGAAAACGGATCTGAATGCCGTCCGATAGTGTCACACGCTGATGATACGGAATGCCCTCCAGCAAGCGGATCACGCCGAGGGCGTCCTCCATTGTGTATGGTGTGACGTAATCTTCTTTTCCCGCCCGACGGTTCTTGCGGTTCCGCCACTCGGCCTCGGCGAGCTGAATGTGTGCACTGTCGCGGAGCATGATGTCCGAAAGCGCTACCGTCGCCGGAGTCATATAGATTGGGCCGCGGAAGCCGTGCGCATACAGCAGCGGCAGATTTCCGGTATGGTCGATGTGCGCGTGCGTGATCAATACAAAATCAAGCTGGGATGCCGGGACCGGAATCGGCTTGTTTTCATAAATATTCGGTCCCTGCTCCATACCGCAGTCCACTAAAAACTTCTTTCCGGCAGCCTCCAGATAATAACAACTGCCCGTCACTTCATGTGTTGCTCCAAGAAATGTAAGACGCATAAGATGCCTCCTGTTCTCCCGTTTTGTTCGGGGACAAAATGTTGTCACTGCGGGTCAAAACACGCGTTATGCGTTTGGCCCGTTATCGCGGCCAGCATGGTCTTTGACGCGTTGTCCGCGAAAATAATCTGAAATTCCTTTTGTATTTTATGCTTATTCTCTCTTTTTTGATTATTATAGCATAATATCTGGCAGATTCCAACGGAATTTTAAGGCAGATTGCACAACAATCTTGATATTTTTGTTCAATTATGGGCATCGGCCGCCGGAAGTGCATAGAAAAGAGGCACCGGTATTCCTGCAGTAATACCGATGCCTCACTTATCGGGGCCAGCCGATGTTCCGTATGATCACTCACACACTGAACATAGTAACACATGATGACTCAGATCTGTGTTGTGGTTGGAAAAAGGAATTTCGACGCGTTGAAAATCCTGAAAGATCTGCGTTTTCGTCTTAATATATTCATTGTTATAAGGTTTCTATAGGGGACTGGCCCCGAGGTTTTCAGGGAGAGGGTAATGAACTACTTTGGCTTAAAAATCATTTTCATTCGTTTGCATTACTCTCTTGTGCTTGTATACATGATACTTCATTTACTTGTTTTACTATTTTGAAAGATAATAATCATCCAATGTATATACCGTCAGTTCTACTTCCACCATTCTCAGTAACGCCACTTTTAGTACAAGAATGATATCCTCTTAAACGGTAGTAATAACCTTTTTCTACTTTCACCTGCGTACTAAAATATAAAGAATTAGTATTATAGTCTATATTTTCCCACTTTTTATAACTGTAGAAATTACCATCGCCACTTGAACGTTCCAGATAAAGATTAAATTTCACCGTATTACAAGTGACATTACACAATGTCGCACCACCCACTCCAACATATCCATTCCCATTATTAGTGATTCTTACATATCCCTCGTGTAAATATGTACTTCTCGCCACACTTTGATAATTTCCTTTTGCTTCTGTATCATTTGTCAGTTCAGATCCATCAATTGTGTTGCCCAAATAGTCTAATGCATCTGCCTGTGCATTCACCGTATTTAATGTCATAGTTAATACAAGCACTGCGCAAAAGAGTAAGCTTTTTAAATTCATAACCTTTTTCATACTTCCTCTTTTCCCTCGTTTTCATCTACGTACTATATACGGATATTCCCTTAAATAATTACAAATTATACTGCATTTCGTTTAAAATTTTTATTAGTTCCTCTTTTTCTATTTGCCCACTCAATTGGTAATATGCATCTTTATATTTCCAAATTGCATAATAATTTTCTTCGTTATTCTCCGCGATTGTTCCCATTTCAACTTCTATTATATCATCAAATGTTTCTACTTGAACTTTCTCTTTATCCTTCCAACTTCCTTGTGATAAATCCTTCTCATTTGCAGCCAAGCGAAAATACACAAGTTGTTTATTGTATTGATATTCTATCGAAGCCATTTGTATCTCAGACATTATTACCGTTTTGCTATATTTCATTCCCGTTGGAATATAATAAAATTCTGGCACAGCAAGATGTAATTTGTTTTTTATTTCTTGAGTTGCTTCATCCAAACTTCCAGCAGAATATTCCCTATTCTCTCCATTATTCATCCCTGTTCCATCGCCCGTATTCCAAACTCCATGCACCGATTCCACCAACCGAATCCGATTCGCCTCGCTCGTCATACTCGCCCCAAAAACGCAAGCCCCCACAACCAACACAACACCAGCCGCCTTTGCCGTCCGTACCCAGTGTTTTGTTGTTTTCGCTCTCTTCGCAATCTTCTTCTGTCTCTCCGCCTGCTTTTCGCGTTCTGCCTTTCTCTCCACGATCTGGCGGCGGATCTCCAGTGTTTTTTCTGTCGGATTCCCTTCCGTGTCCGCGAGTCCTTCCTTCTGGAGGCGCTGCTGGAAGCGCTCGTACATTGCGTTCAGTTCTTCCTCTGAAAGCGCAGGCGCAGCCTCCTGTTCTGTTGCTGTGTTTCCTTCCTCTGCCTTTACAACTGCCGATTCCCCTTCCACCGTTTTCGAATCCGCAGCCATTTTTTCTTCCATCGTCTGCTCCAGTTTCTTTTTCAGCTGTTCTTCTTTTTCTATCTTTTTCATCTTCTTCCGTTCCTCGGCATTTTCCATGTTGTAACCGCTCTTGACTTTTTTTCTTCTTGAGGGGATAATAAAAGCCAAATGATATTATCAAATTCCAGGGAGGAATTCTCATGAAGCATATTGTTCTGACAGGCGGAGGTACCGCCGGCCATGTTACCCCGAATATTGCCCTGATTCCAAAATTAAAGGAAGCAGGTTATAAAATCTCTTATATCGGTTCCTACGGCGGTATGGAGCGCAAGCTGATCGAAGATCTCGGCATTCCGTACTACGGAATTTCATCCGGAAAGCTGCGCCGCTACTTCGATCCGAAAAACTTTTCCGATCCATTCCGCGTCGTAAAAGGCTACTTTGAAGCAAAAAAACTGCTCAAAAAGCTGAAACCAAACGTTGTCTTCTCCAAAGGCGGCTTCGTTTCGGTACCGGTTGTCCTTGCCGCCAAAGCATGTAAAGTTCCGGCGCTCATCCATGAATCGGATATGACGCCTGGCCTGGCAAATAAACTGTGTATTCCGTCCGCTGCAAAGGTCTGCTGTAATTTCCCGGAAACCGTTAAATGTCTCCCGGAAAACAAAGCCGTTCTGACCGGAACGCCAATCCGCCAGGAACTGCTGTCCGGCGATGCACGGGAAGGCCTGAAGTTCTGCGGATTCAATGCCGCAAAACCGGTTATTCTCGTCATCGGAGGAAGCCTCGGTTCCGTCGCTGTCAATCATGCGGTCCGTTCTATTTTACCAGAACTTCTGAAAGATTTCCAGGTGATTCATCTCTGCGGTAAAGATAAACTGGATGCATCCTTAAATGGTACCGAAGGTTACGTTCAGTTCGAGTACATCAAAGATGAGCTCCCGGATCTCTTCGCCGCAGCAGATCTGATCATCTCCCGCGCCGGCGCAAATGCGATCTGCGAAATCAGTGCTCTGGCAAAACCAAACATTCTGATTCCGCTTTCTGCCAATGCCAGCCGCGGAGACCAGATTTTAAATGCGCGTTCCTTTGAGCGTCAGGGTTACAGTAAAGTTCTGGAAGAAGAATCCGTGAATGCGCAGACTCTTCAGTCCGCAATCCGTGAGGTTTACGAAAACCGTCAGACCTACATCAATGCGATGAAGAAGAGCAGCCACACCGATTCCATCGGCCGCATCCTTTCCCTGATCCAGGAATGCGAACGCAAATAGTAACTACAGAAATCCCCTTTCTCTGGCTTTGTCAGCAAAGTGCTGGCAAAGCCATTTTTTCGTCCGGGTCATTTTCACCCGCAGATTTCCGATGGTGATACCCATTTCGGATGCTACTTCCTTTTCCGAACGCTCATGCACCTTGATTTCACGCGTAATATAATAACCCGATTCATCATGATCTTTCAGTGCATCCATCACTTCCTGAAAAAAATGATTTCTCTCCTGCTTTTCTTCCTCTGCAAGCGTCGGAAGTTCCATCTCTTCCGCCCGAAGATCCTCATCCAGTTCGTTCCAGTCAAAACGTTGTGTTTTTCTTTGATAATCAATTCCCAGATTCTTTGCAGCGACACGGACCCAGCCTTCTACTCTGTCTTCATCCAGCGCATCAATATTCAGGTACAGTTTCACCATCGTTTCCTGTGCGATATCATCCGCATCGGCTTCATTGTGCACCACCTGCATTGCGGCTGAATAGGCTGTCATTACATACTTTTTATATATTTCTGAAAAGTTATTTTTGTCCATTGTTCTCCGCCCCTGTTCGTCTGTCATTGATTCTTTTTCTGGCTGCTGCCAGCCTTTTCTCAGGCCTTCAGCTCTGCCGTCACGCTCTCAATGATCTGCTCTTTTACCGCATCCTCGAGAGTTCCCTGCTTCCATGCAGCAATACCGGCATTGTCACCTTCATATCTTGGAATCAGATGCATATGGAAGTGGAATACCGTCTGTCCTGCTGCCTCACCATTGTTCTGTACCAGATTGAAGCCATCAGAATGAAGCGCTTTCGTCATGGCCGTCGCCATTTTTTTGCCGAGAATCATTGCTTTCGCTGCGGTTTCATCCGGAATTTCATAAATGTTTGCAAAATGCTGTTTTGGAAGAATCAGCGCATGTCCTTTCGTTGCCGGTCCCTGATCCAGAATGACACGGAACTCATCGTCCTCATACAATGTCGCGGTTGGAATTTCTCCGTTTGCTAATTTACAAAAAATACAATCCATGATCTTTTTCTCCTTTACTTTTTTTAATTCTTCTGTTGTTCCGAATCCCGTTCTGCACGGTTCCGAACAACTCTATTTTCTCACTATTTGTCGAAAAATGTCAAATAATGCAGAACGCTTTTTGTTGCGCGCTCCCCCTTTTCAATGCTAAACTTTTGCCTAATCAAAAATCATTACCTACGCATCATAAGGAGGATACGGCTATGTCAAAAGAACCAACAACCAATTCACAGGGCTTATCGGAAGAATGTCACGCTATGATTTCCCGGATTTCACATGAGGTTCGAAATCCTGTTGCGGTTATCCACAGCTTTCATCAGCTTCTTCTTTTAGCGCATCCGGAGCTTTCCAACGATCTCTATTTTCAGAAAATCCAGGAAAATATGGCTTTTCTGAACTCCCTGCTCGATGAGCTCTCCTGCTATAATCATTCATATCGGGCGGTACGCGCTTACGTGAATCCTTATCTTCTGCTCCAGAATCTCTGTGCCGATACCGGCGTTCTCCTCGAAAAACAACAGGTTTCCATTGAACTTGTCAAGGAATCTGCCATTCCGCGCTTTGCCCTTGATACCACGCAATTTCGTCAGCTTTTTCTGAACCTGATCCGAAATGCGGCGGAAGCAATGCCTTCCGGCGGAACGATCAAAATCTCTCTCTGTTTCGACGGTGACTTTCTGACCATCCGTGTGCAGGACACTGGCTGCGGAATCCCCGCCGAGGATCTGCCGACTCTCTTTGACCTTTTTGTCACACATAAGAAAAACGGAACCGGCCTTGGACTTGCCATCTGCAAGGAAATTGTAACCGCACACGACGGCACGATTTCCGTTTCTTCCGTTCCCGGGGAAGGAAGCACCTTTACGGTCGTTTTCCCCTTTTCCTGATCCTTGCCATTCCCGGATAGAGAACCGCCATCAGGACTGCACCTGCCAGAAAACCGCCGATGTGTGCGAAGTTGTCCACATTTGAAGACTGGAATCCGACCAGCAGCGAAAGGACAGCCATGACGGCCATCCTCCGGAAGGTGAGATCCTCCAGCCTTCCTTTCCGAAATGCCAGAAGAACAAGCATCGCTCCGACAGCAGAAAAAATCGCTCCCGAAGCGCCGGCGGAAACTGCCGGTGCTTCCCCTGTTTTCATCAGGGACAGTTCATGCAGATACGAGCACAGATTTCCGACGAGTCCGCCGCCCAGATAGATGACCAGATAACGGATCTTTCCAACTGCGCGTTCCAGGTAATCCCCAAGGAACAAAAGAAGCAGCATGTTGTTGATCAGATGCTGGATGCCAAAGTGAAGAAACATACTCGTAAACAGGCGATAGTATTCTCCGCTCTCAATCAGCGGCGCATACGCCGCACCGCAGTCCATCATATGTCTGGAGCTCTCTGTCCCTCCGGTCAGTGTGACTGCAAGGAATACCAGAATATTGCATACGACGATGACCAGATTGATGCTGTTTTTTGACCTCTTCCACATACGGTCCACGATATCTTCGTTCGGATCGTAACTGTTTTTCCTTTGTTCTTCCATTACATCATTTCCTTATCTGTGCTATTTTTTTATTATAATTTAATTCACTTGTAAATGCAAGAAATCGTCAAATTTTTTTCTTTTTTGATAAACGTTTTTCGACAATTATTGACGCTTCACGACGGCTTTCGACGTTTTATGACATTATTTTTTACATTATTTCTTTTTTTAATTTTATGCATAATTTTCTTTTCTATAATATTTTTGTTTCATTCGCATAACTTTTTTCTTCGATCATTCTGGCATATTAAAAATAACGCATCCAGCACTTTCTCCAAATCGAAAAAGTGTAATGCGTCATTTTTCTCTAATTTCTGTTTTTCTCTCCCGCCTTATACCGGTATTTCTTCCCGGCAAATGAGATATCGTCTCCATCCTCCAGCTTCTTTTTTGTCTCGCCCATCAATGGAACGCCATTCACCGTTGTTCCGTTCCGCGAATTCAGATCCAGCAGATAATCTCCCTCTTCTGTACTGACCAGCTTTGCGTGAAGGCGGCTTACCGTACGGTATGGCAGAATTACATCTGCCGCCGCTGACAGTTTTCCAATCAATGTGCTTCCGCGTTCAATCGGAATCAGCGGAAGATCAATCGGATCTATCGGAATCAGATATGCCCTTCCCTCATCCTCCGGGCTGGTCAGCAGTTCCGTTTTTCCAAACAGATCCTCTTCATGCCCCTCCAATTCCATCAGGCTGTGCATCTTTCTGTTTTCCTGTTCTTCATTCTTTTCCCATGTTTTCTCTTTTTCGACTGAGGAATCCCTTCTCCATCCCTGCTGTTCTGTATCGCTTTGCGGATTCCATGTTCCATCTTTCTGTTTTAAGCCCTTCCGATTCTGATATTCCGAAAATACATCTCCTGTTTCTCCTTGTTTCCGGATTCCTGCGGCCTTCCCATAGCTTCCTGTTTCTGTTCCCGACTGCCGCTTTTTCCATCGGCTGGCAAGTTCCAATGCCAGACTTACAATTCCCACAACAGCCGCCGCTCCTCCCAGCACCAGATACCAAACAGTTTCGGCCTGTGTCCACCGCAGTGCCAGCACACCTCCCAGAAATCCGATGCAGATCACTGCTTCCACAATATTTTTCCAGCGTCCCTCATCCTTTTCTTCCGCCGCTTCCACTTCTTGTTCTTCCCAAAGTGTTTCCTCCATCTGTACAGGCGGATTTTCTTCCCTGGGACGCTCTTTTCCCTCCTGCTCCGTCGTTTCTTTCTTCTCTTTCCCTGTCTGATATAAGAGTGCCTGAATCATCTCAACCGAAAAGATCTCCGCCGAAATCTCCCGATACAGTCCATACCCGAGTACCACCGCATCCTGCTCCTGGTGATCCAGCTTCGGCAGCAGATATTCCATCAGCTCCCGGATCTGCTTCTGAAAACAGCCTGTGTGTCCCTGCTTTCCCGGCAGATAACAGAAGGAAAAGTTCTCCAGATTTGCATCTGCAAAAACCAGCTCCGGCTGCAGAACGAGGCCGTCCGGTGCAAGCAGGTACTGCCCCAGTTCTTCGAGAAGATCCAGCAGCTGTTCAAACAGTTTCCGCAGCGCCTCCGCCCCAATCGAGCGCTGTTCAAACACACTCTGAAGTGACTGCCTTGATGTCACCTCATAGTAAAACAATGTTTTATCATCCATTTTCCCGATTTTGCAGTCCAAAAGCCCTGGGATTGCGTTTGTCAGCAGCATACGGATCTGATACGACGCCGTGTCCGGCTCTTTTTCCTCCTGTAAAATAACATACGTATGGTTCAAATCTCTTTTATAATCAATCTGCATTTCTCCGCTTCCGTCCTTACTTCTGGTTCCAGATCTGTTTTACTGCCCGTATCTTCCGGATCGTTTTCACCGGATTGTTTCTCCTGATTTCACTCAAAACCGAATATTCCCACGCGTTCCGGCTCCAGATTGGCAGAATGTTTCCTTCTGCTTTTATCTGAATCTCTTTTTCTCTGCACACCGTCTGTACGGTCACCGGTTCAGCCGGAAGCGGTATCTGGGAAATCCACCATTCCATCCGGCTTTGGGCGGCTGCCTCTCCTTTTTCCACAGACAGGCGGCCTTCACTGGCGGCAAGCATTGTGCTTTCATATGCCGCAAATGTATACCAGCTCCGTGCGTGCACAAAAAATGTCAGCGACAGCAGAAGAAAAATCACCATCAGAACAAGCGGCACGACCAGAACTGCCTCTACCGTAATACTTGCTTTTCTCATTTTCACTTTCAAAGCATTCCGCACCTCCCCACAAATCCAAGCAGCAGAAACGGCACCAGCGGTATAGAATCCTGTTTCCGTATTTTCTTCCGCATCAGAAGAACTCCGCAGAGTACCGAACAGAGAATGAGTCCCAGCGTCAGAACGCCGAACGTCTGCCCAAATCCCAGCCAGATTCCAACCGTCAGAAGCAGAAGGCCGTCCCCGTATCCCACCTGTTCCCGTGATATATAACTGAGCGTCAGAAATCCTGCTCCCGGCAGCAGGGACAGCAGCCATTCCAGCCACGATGTCTGTTCCACCAGAATCTGCCATCCAATGCCTGCAAGGAATAAAACACCGGTCAGGACAAGGCTGATCTGCCGTTTCCTCACATCCATCCCGGCAAGAATCCCAAGATACAGCAATATAATTGCACTCTTTACTTCTTCCTGATACACAGCCGCGGCCTGCCACTCAAAATGTGATTAAATATACTTATCACATCGAGATAATGTAAGTTCTCACGAATCTTACTTACTGCTTCAGTGTGTATACTTTTGATTGACCGAAATCATATCTACTCGTAGGTCCATGTACACTCCACAGTCGTTAATTCCCGAAATAGCCTTCGGTACATACTTACATTTGCTTCCTTATGCAATCTTGTAAGTTTTTACGTCCCTCAGATTCAGTGCCGCATTGAAATCCCTGTCTTCGACATAGCCACAATGACATCGAAATGTTCTATCGGAAAGTTTTAAATCTTTCTTGATCGTTCCACAACAATGGCAGATTTTTGATGATGGATACCATCTGTCTGCAACCCGAAGTTCAATGCCATTTTCTTTGCTTTTCGCCTTCAGTTTTATTCTGAATTCGTAAAACTTCTGCGAAGCAACTGCTCTTGAAAGATGTTTGTTCTTCATCATCCCCGATACATTTAAGTCTTCAATCGTTATATAAGATGGTTTGGTTTTTACGATCTCTGCGATTGTCTTATTGATGTAATCCGTACGGATATTGTCTATTTTATGATGAAGTTTTTGTACCTTAAGTTTTTGTTTTTGTATATTCGCTCTTTGAGTGGACTCTCCTTTCTTTAGATTTTCATACTTTCGGGAGAGACATCTCTGTTCCCGAACGAGTCGTTTTTCTAATTTCTTTAATCTTGCTGATTTGTTGATATTCTTATAGGTCTTACCATTTGAAACAATGGCAAAATCCTTTAGCCCCAGGTCGATGCCGATTCCTTCGTTAGAAGGATCAGCAGTTTTGTTG
>NZ_QUJZ01000015.1:0-46928 GCF_003480845.1 Blautia sp. TM10-2 | reverse complement strand
CGTTAGAAGGATCAGCAGTTTTGTTGTCAGGAATTTCTATAAGAGCCGAAACATAATATCTGCCCGCTTTCATGGAAACATGCCCGCTTTTTATGGTATATCCTTCTTTCGTCGTAGGAATGTATCCTTTTTCTTTGATGCGAACCCATCCAAGCGACGGGATGTTAACTCTGTGTCTCTCGCAGCGACAATCTTTCGGATTATTCTTTACGAAATACATCTTCACATCAGATCTGCCTTTCTTTTTGAACTTCGGAAAAGCACTTTCATGATCGAAGAATTTTTTAAATGCAGTTTGTCCATGATTTACCGCCTGGGTCACTGCTTTTGAGTATGCTTCCTTAATCCATAAATATTCTGGATATTGTGGAAGATATTCATGATTCAGCCAGACTCTGAATTTACTGCTGCTCATGAATTTTTCGCCATTTTGATAAAGTTCCTTGTTATGGGCCAGATAGAAATTGTAAATAAATCTACAAGTTCCTATTGTTTTATGAATCCTGACTTTCTGCTCTTCTGTCGGATGGATTTCCGTCTTGAAGCTCTTTAGCAATTTCCTCGTCCCTCTCTATTTGTTTTTTATACTTACGAAGTCCATACAATCTGCAGGAGAACACATGAAGTATGGAAACAATGTCCTGTACAAGTTCTTCCTGTGGTGATAATTCTTCATTGTTTACCACCACGATCGTTGTATTGAATTTCATACAGAATTTTTCAAACCAATCATAACCGAATCGGATAAATCTGTCTTTGTGGGTTATGATGATCGTTTTTACTTTCTGTTCCATTACTTCATCTAATAATTTATTCCACTTTTTGCGGTTGTAATTAAGACCACTTCCATACTCTTCGATACATTGGTCTACAATGATTCCTCTGGCATTACAAAACTGTCGCAAAAATGCGACCTGGTTTTGCAAATCGTCTTTTTGATTTTTTGTAGATACTCTGGCATAAATAACTGCCTGACGTTTATCATTTTCGATATTTATGCCTTTGAATTGAAGATATTGGTCATACGTATAATAACGCCTGTCGGTCGGAGTTCGATTTGCTTTTAAAATTCCTTCTCTGTCCCAACGCTGTAACGTTTTAACAGATATCCCTAACAGTTCAGCAAAATCTTTCGGCTTGTAGTTTGTGATATTTGATGTGTTCATAATATGATTCTCCTTTTACATATTTAAACACGTTATATCACATTTGACAATATATTTAGTTACTTATATTTTCCTCCTTTCCGCAAACCCGAGTTTCTGTTTACCGTCCTTCTTTCCGGTCTCACCCGGAAAGAAGACACCTGCTCTGCTCATATCCGGCTTTCTTACGCCGCCTTTTTCGCGCATTTCGAGCACTGCGGCAGTCCATCCGTCTGTTCCAGTGCTACAAGTTTTACTTTACGTTTCAGCCCTTTGCAGGAAAGACTGTTATGATACCGGTTTCCGTATTTCGTATAGTAAACTTCCGCACCCGCAGCGCCATTTCCCACGCACTGTTCGCATTCCTTATATTTTTCTCCATCCTGATTCCGTTTCCACGCAAGCGCACCCGGTGAGGAAACCTGGATCGAAAGATTGATATGACTGCACGACGAATCGGTATGATACACACTGCCGTTCTCAGTCACCCACACCATCTGTTTTGCTTCGCCCTCTTCTTCATCCGCCTCCTCTTCTGTCTTTCCGCAGAACAGATGCACTTTCGCACACGCTGCAATTCCCCGGTTCCGCACCGGAACGAGGCGGTTTCCCATTTTCGGCCAGTAAATCGCTTTCAGTTCCAGCCATCCATTTTTCACACGGCTTCCTGCCAGTGTCACCATTCCATTTTCGCGGATTTCTTTTGGAATCTTTGCTTCTGCATAAGCAATGCACGCGGCCGTTTCTGGTATTTCATACGTTTCTTTTCCCGTCTCATCCACCGCGTAGGCACAAACGGAAAGATACCGCGCGGACTCCTGCAGAGATACCGTCAGCATTCCATGCAGCCGGTAAAGATCCACGATTTTTAATAACACAAGAACCGCGATCAGAAAAACAGGAAGTGCCAGTGAAGCTTCCACCGTCAGGCTTGCCCTGTTCCATTTTCGTTTTACAAAAGGCTGCTCTCCTGATCCGGATTTATAAAAATTCCCGGAAGAGTGGATAAGTTTTTTGATAAGGTTCCAGAAATAAATGTGCCGTTCAGAAGAACACCCTTTTGTATCCCTGCCGGAGTCATCCCATTTTTCAGGCTGCTCCCTGCATCTCATATCCATAATTTCTCGTAATCTCATACTCTCGTTTCCCAATTACCGCCGTAAAACCGGCTTCCAGTTCATCGACACAGCAATCCAGTCGGAAAACCGGCTGCTGCTGTTCTGTCCGCATATTGTATTCCACCAGATCCATCGCTCCAAACGTTACCGCTTTTCCCGATTTCTGCATCAAAAGCAGCCGCAGATAATCGGAATACTCCATGCCGCCCGGTGCATTTTTTCTGCTCTGATCCCCTGTTTCCAGCAGTTTCGGAAGCTGTTCCAGAGAAAGCTGCCACGATTCTGCCGTTTTGAACAGTGCTACTTTTCCACCATCCAGCAGTTCCCGCAGATCCAGAATGCTTTCTGCAAATGCCCAGCACACGGCAAGTGCCATTTTCACAACCGGCATCGCCGCCGGAACTCCAAATGACGCGGCAATTACCCCCGCCATTGCTTCCATCTCGCCCTGCTTCTGCGCATCTTTCGCCAGATACACCAGATTTGCCGCCTCCCGCAGCGCCATCAGACGGTTCACGGTTCCCGCCAGATTATCCTGGTCACTGTTTTTTCCGCAGAGCACATATTCCACCTGGCACTGCAGCCCTTCCTTCTTCTCCTTGCTAGTAAAGCACGGAAATTTCCACAGAATATATTCGGACGAAAGCATCTTATCCACAAAGCTCAGTTCTTTTCCACACTCTGCCATGCCAAACCCGCTCTGCAGCTCCCGTTTTGATGCAAGAAACGATACATCCGTTTCCCCCTGCGACAGTGCCTGCCCTTCCGGGAGGACCAGTCCTAAAATTCCCATTTTCATTACTTTTTGAATGACCTCAATCGGATTCACAAAATCTTCCGGTACCGGCTGCTTCTGATCCGGTTCCGAAGGCGTGCCGTTTCCAGATTCTCCTTCACCTTCTGTTTTTTCTGTTCCCTCTTCTGGCTGTTTGGATTCTTCATACTGTTTTAAAACCTCCTCTTCCTCGTAACCGCTCTGTCCGTCCTCCTGACGTTTCACGGTTTCCTGTTCTCCTCTTAATTTCTGGGAAAGCTGCTGTATTCCATAAGTTCCAAGGCTGGCTTTCATTGCCTCACAGATCTGACGGGAGAAAGCACTTCCCTCCTCGTCTGTCGCAAGACGATAGCCGCTAAGATAAACTTCTGTAACCTGTCCGCCAGATAAACTTCCTGATAGAATTCCCATCCCCGATGCAGTGGGGGACAGAACTTCTCCCGCAGTTTCTGCGACTTTTCTGCTCATGGTTTCAGGTTTCCAGACACCGCTCTTATCCCCGCCGTTATAAAAAAACAGCTCGTACTGTCCCAGCAGTGTTCTGTCATACCCGGCAAACAGAGAATACAGTCCCTGTTCCATTGCGCAGGCCGTCATCACCCGTGCATGGGCATTTCGCACCGACGCAATTGTCCCGGAAATCAGTGAAAGCATCAGTATCAGAACGAGACACAAATATGCTGTTATGCTTCCGGCTGCCCATCTTTTCTGTCTTTCCGTTTCCCTCATGGAATACAGCTCCTTCCACTTTACTTTTACTTTTTCGAACTTTAGATGCCGTGGATCGGATAAAGGATATACCGAGACACAGATATGCAAATGACATATAGGTCCGTACCGGCTTCTAAATTTTTCTTTGGAGTTCCGTATTGGACATTTTCCCGTTTATACGGTGTTGCTCTGGTTTGTGACCTTCTCCATCAGACTGTTGACCAGACTCACAAGCTGCTTTTTAAAGATTAGTACGAGTCCGATCAGCACAACGAGAATCAGAATCACTTCCACAACACCCACCGCATCTTCCTCTTTCCAGAACTCCGATATCAGCTTCATAATTCCCACCTCCCTCTCTTTACCAGCTGTTGTGGGGATAAAAACATCCCCTATGCATAAAAGGACAAAAATGCCGGAACCGTGAGTATGACCAATACAACCGCAAGCATCATGCCCATCGGAAGAAGAAGCTTTGTCGATGCCTTTTCTCCTGTTGTTTTCGCCTGCCTTCTTCTCTCCTCAAAGGCCTCCTGCGATTCCTGTTTCAATAATTCCAGCAGTCCTTTACTGCCTTTTTTCAGATTCTGCGTCAGCAGAACAGCAAGGGAACGATACGCTCCGGTTCCCATACGCATTCCCATGCGCTGGTACGCTTCCTGCTCGGAAACACCGTTTTCCATCTCCTGGCAGGTAAATACAATCTCTTCATAGGCAAAACGTTTCTGCCCGCCAAGCGCCAGATTTTTCCGGTAATCCACTGCAATCCGCTCGAGTACTTTCCGCATCCCAAGCCCGGCACCCAGAAGAAGAACCATTTTGCTGACAATTTCGGGATAATCCCGCAGCATCTGTTCTTCTCTTTTCTGCCTTTCTTTTTCTTGTTCCCTTCCTTTTGCCGCCCAGCAGACTGCTCCTGCCGCCGCGGCAAGTGCCATAAGTTCCAGACCTGTCAGATCCGGCACTTTTGACCATGTTACAGTTTCTCCGTTCAGTGTCTCCGGCAGATAATAGGCTGTTTCTTCGGGATGCGCTTCGTTTTCTTTTTCCACTGCTTTTTTCAGTGCCCTAAGAACCGCATCCCGCCCTTTTATCTCCGGTGGATAGACCTGAACCTTCCGTATATATTCTGTTGTTTCCCCCTGAAGTTCCAGTTCCGCTTTCAGCGTAACCTCCACTCCTTCTTCGGGAATCTCGTCTGACAGCAAACCCCGGCTGTCAATCAACAACGGCCTGTCTGTTTCCCAGCTAAGCGCCACCGGGCTTCCCGGTATTTCCGTAACCAGATCCATGTTTCTGTTTACCGTATGAAAAGACAGATTCTCACCTAAGATGATTTCATCCAGCGCCTCTATCGCCGCACTGAACGCCTCTTCTATCTCTTCTGCGCTGTAAGCTCTTGCAGGTACAGACAGTGTAATTCTTTCCGGTTTCTGATTTCCAACAGAAACCTCAAGTTTTTCCTCTGTCGGTTGGCTGCCTAAGGCACCCCGTTCCAGTTGAAGTTCCGCTTTTTCATCTCCTGAAACTTTTCGCACTCCGATCGGAAGGCAGAGTGCAGTGCCCGCTATAAACCCTGTCGCTGCAAGGCAGAAAATCCGTCTCACCAATTTGTGATCTTCCGCCTTTTTTCTCATCCGGAAATACCAGATGAACAGCCCCGCCCATGCGGTCAGACAAATCCACAACATTTGATTCCTCCCCTTTTTTGCGGACGAATCGTTATGATTCGCAGTCTTACTTTTTAAATTTCAATTGCTTCTTAAAATTCAATGTCCAGAATCTTCTTTCCAAGCACCCATGCTGCCAGATACACGGCAAGGCATCCGCTCATGAAGAAAACCCCGATTACATTCCCATACATCACACTTAAGAATTCCGGAAAGGAAAGCTGTACATATCCCAGAATTCCAAACGGCACAACACTCATAATATTCTGCTCGAACCGCCGGGAAGAAACGCCCGCACGGATTTCCCGCATCGTGTCAATTCTCGTACAGAAAATATCCCACGTATTCTGAAAGATCTCGCAGACATTTCCTCCTGTCCGCTTCGCAATCACCAGTACACTTGCAAACGTCGCAATATCGTCAATGCGGCTTCGCACCGCAAGATCCTGAAACAGTTGTTCCACCGGCACGGAAATCATCATTTTATGACGCATCCGGCGCAGTTCCTGTACCAGAATGTTTTCTTTTCCCAGCGACTGTTCCAGCTGTCCTGCCGCCTCCAGCACTGCATTTTCCATGGAATAGCCGGAACGCAGTGCCGTGTGCATCCACGCAATCAGATCCCGGAAGCTGTCGTACAGCTCCTCTTTCCGTCTCTGAATCCGGTTTTTCCGATACGTGTGAAAACATACGATTCCAACCGGAACCACAGCAATGCATGCCCACCACGCCCGGTAACAGAGCAGGTTCACAGCGGCGGCAATCCCAAGACTGATTCCCGCTATTTCGAGATATTCCCGACCGGTAAATTCCCAGGTCTGATAATCGATCCCCTTCGTCTCCTTCTCCTCTGCCATGCCCGTCTTTGCCTGGCTTCCCTCACGTATTCTCATCCTGTTTTCCCCTCCAGTTTTTCTCTGTGTACCAGTTCGCCTGTCTTTTGCAGGCCTCTCCCATATTCTCTTCGAAACAAAGAAACCGTTTTGATTTCGTCCTCCTCCATCCCTGTGATCTCTGCGATCTCCTCCACCCGACGGCTTCCATCCTCCCCGCGTCCTAAATGCACGAGAATTTCGATTCCCGATGCAATCTGGCGGCGGATTGCTTCCAACGGGAGCTGCACTCCCATCAGTACCATCGTTTCCAGACGGGAGATCATATCTTTCACGCTGTTTGCATGTGCCGTGCTCAAAGATCCCGCATGCCCGGTATTGAGTGCGGATAATAATTCAAACGTTTCCGCTCCGCGCACTTCGCCGATAATTACGCGGTTCGGCCGCATACGCAAAGCTGCGCGGATCAGATCGCGGATCGTAATTTCTGTTCCTGATTCCAGATTTGCCTCTTTTGCTTCCAGCCGCACCAGATTCTCCACACCCTGGATCTGCAGCTCTGCATTGTCTTCGATGGTTATGATGCGCTCGCCCTTTGGAATGTAGGCGGAAAGCACATTCAGAAATGTCGTTTTGCCAGATCCGGTCGCCCCGCCGATCATCATGCTGTAGCGGGTCCGGACGAGGGCCTGCAGAAACTCTGCCGCCTCTTTTGTAATACTCCCGATGGAGACCAGAAATTCCATCGTCACCGCCTGCTCCGGAAAGCGGCGGATGGTCAGAATCGGTCCGTTTAATGCGACCGGTTTCATGACAACGTTGACGCGGTCTCCATTTTCCAGCCGTGCATCCACAATCGGATTCTGTTCATTCACCACGCGGTTGCACCGGCCTACAATCTGCTGAATCACATCCTCCAGCTTTTCCGCGGAGGTAAAGCTTTTGCCGTATCTCTCGATTCTGCCGTTCCGTTCCACGAAGATATGTTGATAACCGTTTACCATAATTTCGGTAATTCCCGCATCTTCCAGCAGCTCCTGCAGGACATCGAGCCTCCGCACACTGTAGAACAGCTGTCTGCGCAGCTCCGCCTTCTGTGCCACTGGAAGATACCGTGTTTCTTCTTCCCCTAAAATCAGACCGTCAATCTCTTCGAGAACCTCTCCGTCATCCGGTTCGGATGCGATATCGATCCGCTCCATCAGTTTTCTCCGCAGAATTTCCGGCATTGTCATGTTTCTTCTCCTCTTCTGCCGTCCCGCAGAATCTGACGCACATAGTCGCCCAGCTCGCTCCAGACAAGCTCCTCAAAGTAGGCTTTTCCCGTCCGGTTTGCCGTGTGGAACGGAACGTGGATTTTCCGCATCTTGTCCAGCACCGACTGGCAGTCCCACCGGCGCAGCAAATTTTCAAACTGCTCCATTTTTGCCGCAGAAATCACATCATTCCTTATCGGAACGTAAATTTCATTGCAAAAATCCAGGATCTGATACAAATCCGCCACGCCATCCCCGAGGTCGAGAATCAGCACTTCATAACTGCTGTTCTTCTCAATCTCCTGAAACAGCCATTTCCATTCTTCATATTTTGCAGTCTGAATGTCCATCGGCGATGCGGCGGGCGGCAGATAATCCAGGTTCTGCATCGACTGGACCATTCCGCCCAGTTTGTAGATGATGCCCTGATTTTCCTGTCTCGCATAATACAGAATATCGCTCATCCCCCTGTCGTAGCTGCATTCCAGCAGCCGTTCAAATCCGGAATAGCTTTCCATATTGAGATACAGCACTGCCCGCTCCTTCGCCAGAATCTGCCCCATCGTCAGGGCAAACGAGGTCTTCTGCGTCCGTCCGACCGGCGAATAAATGCCGATAATACGCATTTCCTTTTTCGGCAGCAGTGCAGGCGATGTATCGACACCATTTTCTACGCCGTAGCACGCCATAACCTCGCGGATCACCTTTTCCGATGACTGGTATTTGTAGACCGCCGGATACTGATCCAGCACCGGACTGTGTACGCCCTCAGACAGAATGATAATCTGACGGATCGGATACCGGCGGATCTCTTCTTTCATCGCTTTATCCGAAATCAGAAGAATCTCTGTTTCGTTATTCTTTGCGAACTCCAGGAACATCTCCGCACTGGAAAACGCATGCACTTCGAACGGAATATTTCTCTTCTGGTTCAGATATTCCATAAAATTGCGTGCATATTCCATTTCCGTGTCACAGACTGCAAAAACACTCTTTTTCTTTGCAGTATTCAATAAAATCCCCCAATCCAGAGCAGCACTCCCATCAGCACGGGAACGGAAAAATGGATGCACTCCATGCCCCACTTCCCATCGTAATAGGGAACCGGCTCTGTTTTTTTCTGGTATTTTCTTTTGGTAAAATAAGTTTGGAAATAATTGAAAAATTTGGTAAGACGCTGCGGTAAATTTCCGCAGACGAGAATAATTCCGATAGATAAGACCGCTCCAGACAGGAACGACACAATCATACATTTCAGGATCGCTGGCACACCGAGAAAGCCTCCAACAGCGGATAGGAGTTTGATATCTCCCGCGCCCAGCATATGAAAATAGAACAGAATGTAAAGTGCGAGTATCGGGAAAAGCATCCCAAAAAGAAAAATACCCACTCCCGCGGCGCCATAGCGGATGAGCTGTGTAACCAGCCCGGCGATCCATGCGGTGATAATCCATTCATTTGCAATTCTGCGTGTTCTTAAATCCATCCATACCGCCCCTGTCGCAACTGTCAGTACCAGACAGTGCTGCAAAGACATTTTGTCTCTCACCTCCCGTTTCGTTTGGGTCAACTTGATTGTGAGGTCATTATAGTTGCCTCTTTTCGATTTGTCCAGCGGTTTTCGGCAATTTTTTCCGGTTTGTGAATTGCCTCCAAAAACGGGATGAAAATTTCTCACACCAAAAAGAAAAATCGTGTGAAAGGTTTTCCGTTTTTCGCGGATTCGTAGAATCGTATCGCAATTTCGCCGCTGCTTTTTGGCTATTATTTTATGATCCTTTTTTGAAAGAAATTTTCCAGCCGCATCACAGCAAAAAGAAACAGACCAGAACTTTTTTCTTCGTTCTGGTCTGCTTCCATACAGTTTTTTCTGTTTTTACTGAATAAAATCCGCATACTCCGCTCTGCTGACCTTCTTCAGATCCTCCGGCGCCATGCACAGCGTGGTTCCGATTCTTCCCCCGCTCACGTAAACTTTATCAAATTGTGCCGCACATTCCTGAATCACGGTCGGATACTGTTTTTTCATTCCGATCGGGCTGCATCCGCCGCGGACGTATCCGCTGACTGCAGTGATATCTTTGACATGGATCATCTCGATGGATTTCTCCCCCACCGCTTTCGCCGCTTTTTTCAGATCCACTTCCTCTGCGATCGGAAGCACCAGCACATAATACTGCTTGCTTTTTCCCTGTGCCACAAGCGTTTTAAACGACTGCTCGACCGGCGCGCCGGTTTTCTCTGCTGTGTGAAGCCCGTCGATAAATTCATCGCATTCATATTGAAGAACTTCGTATTTGATTTTCTGGCGGTCCAGAATCCGCATTGCATTTGTTTTGATTTCTTTTTCTTTTGCCATTATTTTCTCTCCGGTGCTCCCTGCAGTGCATACAGTTCTTTTTTGAGCTGTTTGATTTCTTTTTTCATCTCAATATTTTTCTGTTTCAGCCGTACGACAGCATCCCCAGCTTCTTCCGGTTTTACAGAAAGTAAACGTGCAATGCCGAGGGTATTGATGTGTTTTAAGCAGTAATCCGCATACGCTTTTTCACCGGAAAGCATGGTCACGCGGACGCCGCCTTTGTATTTCTGGGCACTTAAGATTTTGATCAGACGGATTTCCCCTGTTTTTGCAACGTGGGTTCCGCAGCACGCACATCTGTCGCAGCCTTCGATCGTCACAATCCGCACCTGGCCCTCGATCTCTTTTTTGCTCCGGTAATCCATGGTTTCCAGCTCTTCCTTTGACGGATAACTGATCGTAACCGGAACATTTCGAAGCACGGCTTCGTTTGCCTCCTGCTCCACATCGTAGAGCTGCTCCTCGGTCAGAACGCCGTCAAAATCAACGGTAATGACATCACTTCCCATATGGAATCCAACGTTGTTGAAACCGTAAATCCGATGCACGATACCTGACACGATATGCTCTCCGCAGTGATTCTGCATATTGGAAAAACGTTTTTCAAAGTCAAGTTTTCCAACTACCGTTTTGCCCGGCTCGAGCGGTGCTTCCACGGTATGCCAGATTTCGCCGTCGATTTCCTGTACATCCGTTACAAAAATTCCATCCAGTGTTCCCTCATCTGCCGGCTGGCCGCCGCCCTCCGGGAAAAATGCGGTCTGATCCAGCAGCACGCGGTACATGCCGCCCTCGCAGACGCTCCGTTCTACGGTTGCCTCAAATTCACCCAGGTACGCATCCTGATCAAATAATCTTGTTGTGCTCATAATTTTTCCTCTTTTCCGTCTATTCGTTTACAATGTCAATCTGGCACATTTTCATAGCTTCCAATGCATTTTTATGACTCTGCGGCGTTACGCCCGCGCACGCGGATGCATCGACCGAAATCGGCACTTCCGGATAAAATGCTTTCAGCAGCATGGCATTGGAAATCACGCAGATGTCGGTGCAGAGTCCCACGAGTTCAATGGATTCCGGCACGCCGCCTGCCAGTTTTTCGATCTCCTCCGGCAGATTTTTTGCACCGAAGGTGATTTTATTCGTCACCACGGCCTGTTTTTTCTCCGCCATTTTCTGAATTGTATCCTGCAGTGCATGACCCTTCGTTCCTTCGATACAATGCTCTACCGGAAGTTTTCTGCCCTCGGAAGTGTTCAGATAGTCTGCAAAATGTGTATCTCTGGTGCAGATGACGGCTCCGTCAAACGAATCCATCACCTCTGCAACACGGTTCACAATTTCAACCGCTTCTTTTGTGCCAAGACTTCCGTCAATAAAATCATTCTGCATATCTACTACAATCAATACCTTCATGCTATATTATCCTTTCGCCTGCTGTCATCCTGTTGATCTCATGCCGGATTTTTTTCTCATTCCGGCAGCCTTTAAAATTCCGTTTTTTATAAATGCCGCATCCAGTCAATCGCAAGAGAAATCCAGCTCTGGCACTCTTCGCGCACGGCATTTTGATACTCATAGCTCTGTGTCTCTTCGTTTGCAAGCCCAAGGCCATGGCCGCCGACCGGATAAATATGCATTTCTACCGGAATCTCCAGTGCATGCAGTGCTGTAAAGAACAGAATGGAGTTTTCTACCGGCACACAGTCGTCCGGCGCGGTATGCCACAGAAACGTTTTCGGTGTATCGAGAGTGACCTGATTTTCCAGAGACATTTCATCTACAAGGTTATCATACTGATCGCCCAGCAGATTTTTAAAGGAATCGCGGTGTGCCTTCGGACCGGATGTGATTACCGGATAGGATAACAACAGTCCGTTCGGGCGAAGCTGCTTCGCGTCTACTTCAAGCTCTTCTGCAAGAAATGTTTTCTTTTTCCAGAATACACCGTACGATGCCGCCAGATGGCCACCTGCGGAAAATCCGGCTACTACTACTTTGTTCGGATCAATGTGATATTCTGCCGCATGCTCCCGCAGATACGCAACAGTCCAGGCAAGCTGGCGAAGTGCGGTCGGGTAATGAGCTGCCGGTGCAACGCTGTAGCGCAGAATAACGGCATGATAACCTGCTCCTAAAAACCTCATCGCAATCGGCTCTGCTTCGCGGTCGGAGACCATTCCATATCCGCCGCCCGGGCAGATCACGATGACCGGACGCACACGGTTCGGATCAATTTCCTGTGAATTGTCCAGAAAATACGTGTATAATTTTCCGATTTCTTCTGTATCCTTTACTTTGACATCTAATACCTGATAATTCATAAGTTCTTCCTTTCCCCCATTTTTCCTGGCACGGCCACAGCCGTCCGTTTTTACTCTGTTGTCATTATACCGTATCAGCGCAAAATATCAAGCGTATCGCACCAGACACTTTTTTCTTTTCAAACCCAACTGCTCATAGTATAATAAATTGTAACTGTTCAGAGCCAAATAAAATTTCAAAAAACAGGTATAAAATGCTTGCATTTTTAAAACTGTTTTTGAAATTTTATTTGACGGATACGCCACACCGACGAAATGCGTAGCATTTTGGAGGCTGACTCTGAACAGTTGCAATAAATTTATATTTGCATGTTTTTGAGCGGCAAAAATAACACATAAAGGAGTATATTGCAATTATGGATTCCAATCTTATTGTCCTTACCGATCAGGACGGAAATTCTGTCCGTTTTGAGCTTCTGGATATCGTAGAATACAAGGAGGATGAGTACGCCGTTCTCTATCCGGCCGACGGCGGCGATGACGAACCGGTACACATTCTGCGCATCATTTCCGAGAATCTCGATGTCAACGAAGCCGAGTTCGAAGGCCTCGATGACGATGAACTGATCGACACCATTTATCAGATCTTCCGCGAGCGCAACGATCTGGACGACTGATTCTGCCACGCAAAAAGAGCAGCATTTTTACCTTTCACACGCCGGTAAAATGCTGCTCTTTCTTTATTCTAATTTTTCCTCTTTCTGAGGGGCATTACAATTTATACTGCATAAAATTCCCATTGTGCACAAATCCAAAATCTGTATACAACTTAACGCCCATATCCGATGCCGTAATCTGTATTGTTCCGCATCCATATTCTTTTGCATCTTCTATCACACGGGACAGCAATTCTTTTGCAATACCTCTTCTTCGATACGCCGGATCTGTAAACATACTGGACAGTAATCCAATTCTGCCGCTCGGGCATCCAAAGTATGGAGGTTTTTCTACAAATGACATTCCACTTGTTGCGATGATGCTCTCTCCGTCAACAGCAATCCAAGATACAAAAGTACCATCCGCCATATGACGTTCATAGTAATCTTTTAACGCAGGTGCTAAATCAATTTCTTCTTTTGCCCCCTCTTCGCGAAGCTGATGGATTCTCATCTGAATGAAAAAATCCAGTTCCTTTTGGGTAAGTCTTTTATATTCGATTGCCATTTTTATTTCCTTCTGCTTATTTTCTCACATCCAGCACCTGCACATACGGGTCGTCCTTTGTGCATGGTTTCCAGTCGTCTTTTCCCTCTGCGTTCGGGTTTCCGGTTTTCATGAAATTGGTCCAGTCGTCCATCATTTCTTTGCTGAGGGCATAGTCGCCTTCGGTTTTCGGGCGCCAGCTTCGGCCCAGGGTTCCGAACATGTACCAGAGTTCGGAGGAATGGAACGCTCCGGCGTCGTCACCTAACAGGGCACGGGTGAAGTAGTAAACGTAAGCCGGTTTTCTTCCGAGTTTTTCCAGCGCAATGCTCCAGTTGATGCATCCCTTATAGATGCCGCCGTGCTCGCCTTTTTCTTTCATCTCCGGGAACACGCCGATGTCGTCTGCGGTTGATCCGAGCATATATGGGATGTCCTTGATTTTTCCTTCGGTTACGGCATCGTTATAGCCGCAGGTCAGCAGATGATTGTCGATGTTCGGTACGAAGCTCAGCATTCTCGATGGATTTACGCGGCCAAACTCCTCCTGCAGCTCCACAATTTTCTCAGCCGGAATCGCACGCAGTTCTTCCAGCGATTTTGCTCCGCTAAGCTCTATAAATTCCTGGCCGATGGTTTCTGCCTCGGAAAGCGGCATATCGCGGTTCAGTCCGGTGTCGTAGCCGCCGGCGCTCTGGAAAATGGCTTTGCTGATCCAGTTTTCAGTCAGCGGAGAACTGACGAGTGTCTGTACGCTCATGCATCCCGCGGACTGGCCGAATACGGTGATATTTTCCGGGTCGCCGCCGAATGCTGCGATATTTTCTTTTACCCATTTCAGTGCTGCGATCTGGTCGAGAATCGCGTAGTTTCCGCTTCTTCCGACACCGCTCTCCTCGGACAGCCACGGATGTGCCAGAAATCCGAAAGCACCGAGACGGTAATTGATCGTAACGAGAATCACGCCGCGTTCGCAGTAAGCAGATCCATCAAATTCGGATTCGTGGCTGAAGCCGTGCATAAACGCGCCGCCGTGAATCCAGAAAGCAACCGGCAGTTTTTCATCCACTGTATTTGCCGGTGTCCAGATATTTAAGTACAGACAGTCCTCACTCTGCTTCATGCCGAATTCCGGGTCGAGATAAAACTCTTTTCCATAGAAGGAGTCCGGCTCATGCTCGGTCTGCGGGCAGACGCATCCGAAATGATCCGCCTTATAAACGCCCTCCCAGCACGCCGGCTCTTCCGGCGGGCAGAATCGTTTTTCGCCTACCGGCGGCTTTGCGTACGGAACGCCGCGGAATACCGTGTAGCCGTCTTTTTGCACACCATGAATCTGTCCATATTTTGTTTTTGTCTCTGTAATTGCCATAAGTAAAAATCCCCTTTCCATTTCTTATAACTGTGATAAAAACCCTCATACAGATTTAGTATAGCAAATCTTTTTCTTCGCTTCTATATGCACAATTCCAAATAATGGCACCCAGTTTTGTAACTATTGATTATTGGTTATGCAGACATTTAAAAATCCTCTTGATTTATTAGCACACAGAAATAATAATATTTTGTATATAAGATTGACTTATTATCACTGACAAAAACCTTTCATGACTGATCTGGTTTACTTTGACCGGTTTTGGTGCTACACTTTTCTTTGCTTCAAAACGACATATTTCATAGTGAGGAGGAGTATTTAGTATGAAAGCCATTTTAACAGATCTTCTGGCAATCATCGGCGTTGTGCTGAATGGTCTGCCGCAGGGTCTTCTTGCTCTGACGTTTGGATTTGCATCGGTTCCGACGGCGCTGGCATTCTTTGTTGGTGCGGTGGGCAATACGATTACGCAGAGTGTCGCACCAATTTCCTTCCAGGCGGAGACGATCACTTACGCCGGAACGGCTGGAAAAGACCGTTCGGAACGCTGTACGATGATTTTTATCGGCGGTGTGATTATGGCTCTGATCGGAGTGTTTGGACTGCTGACAAAAATCGTAAACTTTGTAGGTGAGGATGTTGCCTATGGAATGATGGCCGGTGTCGGTATCATTCTGGTAAAGGCCGCGATCGATATGATCAAGAGTGATGCCATTTCCGGCGGTGTTTCCCTGGCCGCAGCACTGATCACCTATTACTTTACCAAAGCCAGTGCCAATACCCTGGTTTATACCATCGTCATTTCCGTTGTAGCATCCTGCATTGCCAATGCATTTTTCAACAAAGAGAAATCCAGCATTGTCGTAGAGGATGATAAATTTGTCCGCCAGAAATTTACAATCAATGCCAACGTAATTCTCGGCGCACTCGGTATGGTCTGCCTGAACATTGGTTCCAACATTTCCTTCGGCGGAATTACCGCAGGAATGGCAACCGGTGGAAATTACAACGTCGATAACCTGACCGTGATTTCTTCCCTGGCCGATATGTTTTCTTCCTTTTTCGGAGGAGCCCCGGTTGAGGCAATCATTTCCGCAACTGCCAATGCACCGCACGCTGTATGGGCTGGTGTCATCATGATGGTTGTGATCGGTGTAATTCTGCTTCTGAAACTGCTTCCGAAAATCGGAAAATTTGTTCCGTCTTCTTCGATCGCAGGTTTCCTGTTTGTACTCGGTATCTTCAAAACCGTTGTACTGGATGCGCCGTCTGCCTTCGCTGTCAATGCAGCCGTCGGCGGAACCACAATGGTTGTCACTGCAGTAACAAACCCGTTCCTCGGAATGCTGGCCGGTGTTGCTGCAAAACTGCTTGGATTATAAATTCAGTAACATAAGAGGAAAATCGTATGAAAGAATACAGCATGGAGCTCTGCGGAGTGAAAAGAACACTTCCATTTATCCCGATCAGTGAGGAGATGGCGTTTGCAAGCTTTGTTGTCCTTGGTGACACCGAGCTGGTAAGTGCATGTGCGCCGGAGCTGGTCGCAAAAATCGGAGAAGTCGATGCCATTGTCACCGCAGAAGCGAAAGGTATTGCCCTAGCGTATGAAGTAAGCAAAGAGCTGGGCCATAAAGAATTTATCGTTGCACGAAAAAGCACAAAATCCTACATGAAAGATGTGGTTTCCGCATCCGTTCATTCGATTACAACAGCGGGTGAGCAGCATCTTTATCTGGATGGAAAAGACGCAGATAAAATCCGCGGCAAACGTGTCTGCCTGCTGGATGATGTCATTTCCACCGGCGAGTCCCTGCACGCACTGGAATGCCTGATGGCGAATGCCAGTGCAGAGGTTGTAAAAAAAGCAGCGATCCTTGCTGAGGGCGATGCTGCTGATCGAAAAGATATTGTATTTCTGCAGAAGCTTCCGTTATTCAAAAAGACGGGCGACGGAGAGTACGAAGTCATCGAATAATTGCCAATCCTTCTAATGCATATAGAGAATAGAAAAACGGTGCAGTTCTGAATTTCTGCCATGAATTCAGAACTGCACCGTTTCTTTTTAAAAGAGACGCAGAAGCATCATATACGAAATGGTTCCAAGAAGGATGGAGACGAGGGTCTGGTGTTTCCATTTGTAGGTGATAAAAACGACCGCTGCTGCGAGCAGTTTCGGTACTGCGGCAGAGATACCGCCGGTGGGAATATCTTTCATACAGTAAATGATCAGTACCGCCATGATGGCAGACGGCAGTGCCTGGCCGAGTCGTTCGAGTGATGCGGGCATTTTACGGCTGCCGGAAAATGCAAGAAACGGGAGTGCACGGAGTCCGAAGGTGATCAGAGCGGAGACAGCGACAGCGTGTGCTTCTCTGCTTTTTCCCATTGGTCAATGAAGATAATGAGAAACAGGGCTGTCATACAGAAATCAAGGCCCGTCAGGTCAAATGGAACGATCTGGCCTAAAATGCCGCCAAGAACCGAACCAACTATCCAATAGCAGCGGCTGAACAGAGCGACGAGGAACATGGTGTCCTCTTTTTCTTTTTTCGGAAGATCTAAGGTACAGTTTACGGCGTATGTCTCATCGGTCATCGTGTGAATCATGTACAGCTTGCGGCGCCCCATCTGTTTGAATTCCTTCAGGAAGGTAATGCTGTAAAAACTCTGGCGGCTGTTCATCAGAAGTGCAGTGAGCGCAATGGTGATGAGGGAAGCGCCGCTAGAAAGAAACGTAATCAGAACGAACTGGAACGCGCCCGTATAGACCGTCAGACTTACCAACAGTGAATCATACCAGGGAAAGCCGGCGGATGCCATCATCATGCCGTAGGCCATGCTGACGAAAACGTAGCTGCAGAAAATCGGGATGGATTTTACGAAAGCAGTTTTTAAGGTAGTGGAAGAAAATCGTTTCATAGATAAAATATCCTCACGTAAAAATAAATTTTAAAAATTAAATTTATCATACTATCTATATCATAGTGAGTCAATAGGAATACCATTTTACGCCAAAAGAAACGGATGACCTTCATCACCCGTTTCTCTCATTCTGCTCCAATCAATACATTCTTCCCCGCAAATGCAAACCCATAATGCCGGATCCTTTCCTGCGGCACGCCAAGGGCCACCAGTTCTGCGTCGTATTTTTTATCCACGATCTGTTTTAAAGCCTCCTGCACCGCATCTTCCAGTGTCTCCTTTTTTACCCGGCTGCAGACTTTAAATTCAATAATAATCGCCGGATCTTTTTCTCTATTCTTCGGAATCATCATCACATCATACCGTCCAAATCCACTTTCCCGATTCGACCGGATCTGATAACACTCCGCACGCTCTGCCATCAGTCCCAGGACGAAGCCATGATAGAATCGTTCCGGCTCCAGACTTTCACTGTTCTCTCCGCCAACGTCAAAATGGCTGAAGGTTGCAAGTGACACTTTATTCATATAATAATTCATCGCTTCCAGATCGCCCTGCATCAGTGCTTTCACAAAGCTGCTGTACCCAGCTTCCGATGCTTCAAACCATCCGCGGAACATATCATCAAACATGCTCACCGTTTCCAGATTGGTGATACGGAGCTGATACCACGGCTTCAAAGTAATTCCGCGATACTCCACCTCTTCCGCTTTCAGATAACCGCTCGCGAGAAGCAGACTCCAGATTGCATTTTCATTGTAATCCAGCTGTTCAAACACCATCTGCTCATCAAAGTTCACCGTGACTGCCTGTCCGTTCAGTAGATCTTCCATATACTCTTTGATTTCCGGCGAGGCGGTGCGGATCAGCTTTCCTGCCAGACCGTTCGAACTCGTATCTGCCCAGTACGGGCGCAGTTTCTTTTCTTTTAAATAATTGGTAATCGACCATGGATTGTAGATATCGCGGTGTCCGCCAAAGATAAATCCATCATACCACTGCTTCACAACGTCCTTTTTGTCTCCCATTCCGAACTCGTCCAGAGATGCAAAAACTTCCTTTTCGGTAAATCCAAAACAGTCCGCATACAGATCCGATGTCGTCGTCACCACACGCAGATTATTTAAGTCAGAAAAAATACTTTCTTTCGAAACCCTCGTGATTCCGGTCATCATCGCACGTTCCAGATAAGGATTCGTTTTAAACGTCGCATTAAACAGACTCCGCACAAACGTTGTAAATTCCGCCCAGTAGCCATGGACATACGCTTCCTGCATCGGCGTGTCGTACTCATCCAACAGAATAATCACTCTTCTGCCGTAATACCGCGCCAGATACATACTCATATTATTGAGTGCCGCTGCGGCCTCCGCATCGCCCATATGCAGATTGACCTCGTTGTATGCTTTCTTCTCATTTCCGCTCAGCAGATCCCCATCCAGAAGATACCGGTTTTCTTCATATACTCTCGCAATCTGCTGTTTGATCTGGATTTTCGCTTCCGAAAGCTGATCTGCTTTCACGGCTGCAAAACTCAAAAAGATCACCGGATATGTTCCCTGAAGTTCCCGATATTTTCCTTCTTCCCAAACGCCAAGTCCTTCAAACAGATCGCCCCGGACGGCATATTTATTAGAGAAAAAGCAGTCCAGCATGCTCATATTCAGTGTCTTGCCAAAGCGGCGGGGGCGGGTGATCAAGGTGATTTCATCCCCGTTTTCCCACCAGTCCTTGATGAAGTGAGATTTATCCACAAAGAAATAATGGTTTTCCCTTAAGGATGCAAAATTCTGTTTTCCTATACTGATTACTTTTTCCATCCATCACACCTGCTTTCGGAATTTGTCCTTTTCTCGATTATACACTATCCTTTCCTGAATTCCAATCTTAAAACATCCTATTCGCCGCAAACGTAAAAAACAATAACGCCAGAAACAGCACTTCCAGCACCGCTCCCAGAATGGTAATGATCTTTCCCGTCTTCTCTTTCCAGATTTTTTTCATCCCCAGATACAATAGAATTCCGATCACCGCGCCAAGCGTATTATCGATCACATCCGTAATATCACTCGCGCCGATCGCAAAAATATACTGCGTCACCTCAAAAAACAGGCTCAGTCCCGATGCAAGGAGAATGCGGTTCTGGATTTCGCTGTCCGGATAGAAGGCTGAGATGCAGAGGCCGAACGGCAGAAAGACCAGCATATTTTCGATAATTTCACTAATCTGCACTTTCCCGTTCACCACAACCGACGCCGCATACGGAATCAGATTAATCCCCCGCAGGTGCGGAATTTCTTCCGGGCGCAGAGCGAATTTGAATAAAATGCACCAGACAAGTAGCGCCAGGTAAATGCCGAATACCACAAGTAATGCTTTTGATTTTTTCTCGTTTTTCCAGGTCATGTTCTTTCCTCTCTCATCTTCACTTGATAAGAGGATTCTACCAAAACATTCTTAGGATTCCGCTTCTTCTTTTCCAAAGAAATCCCTATAGATTTCCTAAGATTTTCTGATGCTCAGATTCTTTTACATTTCTTCATCATGCCAATTTATTATATCTTTCATATCAATTATATCTTTTACATATCGCAAAAAACTGTGTATAATACCCCGTGGGCAGAGAAAAGAAGCGGGATGAAAATCCCATATTCCCCTGGGACAGCAGTATTCTCCCCACTGCTGTCTCTCCTTTCAGTGAAGGCTGTCGCAGACAGTTTTCTGTGGTGTAGGTAAAAGAGGAGGCCGTGCACTGAGCACAGCCTCCTCTTTTCGTGTTTTTCATCTTTATTTTTTCATCTTTATTTCTTAATCTCATATCCGCAATACTGCATCACCAGCTCACAGAACATTGCGTTTGCCCAGGAGAACCACTCTCTGGTGTAAACGGTCGGATCATCTACGAAAACACCCTCGTGCATCAGTCCTGTACCGCCGTCGGTTGCCATCAGTTCGTGGATCATCTGATGTTTCTCCTCTTTTGTCGGTGCGGTCAGTCCCTCGATGGCTTTGGAGATGTGCCATACGTAGCGGACCGGTGTGTGCGGGCTTCCGATACCGGAAAGCTTCGTTCCTGCATAATAGAACGGGTTTGCCTCGCTTAAGATCAGCTTTCTTGTGTTGTCAGCCACTTCCTGGCTTTCCGGCTCGTAGCCGAGATAGCTCATAGCCAGAAGACTCGGTACATTGGCATCGTCCATCAGATTATACTGGCCAAAGCCGTCTACCTCGTAAGCATAAACATCGCCAAGTCCCCAGATATGGGTGGTACCGTAAGTCTCAATGGCCTGTTTTACGGTCTTTGCCATCTCTTCTGCTTTCTTCGCAATCTCCTCTTTTCCGCCGACGAAATCTGCGATCTCCTTCAGATAATTCAGAACGACAACCGCAAACATGTTGGACGGAATCAGATAACCGTAACGGCAGGAATCATCGCTTGGACGGAAGCCGGACCAGATCAGGCCGATGCCGGATTTTACCTGCGCACCTTTTCCATCGCGGGAAAGCGTATCGGTGTAGGAGCAGTTTTTACGGATGAAGCTGTACGGGGATTTCTCCTCGTGGTTCATTTCAGTCTCAAATACAGTCAGGATTTTGTCAACACCTTCCCAGAAAACCTCGTCAAACTGATCCGTTCTTCCGGTGTTCTTCCAGAACAGATAGGAGAACTGCAGCGGATAGCAGAGAGAATCGATCTCATACTTTCTCTCCCAGATCCACGGTCCCATATCGGTCTCGTCCTTCTCCCAGCAGTTGCCGTTCGGTCCTTCGTTGAATGCGTTTGCGTATGGATCAATGTTGATGCACATAAACTGGCGGCGGATCAGGCCTGCGATCAGGTCAGCCAGCTCCGGGTCGTTCTGCGCCGGAACAAGGTACGGGCGCAGCTGTGCTACCGAGTCACGCAGCCACATGGCCGGGATATCTCCGGTGATGACGTAGGTGCTGCCGTCCTCCATTTTCTTTACGGTTGTGTCGAGGGTATTGGAGTAGCATCGTTCAAACATATCAACGATTTCCGGCTCGTCTTTCAGTTTTTCTCTCAGGCTTAAAATCAGCTCCTGAATGGACTTTGGTAAGGTCTCTTTCATTCTTTTTTCATCCTTTCGCTCAATTTTTCTCATTTCCCGTTATTCTACAACAGGGCATCTCCGCAATCGAAAATGCCCTGTTGTAGTTCTTATAAAATTAATGTATCAGACTTATTTCTGTGCGTCAATCTGTTTCTGAGCTTCTTCGCGGATGGTCTCCCAGCCTGCGGTCTCAAGCTCTGCATCGATTGTTTTTACAAGCTCTCTCGGATCCTGTGCGCCGGTGAATAACTCAGAATAGTATTTCTCATATACGGCACGGCAGTTTGCAAGCTCTGTTTCGATGTTGGAGGTATCCAGGTTGAATCCAAGCATCTCAGACGGAGTTGCTTTCTCGTTCAGCTCTTCTACTTCATCCCACTGGTTGAAGTCAACATCGTCTGTCTGAGTTACGTTGAAGAAAGTACCCTGGGTATATCCGGCCATACCCCAGTCAGTGGTCAGGCGGTGTACCTTATTGTCATCGGTGTACTCGAAGTCTTTTCCTTCTGCTCCATAGTAGAACCAGTCACGTACTTTGGAATCCGTATTTACCAGGTTCAGAAGCTGAAGTGCTTTGTCCGGGTGCTTGCATCCGGAGTAAATACCATTGATGGAACCACGTACAGTTGTGTTGGAAACGACTGTGTTGCCATACTGTACTGCTGAACAATTGGCGATACCATTGTTCGGACCCCATGTTGTTTTTGCAGCGCCGCTCCATCCCTGTGCAACAAAGAACATTGCGTATTTGCTGGAATCATCTGCTGTCGGAGCGTCTCCGTTGATGATGCCCTCCTGATACATTTTACGAACGATATCCAGGTTGGAAAGGATTTCTTCGTCATCCAGCGGATTGACAACGGTCTTGCTGTCATCGCCGTATTTAACGCCGATTGCCGGAAGTCCGGAGCTTAAATCATCGTAGTTCAGGTTCAGCAGGAAGTTTGCACCATTTTTGGACATGAAGTACGGAGATCCGCCTTCGCCCTCTTTTACTGTCTTCAGAGCATCGTACAGAGTATTGAAATCTGTTACAGAATTTACATCAATGTTATATTTGTCTGCAATATCCTGATCCCATACAAAGTACTCGGAAAGGGAGCTGTCTTTGTAGGTCGGTACGCCGTAGATTTTTCCATTTACTTCTACTGCTTTCCAGTAATCTTCCGGAATCATGTCATACAGCTCGGAAGCGTTGTCTTTGAGCAGATCTGTAATGTCCATCAGTGCGCCGGTGTTCACCTCAGAAGAGTAACGGTTCTGGTCGGTGAACAGGATATCGAAATACTCGCCGGAGTTTGTGATAACGCTTCTTCTGTTATCCCAGTCACCCCACGGAACGATTTCCATGTCTACATTAACGCCGATTTTCTCCTCCAGATATGGGTTGATCTGTGCAAGCCACTCATCATAATCCTTCGGCATTCCGTTACCAACCTGAATCCATTTCAGTGTAACAACTTCATCTTTTGCATCACTCTTTGAAGAGCTGCTGCTTCCGTTGCTGCTTCCGCAGCCTGCCAGCATGCCACCGGCCATAACAGCAGAAAGTGCAAGAGCTAAAAACTGTTTCTTTTTCATTGTAGCATCCTCCTGATATAAAATATAGAATGTTGAAATTATCCTTAACCGAAGCCTTTTGCTTCAGTATGAGATCCATAAAGGTAAATGGTCGATCAGCCTTTTACCGCACCGACCGTCAGACCGGAAATGAAGTATTTCTGGAAGAACGGATAGCAGCATGCGATCGGGATGATGATGATGATTGCCATCGCCATACGGGCGCCCTCTTTTGGCATCGAGTTCATGTACTGTGCCGTGGTAACGCCAAGAGACGGGTTGTTTGCCATCACCTCAATATTTCTCTGTACGTGATCCAGCAGAGCCTGCAGGGAATACAGCTTGGTATCGCTGATGTACAGGGAAGACTGGAACCAGTCGTTCCAGTAACCGAAGGTGAGGAACAGGGCGATCGTTGCCATCAGCGGTTTCGACAGCGGCAGGGCGATCTTTCCGAAAATCTGGAACTGGGTTGCTCCGTCGATCTGTGCCGACTCAATGATGGATTCCGGAATGTTGGTCTTGAAGAACGTTTTACAGATAACAACGTTGAACGAAGAAACACAAAGCGGAAGGATCAGCGCCCAGATACTGTTTTTCAGGTTGAGGAACTGTGTGTTAACTACATAAGAAGAAATCATACCACCATTGAAGATCATTGGAATAAAAACGACCATGGTGAAGAATCCGTTCAGTTTGTAGGTGCTTCTGGAAAGAACGTAACCCATCAGCATCGTAAGGGCAACTCCGATTACCGTACCGATAACCGTTACCGCAACGGAAACGCCAAGTGCAGTCACAATCATCTGTCCTTCCCGAAGAAGGAATTTGTAGGAATCCAGCGAGTATGCACTCGGGATAAACTGGTAGCCATTCATCTTGATCGAATGCTCGGAAGAAATCGAGATCATGAAGATGAATACCACCGGGATAATGCAGGCCAGGGCAAGGATCACAAAAATAACATTGAAAATTGCATTTGTAGATCCCTGGATCTGATTTAAATGTGAAGAGGAAGCCAGATCAAGATCTTTTTTCTTTTTTGCCATTTTTGTACCTCCTTAAATAATCGCGCTGTCTTCATCAATCTTCTTCACAATGGCATTGGCAAGAAGGATGGTGATGCAGCATGCAACAGACTGGAAGAATGTTGCCGCAGAAGTCATTCCGATCGGAGTGGAAGACTGCAGTGCGTTGTATACATATGTGTCGATAGTTGCTGTCGTTTTGAAGATCGAACCGCTTGCTCCCTGAGAAAGCTGGAAGAACAGTCCGAAGTCGGAGTAGAAGACCTTTCCGACATTCAGGATGAACATCATGATGATGACACTCTTTAAGCAAGGCAGGGTAATGTGCCATACCTGCTGTCTCTTATTGGCGCCGTCCATAACGGCTGCCTCGTACAGTGTGGTATCAATACCGGAAATGCTGGACAGGTAGATAACCATGTTGTATCCGGTAGATTTCCACAGATACATGAAGATCAGGATAAATGGCCATACACCGGCACTCATGTACCACTGAATCGGTTCCTTGCCTGCATTTCTCATTATACTGTTGATCAGACCGTTGTCCTGGTTCAGGAATGCATCCAGGAAGTAGGAAGCTACAACCCATGACATGAAATATGGGAAGAACATCATCGTCTGATATACCTTCGACGCTCTTTTGTTGTGCAGCAGGCTGATCATGATAGCCAGTCCTACGGAAAATACCATACCAAGAACGATAAATGCAAGGTTATACAGGATTGTGTTTCTCAGGATGACGAACAGGTCGTTGGATCTGATCAGGAACGAAAAGTTTTTGAAGCCGGCCCAGTCACTGTGGAGCAGGTTATAAATGAAACTCTTTCCGCCGGTGATTTTGTAATTCTTGAACGCAATGATCAGACCGAACATAGGCAGGAAGCAGAACAGAATATACCAGATGGTGGTCGGCAGCGCCATGACGGTCAGCTCCGTGTCATTCTTGGTCCAGCGTCCTTTTTTCTTTTTGCTTGGTTTACTCAAGATTTTTTCCTCCTTCTCCCGATTGCTCGGGCTTATCACTTGATCCGTTTATCTTACAAACGGAATCCCGGTAAATAATCTTTCCGGGAATGCGGTATACCTCGCCGCTCTTTTTCTGCGGTTCATTCATATGTTTGATCATACGTTTTGCCGCAAGACGTGCAATCGCGTCGGTGTCAACCGCAACCGTGGTGAGCGACGGACTGCACAGTTGTGCATAAATGGAATCATCAAAACCGGTCACGGAAACATCCTCCGGTACGCAGATTCCACGCTCTTTTAATGCCTGCACTAATTTGAATGCGGTGGCATCGCAGTTACAGACAAATGCGGTGGGCAGCTTCTCCGGTAGCAAAAGCGGAATGGCAATGCCTTCCTCGCTTCGGTCCGGGATTCTCCACTCATTTTTCGGGGAAATTCCCTCCTCCAGCATTCTCCGCAGATATCCGAGATATCGGTCGGAAATACTGGTTGTACTTCCTACGGTTCCGACAAATCCGATGTCTGTGTGGCCCTGCTGGATCAGGTAATTGGTCAGCTCATAGGAGCTGTAAATATTCTCGGTGATGACGGAATCGGATTTGTGGGTTCGATCGTAGATGTCCACATACACTTTCGGGAGATCAATCTGTGCAATCTGCTCCCGGACACCCTTATCGAGAATACCAAGAAAGATCAGGCCGTCGAACAGCCCTCTGGTCTGTATCGTGTTCATGTCCGACGGGAGTGTTGCTGTTGTCGGAGAAATCATGATACTCGAACAGGATGCTCTCTGCAGCTCGTAGATGATCCGCTCGTACATTGCCATATAAAATTTTCCTTCGTCTCCGGAGCTGAACCGCGGACTCATGATGATACCGACTTTTTTGCTCTTCCGTTTTCCGTAGTCCGGAAGGACATAACCGGATTCTCTCGCAAGCGCAAAAATCTTTTCTTTCAGTTCTTCTCCCACGCCGTCTTTTCCGTTCAGCGCCTTGGAAACTGTTACTTTACTGATGCCCAGCTTATCTGCCAGGTCCTGCATGGATACTGATTTTCTCTCTGCCATGTTACCAACAGCCCCTCTATTTGTTTCTTAACTTGTGTTTAGATGTTAACATCTTTTAGAAAGATTGTCAATAGCCTTTTCGTTATTTTGTATATTAAAATTCTTATTTTCCAGTCCTAATTTGTATAGATCGAGGAGTATTCTTCTGTTTCTTTTGATTTTTTAGACAGAAAATCTGTGTTCTTGTGTTAAGTCACATAACATCTTAATATTAACGCAGTACTTTTTCGCCTGTTTTCATTTTTAACGAAAAAGCAGCGGAAAGTCTGACTTTTTCGTCTTGTTGTCGCCCTTTCGCTGCCTTTCACTTTTCTATTATCTTCCGTACTGCTGCCGGATCGCCATAGCCGCATTGATTGCCACCGCCAGAAAAAAGACGGCTACAGATATCCCTGTTCCCATTGTTACTGCTTTGAACACCCATAAAATTGTTCCGCCAATCCCGGAACCCAGATTAACAATATAGGCATTTTTATAACAGGCCGCCAGTCCGATACAGGCAATCGCACTGCAGACAAAAAAGAATGTATCAAAGAAAACATTGATATCCAGTGTTCCATTTACTTTTGAGAGGACAGCCGCTATAATTCCAAACAGTATCATCGCTCCAAGAACCGTAAAGCTCAGCTCCCTGCGGTTCATCTTCCGCATAATGGTTTCCGTCTGTTTCTTCTTCCCTCTCCATTTCCAAAAGCTGTAAAGAGCCATCGGAGCCTGCATAAAAATCATAAATACAAAAGTTGCATATATCTTCGTCTGCCATGCCAGAATGCCATTGCAGATCGCATAGACAAAGCCAATCAGGAATCCCGGTGCAAAATTCATGGACACCATAAAATTAAACGTAATGCCGATCAGGGCTGTTACCAGGGCAAACAGCGTGTCCCCGCCAATCACCCCGGCTGCAGCGACTGCTGCAATCTGCAGCAGCAGAACAATATATTTTTTCTTTTCCATATTTTTAGTTATCCGCAAATAAAAGTAACCACACCCTTGTCATTATCCGACAGGCTTTCCATATCTTTCTCTGCGGTTTCCTGCTCCACAATCTCCACTCCATAACGGAACTCACTGAATCCGGACAGGTCCATCTTGAAGTTTGTTTCCCATGTGTTATTCATAATCCAGCTGTAAACCGGCCGTTTATTATTCTCCTCTTTGTTATCGCACAGAAGGATTGGGTGGGATTCCATCTCCCCCATGTAAAGTAACGGTGTGTCAAAAGTATTAACCAGAATCGTCTGATCTTTTGTCCGGTAAACGAGCCCTTCATCCGCAATATAGTATTCCATATTGGTGCCAGGAAGCTGATCAATACCAGGGCGCATGGTAACACCTCCGTTCTGGATCATCACTTCCGCATTCGGAAGATTTAACGATAACGGAAGGTACAGGCTTTCGATATCCTCGCTTAATGTTTTTGCTACCCGGTAAGAAAACTCAATTTTCGGAAGATGACGGTACATTTTGATCACAACACTGCTGTGATACGTTCCCTCTAGGGTAAAGATCAGTTCTACTTTGGTAAACACCGGTCCGTGATCCAGAATTTTCACATCCGTAAGGTCACCCTGATACTGCTCTGCGTGAAGTCCGCGGATATTTCTTCCGATCAGACTGCGTTCCGCATAAACCCCCTTCCGTATTTCGGTGCGTTCATAAACCGGCGTGAAGAACGTTTCCAGACCGGATTTGCACATTTCAACCTCTGCTTTTTTATTGTAAAAGGAGGTAATACCCTCTCCGACTTTCCATTTGATCTGAAAGAAATCGTTTTCCAGACCGTAAGGCAGTTTGTAACTTTCCGGATCGTACGTGTTCACAATATCGCGCACCCGCTCTGCGCCTACCCAGGCAGTTCTGGTGAACAGGGTCTGGGACGGAGCCGGCTGCTCTTCGTACGTGAACGTTTTCTCTTCCATTGGCTCAAATTCTGCCAGAAAACTTATCAGGACTCCGCGCGGATGAGCAGACAGCTGCACCTCCATCTCCTGTTTTGTTTTGTCATCGGTTACTTTAACTGCAGAAAGACTTAAAGTTTCTACGTAAAATTCTACCGGAAATACTCTCTTTTGATGGCTTGTGGAAACAGCTTTCACTTTGCCGGACAGATTGTAATACCGCAGGATATCACCCAGTTTATGGCACTGCTCATTTTTACGCATTGCCGCGGCCTCATGTGCCTTGGAAGCATAGCTGTTTTTTCGCATATCCAGATTTGTTACCATGGTATCATACGGATTGGTTACCGTAGCAGAATGACCCCAGGTGTGCTCTGCATATAAAAGAGAATTATCGCCATATGCCTGAATCAGTTCTTTGTTATGTACCCCTGTTTTTTCTTCCAGTCGGTCGCAGATATGGTTCAGTCGTACGGCTTCTTTGTAATGTTTTACCGCATATGGTGTACTTCCAACGCCATTGCCCCACCAGTCATTGATGGCACCCCGATACACTGGTGCATCCTGCACTTTATCCCGGATTTTGTCATACAATTCCTGAAGCGTCACCATATGCATGGTGACTTCTTCGCCATATTTTTCATTAAACAGCGCAACCGTATCTGCAATGGCCGGGTTGATCGGCGCATTATCCGAAAAAACGCCGGAAACACTGGTGATATAGAAATCGTACGGATAACCGTTTTCTTCATATTCCTTTATGCTCGCAGCCAGATTCGTGTGCAGATTTTCCAGAAGTCCTGTCACATCACCATTCTTTTTGCCGAAGTAGTTTTCCGTCATAAAATTAACATTTTTGTTCAGAACAATGCCGAGGGCATTTCCCAGGTTATAATGCTCACCATTCCATACCAGCAGACGCTGTCCGTTCTCATTTTCCCAGAAATACGGTTTCTGGTTCTGATACAGCGGATACATGCCGTGATGGGTATGGATATTGGTATACAAAAATTCTACTCCGTTTTCGATCAGGGCATCGCGCTGTCCCATGGAGATACCATTAATATCTGCAATCATGGCTGTTTTGATCTGGATTCCTTTTTCGCCGCAGATTTCCTGCATCGTATGGATTTTTTCTTTCAGATATTTGCAGTCGGCAAGATCATTAAAGTTCAGATAATTGGCAGACAGACCGATGTTTCCTTTTTTTACCAGATCGAAAAACTTTTCTTTTTCTTCCTCCGTTGCCATTTTGAAGAACTGCTCCACGCAGTACCATGTCTCACAGTTCCATTTCAGATCTTTCTGGGTTGTGTTGTTTTTGATTCCATTTTCAATCAGTTCGACTGCCCGGCGGATGTTGTTTGCCTGATTGTAGATCACCTGCTCCTGCAGATCGGTGTATCCCACGTCAGTGTGGGAATGATGTACGATGTAGACTTCTCTGATTTTGTGTGTCATGATAATTTCTCCTTTTCCTGTTCTATGTTGCTCAAAATTTTTATCTCTCTTTACCCCACAGATGCCACCAGCATTTTAATCATTTCGCCCTCTTCCGGTACAATCCGGTATGTTCCGACCGCTGCAGGAACGATGGCGGTTTCTGCGTAATGTACCGTGAACGGTGCAAAGCTGCCATCCATGCTCTCGATGCGGGCACTTCGTCCCTCCACAAGATTCATCACATGAACCGTGTCATCCATCGAGATGGTGTGCGGCCCGGAAAGTGTATAGCGGATTGTGTCGATAAACTCGCGGCTGTGCAGTCCGGTGCGCTCTACTTCACAGTTTTCTGTTTTTTCCAGCGTTTTCTGCTGGCCGACGATATTGTCGTACACCCATTTGGTATCGCGGTTCCACTGGATATTTTTCATACCGTGGTCGAGATGGATCGGACGCGGCAGTCCATCCATGCCAAGGCGGCCCCAGTCCCAGAGCTTAAAGGTAAAAATATACGGTGTCGCGCTGATTTCCAGTACCATTGTATTCTTGCCGGAACAGTGCACCGTTCCTGCCGGGATCAGCACATGATCGTGTTTTTTGACCGGAATTTTGTTGACATATTTTTCAGCTGGGAAAAGTTCTTCTCCTTTTTCTGCTGCACGAAGTTCCCGCCCCATCTCTTTTTTATCCACGCCTTCTTTGAGACCGAGGTATACATACGTTTCCTCGTCTTCATCGGCATCCAGAAGATAGTAGCTCTCATCCTGCGTATATGGCATGCCGAATTTTTCATAGATATATTCGGTCAGCGGATGTACCTGCAGGGAAAGGTTCTGACCGCCCATCGTATCCAGCAGGTCAAAACGGATCGGGAATTCTGCGCCGAACCGGCCGTGGACTCTTTCACCCAGCAGTTCATGCGGCGCATAGAAGACAAGATCCTGTGCCGGTACTTTTAAGACTTTTCCGCCGATTTCCAGATTCAGGCTGTTTTCCTCCGGAACTCCGTCAAAGCTCCACGCGAAATTTTCCTTCGATGCATCCAGACCAAAGTTTTCCTTCATCCACTGACCGCCCCATACGCCAGGGTCGAAATACGGCTCCATACGAAATGGCTTTCTGGCAAGCTGCTGCAGTGCGCCTCGGAAGGCATTTCCCGTTGTAAGAACCGGTGCATTTTCTTTCTCCGTATCCAGAAGATACGTGAATTTTTCATACCGCTCTTTTTTATAGCGGTCCGCCAGACGCCATTCAATGAAAAATCCCCGTTTATATTTCGTCAGGATCGGATCATTATAATTGGTACTGTGCCAGTTTGGCATGCCGCTCCGATAGCGGAGCTGAACTTCCCAGCGGGTCAGATCGCAGTAAACAAGTAGATCTGCCTCGGTCAGAAGCTCTGCCGCTGTACCAACGATCACGATCAGACCACCGTTTGTATCTTTTTCTTCCGCACGTTCTGTCTCAATTGCTTTTTTCATGGTTTCCAGCTTTTCGCTCTCAAACCAGGTGTCTATGGTTTTATGACACATAATGCCGAAAACACGGTCATCGGTGATGTAATCTTTAAATTCTCTTAACAGCGTTTCTTCGTCTTTGGCACAGTCTTCGATATCAAAAATCCGGTCTGGCTGCAGCGCATTGGCCAGTTCCATTATTTCTTCTTTTCGTACACCCGGGTACAGATCAAAGGAAAGAATACAGGTTTTCTTTTCTTTCTGTTTTTCCTGAACCGCCCGTTTTAATTCTTCAATGATCTCCTTTTTTTCATCCCAGATTTCATTTTCATATCCTGTGATTTTCATTTGCGGATGTAATTCGTAGTTTCCATATTTCTTTTTTAAATTCATTTGGATTCTTTTCCTTTTCTTAATTTTTCTTCCATCCATTGGGGTGTTTCCTGCGCCGATCAGACCTATCATCTTTGTTTCAACGCTTTCGCATCTGGCGGATTTCGCACTTCTGTCCGGTTTCGTTTTTTTACATGTCATATGTTTACAGTTCCACCGTGTACTTATAACGATTTCCCGGATAATAGCAGATCGAATATTCAAAAACCTCGCCGCCCTTCCGGAATGTCTGCCGTGTCCGGATAAAAATAGGCATCTGCGCATCAATTTTCAGTGCTTTCTGCACCTCTTCCGATGGAAGTGCCGCCTCAAGCGTATCCCGGCCGGATTCAATATAGATTCCATGTTCCTCCCGCAGATACTGATACAGCGATTCCATGTATGGCTCCGGCTCTGTTGGCAGTTCGCAGATTTTTTTCAGATACGTAATGGTATAGACCATGGGTTTTCCCACAGCATTCCTCACACGTTTCAGGCAATAACATGGCTCCGTCAATGGAATCTGCAGACTTCTTGCTACCGTTTCCCCGGGACTTATCAGTTCCATCTTGCAGTATGTTGTCTGCATTTCGATATGATGCTTTTTCATTTCTTCCGTGAAACTGATGACACCTTCCATCTGCTCTTCGACTTTCTCGTAGACAACATCTGTTCCGATGCCACGCCGTGCACGTGCGTAACCGCTCTGTACCAGATTCGCCATCGCCTGGCGTACTGTCACACGCGAAAGCTCGTACTTTTCCATCAGCTCTTTTTCTGTTGGCAGAAAATCTCCTTTTTTGTACGTACCGCATTCGATCTGCTGTTTCAGAATCTGTTCCAGCTGCGCATATAGCGGCGGTGCTCCCGGATTTCTATCCATTTTTGCAGTTTCTCCTTCTTCTTTTCTCTCCATAGCATTATATTTTTGTTTCTGAAAATATTTTTGCTCTATTGTGTTTTTTCAGGAAACTGTGACAACAGGCCTTCCATGGCACGGCCGGATGTTTCCGTTTCTATCTGAATCCGAATCTTTCTTTTCTCGCACTCTCTTTCCAGTTCTTTTCCAAACCAGGAAAAACTTTTTGCAATCTGTCCGCCCAGAAGCAGCAGATCCGGCTGATATTTCTCCAGCACAGGAAGAAGGCCAGCCGCCACATCTGCTCCAAATCTTCTCCAGACTTCTTCTGCCTCCATGTTTCCCGCTTTTACCAGACCATACAATTCTTTTCCACTCCACACTTTTCCTGTCACAGCCAGGCTAATCTGCTCCAGACCGCGCACAGAAAGATAATCGTCCAAAATGGAATCTCCAAACGGCTGTTGATAAATCCATCCATTTTCCGGCACACCTTTTCCTGTTTTCACCGTTTTCCCGTTTTCTACAAAAGCCGACCCGGCGCCGGTTCCGATGCAGACGCACAGAATTTTATCCGCATCACGACAGTTTCCGTACCAGCTTTCTCCCAGTGCAAATGCTTCAATGTCATGTAAAAACAAAAATCGTGCTGATCCAAGTTCCGGCACGCGCGCCTTGATTTCTCTTTCCAGTGGAATCCCGTAAATGGCATCGTACTTATTCAGTCCCTGCATCCGGCTGATTCCATTTTCATAATCAAACGGACCCGGAATCGCCATCCCAACTCCGACAACACTTCCGTCTGCTTCTCTCATCAGTTCCCGGCAGATCTTTGCAAAATTGTCCAGAATCTTCTCTGTGCTCTTCTGCGCCTGTGCTGGAAATTTCCGGATTTTTGTTCTTACTCCATTTCTGTCCGACACACTTCCTTTGATTTCCGTTCCGCCAACA
Organism: Blautia sp. TM10-2; assembly: GCF_003480845.1. NCBI lineage: Bacteria > Bacillati > Bacillota > Clostridia > Lachnospirales > Lachnospiraceae > Blautia > Blautia sp. TM10-2. Next base: position 13,615 of record NZ_QUJZ01000015.1, on the reverse strand, counting down.
TCCAGAAGGATATATTTTTTCTTCTCCATCCCGCTTCCGTCCCTTTTCATCTTTTCCCTGTATTCTTTCTGTTTATATGCCACTAGGATCTCATTTCTTTGTATTGGTTCTCCTGCCACCTTGTTATAATGTTATAACCTATTCATTTTTCTGTTGCAAGCGCCTGTCTGCAATTTTGTCTGCTTTTGCAAAACTTTGTGAAAACGCGATAATACGTTTTATGCACTTGGCGCAGAACGCAAAAAATCCCCTGTTTCCGGGGTTTTTTATACACTCCGGACAGAGGATTTTTCTTATTTTCTACTTATTTTAATACATTTTCCAATTTAACAAAAAGGTTATTCATCTCCTGCACCACGCTCTGCAGACTCTTTTCCCCGACATAGTTTCCAATCGCAAACAATGCCTTATACAAAAAATTAACCGCCCCCTGCAATTCTTCGTTTTGCTCTTTTGTTTCTTTCCGAAGCTGCTGCAGTTTTTCTGCCATCGGAAACAATTCCGCAAGAATCTGCTCTTTTCGTGCCCGATCCGACGGTTCATCTGTCTCCATTTCTTCGAGATCATAGTTATCTGTTCTGCCGCATTTTCCCTTGCACACTGCGCAATCCGGATTCAGACGGTTCTTTTCTGCCTCCACGCGTACAATCCAGGATTTCCCCTCTTCTTCCCTCAGCTCTTTTTCCGGATTTGCCGCACAAATTCCGCCAAGCAGAATCTCATGCGTGGCTTTGTCCGGGCGGTGACCATTGCTGTCACCGCTGGAAAACTCCTGCGATTCACCTTTTGCTGCTTCTCCTCTTCCATCTACCGACCGGGCCAGACCGATCAGCGCACCAAGAAGCTCCTTTTGTATCTTCGTCATACTCATTTTTCTAATACCTCTTACCGAGCTTTTCATTTTTTTCGTCTTACATATTCCACAAAGCAGAATGTACCAATTGTAAAAATACTTTTAAGGGCACACGCTAATTACTATATCTGATTTTCTACAAAATTTCCCCCTCCGTAGAAATCACCACGGTTTTCACCGGAATCTTCTTTCCACTCTCTTTCAGCGCCATCTTCACGGCACGCTCCATTCCTGCGCAGCACGGAACCTCCATGCGTGCAACCGTGATACTCTTAATATCATTCCGCATGAAAATCCGCGCAAGTTTCTCGGAATAATCGATATCGTCAAGTTTTGTACAGCCTACGAGAACGACATGATCCCGAATAAAATCCTGGTGGAAGTTTCCATACGCATACGCTGTACAATCCGCCGCAACGAGAAGGTCTGCTCCTGCAAACATCGAAGCCCGCTCCTGCACCAGCTTGATCTGCACCGGCCACTGGCGGAGCCGGGACGGAACTGCTGCAGAATTTTCCTGCGCATCTGCACGGTTAATCGCCCAGCTGTTTTCACCTGCTTTTCCTGCTCCGGTATTCTCCTGCCCGGCCGCCTCTTTTGCCTTCCGCTGGTTCTCTTTTACCGCCTCCTCATCGTACGGCAGCGCCTCCCGCTCCACAAACGAAATCGCATCTGCCGGACAAACCGGCAGGCAGTCGCCGAATCCGTCGCAGTAGTCATCCCGGATCAGCTTTGCCTTCCCGTCAACCATCGCAATCGCACTTTCATGACAGGCATGCGCACAAAGCCCGCATCCTGTACATCTGTCTTCCTCTATCTGAACAATTTTTCGAATCATCACTGAATCTCCTTTTTTCTCTTTGTTTCTCAATACCTGTTTGTTTCTCAACCATGATATCATACTTTATCCCTGTTTTGACAGTTGTTTTTTTTAGTAGTTTTTTCCTACAATACCAACTCTTCGTCCAAAGCCAGCGAATAAATAATCTTCTCTTTCACCTTTTTTCCTGTCGTCCGCTCCAGTGCCTGCTGGTAGTAGGCGAGCTGTTTTTCATACCGCTTTTTCAGCTCCCCGACTTCTTTCACACGGTCCGTTTTGTAGTCCACAAGAACAATCTCATCCCCCTCCGGGAACCATGCGTCAATGATTCCCTGCACGAGAATGGTTTCGTCTTCCGGATAGGACGGATCTGCCTCACTTGCCGGAACGGACATCACAAACGGCTGCTCCCGTTTCAGGGTTTCATTCAAAAAGGCATTCCGCATCCGCATTCCAACCGGACTTTTTGCGAAAGCGAGGATCGATTTGAAATAAATGCATTCCGCTGCTTCTTTCGTCATCTTTCCTTCTGCAATCAATTCCTCCGTCTGTGCCATCAGCTCTGTGATGCTGTACGCTCTGCGGTAATCGAGACATTCCAGCAGGCGGTGGTACGCCGTTCCGCGGTCAGAGCCCGTCAGAGCCGCAACATGATCCTTTTTCAGAAAGCCCGGCACAATTGGTACGAGTTCTTCCTGCGCAAACAGCTCTTTTCCGATTTCGGATTCCTCCATCCCGACCTTCTTCAGCTGTGAAACGGTAACCTTTACCGGAATCTGTTTTTCCTTCTCATACGGATACTGGTAGGCAAACCGCTCCTCCACAAGTTCCTTCAGCGCTGCTTCTCTCGGCGGCTGCTTCGGAATTTCCATGATTTTCTGCTCATTCACCGCGCGCTCCATCTGATGCAGCACCTCTCCCTCAACAAGTCCTGCCGGTGATACAAGGCGGATCGTTACCGGAATTTTCTCTGCATACAGCGGATTGTCCACATTCCCTGCCAGACCGAATTGTTCATACAGCCCGTCGAAACACCGGTTTCTCGAAAATGCCGGCAAAATCCAGTCGAGATACCCGGATGCACTGCTCAATGTCTGATACGACAGCAGCTCCTCCTGCCGCCCCGCATGTGCCGCGCACTGCTTCACGCGGCTCTCCAGCTTCGACGCCATGCCCGTCATAATCAGCTTCTCCTTCGGGCGCGTCATGGCAACGTAAAGCACCCGCAGCTCCTCCGCCAGATTTTCCAGCTTCATGCTCTGCCGGATGATCTGCCGCGGCAGTGTCGCCTGACGGACGCGGTGCTCCGGATCGATCGCATCCGCGCCGATACCCATGCGGGAATGGAGTACAAGCGCCGCACGGCTGTCCATCTGGTTAAACGATTTGCCCATGCCCGAGAGGAACACAACCGGGAATTCCAGTCCTTTACTCTTGTGAATACTCATGATACGCACCGTGTCTGCGCTCTCCCCGTAAATATTCACCTCGCCGAAATCGACTTCATACTTCTGAAGCTGCTCGATATAACGGATAAAGTTGAACAGTCCACGGTAACTCGTCGCCTCAAATTCCACCGCCTTTTCCACCAGCATCTCCAGATTTGCCCGCCGCTGCACACCACCCGGCATTGCAGATGCATAGCCGCCGTAGCCCGTCTCCTCGAGAATCTGTGTGATCAGCTCATGGATCGGCGTATACGGCACGCGGCTTCGCAGCGTTTCGAGCTGTGCAAGGAACCTCCTCAGCTTCTCCCGGAGTGCTTCATCATCCCCCATCGCCGCATATTTTCCACATGCCTCGTAAATTTTCACATCTTTATCCACACAACGCACCGCCGCAAGCTCCGTGTCTGTGCATCCGCAGATGGGGGAACGCAGAATGGCCGTAAATGGAATCTCCTGACATGGATTATCACACAGGTGCAGATAATTCAGCACCGTAACAATTTCCTGCGTGGAAAAGTACCCTGTTTTTGATGTACTGTAAGCCGGAATTCCAGCCGCCTGGAGCACACGCGAAAACGTCTCCGACCAGCCGCTGACCGCACGGAGTAAAATGACGATATCCCGGTACTGGATTTTCCGGTATTCCCCGGTCTCCTTATCCACAACTTCCTCATTTCCAACCATTTCCCGGATGCGCGCCGCAACGGCAGCCGCCTCCGTTTCCATCTTCGTCTCGCGGGATTTATCATCTTCCAGCTCCGGCGCCTGGTCGTCCAGCAGCAGAAGCTCCGTTTCGTATGCCCTCTGCCACGGATCCGTATTTCCCTCTTCTTTCTTCGGGAACGCCGCACCCGCATGGAGGCTCGCCGCCTCATCATACGCAATGCCGCCAAGCTCCGGACTCATGAGCTTACGGAACACATAGTTCGCCCCTGCAAGCACCTCCGGCCGGCTTCGAAAGTTTTTATCGAGATCAATCCTCTGCTGGCTTTCTCCGTCTTTTTGATACGTGCGATATTTTTCCAGAAACAGCTCCGGCCGCGCCAGACGAAATCCGTAGATACTCTGCTTGATATCGCCGACCATAAACCGGTTCCACCTGCCGTCCTCCTCACCGGACACCGCAGAGAGCAGTGCCTCCTGGATAAAGTTGCTGTCCTGGTACTCATCGATCATAATTTCCCGGAATTGCTCCGACAGCTCCCGCGCCGCATCGGTCCGCACCAGGCAGCCGTCTTTTTGCTGCACGAGAATTTCAAGCGCAAAGTGTTCCAGATCGGCATAATCGAGAATATTTTTGCTCCGTTTTTTCTCCGCAAACGCTTTTGCAAACTGCTCCGTCAGATCAATCAGCACCCCGATGGGCTCCCGGCAGTCGGCAATCTCCTCCGCAATCGCAGCGCTGTCCTTCTCAAAGAACTGCTCTTTTAACTTCTGCAGCTCCTTTTTGCATGCATCGCGCTCCGCCTTTACCTGATCTTTCAGCGTTTCACTCACATCGTCTGCCTTTTTCCGCGAAAGTGCTTTAAACTTCATTCCGGCCATCGCGCGCACCAGTTCATCAAACGATTCTGTTTCCAGCAGTTCTTCCACCATCTGCTGGTCAGAAGCCAGCGCCTCATCATATAAATACGGTCCTCCAGAGCTTACTGCTGTTTTCCGGTTTTCCTGAATCCCTTCCAGAATACTCGAGAGCCGCTTTTTCGCCTCGCTCATCAGCTCCTGTACCCAGATACTCTCCTGCACTGCTTCCGGTGAATCCATCTGGTACGCCGCCCGGCACTCTTCGAGCCACTGCTCCGGCCACGGATAGCTCATGGAAAACTCATACAGTTTCAGCACAAGTGCATCGAGCCCGTCATCCTGCTTTCCCGCCGCGTAGCTCTCCACAAACCGTGTAAATGCAGACTCCTTTTCCGTAAAGCGTTCTTCCATGACCTTCTGGATCACATCGCTTTTCATCAGACGGATCTCCCCTTCATCCGCCATGCGGTACACCGGATCAAGATCGATCATCTGAAAATAATTTTTGATAACGTACGAACAGAATCCGTGAATCGTGCTGATCTGCGCATGGTGAAGCAGGGTCTGCTGCCTCTGCAGATGCTCATCCTCAGGATCTTCCTCGAGACTCTGCTGCAGCGCACGGCCGATTCGCTCTTTCATCTCACCTGCCGCTGCCCGCGTAAAAGTCACAACGAGCAGCTGGTCAACATCGATCGGACGCACAGGATCCTTTACCATCGCAAGGATCCGCTCTACCAGAACCGCCGTCTTTCCGGAACCTGCCGCCGCGCTGACCAGAAGATTCCGGTCTCTCGTATCAATGACTTTCTGCTGTTCCGCTGTCCATTTTACTGCCATTTATCTCTCCCTCTTCTTTCTGGCTGATTACTTTCTCATACATGGAAAACTGCATTTCTCTTTCCTTTCCGGAAGGCAGTCACTCCTTTTGATCACTTTGTGTTATCTCCTGCATCGCCTTCATCAGCAGTTCCGTGTCCATGCCCTTCAGTTTGCGGTACTCGTATCCCTGAATTTTCTGGTCAAAACCGCAGATTCCCTGATATTCACAGTACGCACACGCCGTCGCACCGTCCCGCTGATACGGGGAAATTTTTACATTGCCCGAAAAAATGCCCTCGCCGATCTCACGCACCTTCTTTCTGGTGTACGTACGGATCACATCAAACTGCTCCGGCGATGCTACTTTCGAATAGCTCGTATAACTTCCATCCTTCTTCTTTCCAACCGGAATCACATCGGATGTCGTTCCGTCCTCAAGCACGCGGTCGAGAAGCTCCACAACTTTCCGGTCCGCATTCACAAGACCGTCCATCCGCAGCGCTTTCAGCATCCGCCGGCCCCACGCCTCGTCGGTCTCATCCTCCTCCTGATCGAGCATCGGATCATCAATATGATAATAGAACACGCCCGCCGGCTCCACCTGCTTGCCGGGATGCTTTTTCTGCTCCAGTTCCACCGCCGCATCGAGATAAACAGCAAGCTGCAGCTGCAGTCCATAATAGAGCGCCACCAGGTCGAGCGACGTATTTCCCGTCTTGTAATCGATAATTTTCACATAGACCTTATCGTCCGTCTCGCAGAGATCCACGCGGTCAATCCGTCCGCGCAGACGCATTTTCTCATGCTCCGACAGATCGATGTTGATCGCCGACAGCGAGTCCTCCATCGAGAACGAAACCTCGAATTCCCCTGGCTCAAATTCTCCCTGCCGGATCTGCTGCTGCAGTGCCCAGACAGTTCGTTTCAGGATCCGCTTCACGCGGATAATGCGGTACTGATTCCGGCTTGAACTCTGAAAAATTGTGTTTCCATAGTCCGCCATCGTCTCCTCGACACACTCCTCAATCAGACGGTCACGCGTATCATCGGTCACCGTCTTCCAGGTCTCACCGTTCTCCTGCAGTTTTTTCGAAAACTTCTCAAGCGCCTCATGCATGACCGTTCCCATATCCGCCGCTTTCAGCTCATACTGATCCCGCTCGCGGATCTGAAGGCCGAACTCCATAAAGTGGGCAAACGCACACGCCGCATACTTTTCCAGCCGCGTTGCACTGTTTTTTAACGTATCTCCGTACAGTGCCGATGCCGCACTCCTTCCGATTACGCCGTCCGCACACCGCAGAAACGCCGCTTTTCGATACGTCTCCGCCGGAATTCCAGCCTCCGGGTGCGCCGCATACCAGCGGTAAAGCTCCTCAAACAGCGGATCGATCTCTCCCTCCGCCGCTCTGCCAAGCTCCTCCAGAAACAGTGCCTCGCCGGAACGCGGCATTTCCAGTTTTTCCTCCGGTTTTTCCTCTTTTTCAATATCCCGCACTGGAATCTCCGGGAAGAGTTTTCGTATTTCGTTGATCAGATACGACGGATTCTGCGCCTCGCCGGACGCGCCCGCTTTCGCAAAGGAAAGGTACAGCCGCTCCGACGGTTTTGTCAGATTTCGGTAGAGATGGAATTTCTGCTGATACATCGTCTCCCGCGCCGTCGGGGACAGCTTCGCATCCGCCCGTTCCAGCTCCTCGCGGTCATATTCCGAGAGAATGCCGCCGCCCGCGTCGTGGCGCGGAATCAGCCCGTCATTCACGCCGACGAAAAACAGCACGCGGATGTCCTTCAGACGCGACCGTTCATTATCACCGATCAGTACCTGGTCCGCCGTCGGCGGAATAATACCGACAGATGCCTCCGCAAATCCCGCTTCCAGAATTTCCTGATACTCTGCCAGCGTCATCTTCTCCTCACCCAGCACCTCGACGATCTTGTCCAGCAGCTCCATGACGATGCCATAAATCTGACTGTATTCTTTTGCAAATGCCTCCTGGCCCTGCTGTTCAAACTGCTGCCGCCGCTCCTCGAGTTTTTCCTGCATCTGATTCTGTACCGCCAACGCGTACAGGGCCTCCGTCCGCTCCCGCACCGTGGCATCTTTTTTCTTCATCCGCTCCGCAAACGGCTGCACTTCAGCATAGAACTTCTCCCGCAGAAGATTGCGCTGCGGCACTTCATCCGGCTTGATGCCGCGGTAGCCCCTCGTCCAGGTTTCCCCATACGCTTTCAGCCCGCGGATACCAAGCGCGAGCACATAGTTTTCCATCGCATCCGTCTCCTCGCGGTCCAGACTCGAAAGACCGCAGCGCAGATAGCGGAAGACGCTCTCGTACGAAAAACTCTGTACCACCATCTCGATCGCCGCACGCAGAAATTCCACGAACGGATTCATCAGCACGGAATGCTTTTCGTCCACGAAATACGGAACACCACATTTTTCAAAGATTTCCCGCGCATACGTGCCGTAAACAGAAAGATCTCCGGTCAGAACGGCGAAATCCTGGTAACGCATGCCCTCCTCGCGCACCATGCGGCGGATCAGACGCACCGTCTCTTCCAGCTCGGCACGCGGATTCGGCGCGACGCTGATGTAGATGCCCTGCTGTTTCGCCTCGTATCCTGCTGCCGGATTTCCTGTCTTTGCTTCCGTTCCTGATTCTGGTCTTTTTTCTATTCCATTTCCGGAAAATCCTCTCTTTCCATACCGGAACAGTCTCTGCTCCAGCTGATCCATCGTGCTTCCCGGCTGAAAACGGCCATGTCCCGAGCGTCTGACCCAGATTTCCGGCTCCACCGGGCACCCTGCTTCATCTGCCGCTTTCATGAGCTGCTGGACAAGCTGGCGGCTCATCGCAAAAAGCTGATGCGGAATCGCCTTTTTATACGGGTCCTCCCGCTCATCCATAATAATCGTCACATAAACCTTCGCACAGAGCCGGAACAGCTTTCCAAGCACACCGATCTGCACCGGCGTAAATCCGGTAAACCCATCCACCAGTACCTCACTGTTTTTAATCAGCTCCGATTCTTCCAGCTTTCCCGCCAGAACTTCCAGCACATCCTCCGCCGTCACGTAACGGTTTTCCAGATATTCCTCAAACGCACGGTAGATCACACCGGTGTCCTTCAGCTTTGCCGCCAGCAGCTTTTTCTCTCCCGTCTCTTCCGCCCACGTATCAAGCTCGGACGGCGCAATCTGATACTGCTTCAGCTCGGAAATCAGCGATTTCATCTGCGAAACCGCACCGGTTCTTTTTAACGTGCTGCCAAGAATTGTCAGCTCCTTTTTCTTTTCCTGCGCAACGCGCTTCACCACGAGGCTTTTTCCCGTCTCTTCAAGCACCGGATACAGGCTTCCTCCGGTCTCCTCAAAAATACGGTAGGCCAGACGTTGAAAACTTAAAATATCAATATTTAAAATTCCGCCCGCCGGATGCAGAGACACGAGTTCTTTCTGCGTCTGCATCGTAAACTGCTCCGGCACGACGATCAGATAATTTTTCTCCGGGTGGCGCGCCGCTTCCGCCAGGATTTTTTCATACGCATACCGCGATTTTCCGGCCCCCGAATTTCCCATAATAAACTGCAGACTCATACCTTGCTCCTCCTGTTCTGATCCATTTCTGCCCCAAAATAAACATAGCTACAGTATAGCAGACTCTTTTTTTTGATGCAATCAACCTGCTGTAGAACAACCTTCATAAAAACCATTCTTCCCACATACATTATAGTAAAAACGCCCGCCTGTTCCGCCCCCGCTTCCCGCCCCGCAGACGGCTTTTCAAAAAGGAGTGTGCCCGCCCATGAGTTCCAAAACGAAAATTGTTGTACTACATATGAAAGAAGTGGTTTACACCGCTGTTTTTCTTGCTCTCGCGCTGATTCTTCTCGTGGTGTTTCTGATCATGTTCTCCGGGAAGAAGGATTCTGCGAAAAAACCTTCTGTCACCACTGCTGCTTCCGCCGAAAATGCACGCTACATTCCCGGCATCTACACCTCCACGATCTCCCTCGGCGACCAGACCTTCGATGTGCAGGTCAATGTTGAGCAGGACCGCATCACCGCGATTTCACTGAATAACTTAAGTGAAACCACCGCCGCCATGTATCCGCTCATGGAGCCCGCGCTCGATTCCATCGCAAGCCAGATCTATGTGAATCAGACGACGGAAGGCCTCATCTACGGAGAGGACGACCGCTACACCTCCGAACTGCTCGTCTCCGCGATCAATCAGGCGCTCGAACAGGCTCAAAATCCTTCCTCCGCAGAATCCTGATCTTTCCATGCAAAAAGGCCTCGAAGCATTCTTCTGCTCCGAAGCCTTTTTTCTGTCGTGCATCTCAAAATTTGATTCCCTGCACCAATTTGGATTATCTTTGTTTCTTTCTGTATTTCCTGTTTTGTTTTTTACAGCTGGTCGAGTTCCTCTCTCCAGAGCTTCACGCACGCATCACTCGGCATACGCAGGTCGCCGCGCGGGGATACCGCAACGCTTCCGACCTTCGGGCCATCCGGCAGGCAGGAGCGTTTGAACTGCTGCGCGAAAAATCTCCAGTAGAACGTTTTCAGCCATTTTAAGATCGTCGCATCATCGTAGACACCGGCAAATGCAAGTTTTGCCACACGGTAAATCTTGAGCGGTTCGTACGTCACACGCAGCATATAGTATAAGAAGAAATCATGAAGCTCGTACGGTCCGACGAGATCTTCTGTTTTCTGAGAAATGACACCATCTTTCGGCGGCAGCAGTTCCGGGCTGACCGGCGTGTCGAGCACATCCAGAAGGATATCGGAAAGTGCTTTTTCCCCGCAGGTGTCCGCATAATACTGCACCAGATGGCGCACCAGGGTTTTCGGTACGGACGCATTGACGGCATACATCGACATATGGTCGCCATTGTACGTTGCCCAGCCAAGTGCCAGCTCGGAAAGATCACCAGTTCCAATGACCATACCGCCGGACTGGTTGGCAAGATCCATCAGAATCTGGGTTCTCTCACGCGCCTGTCCGTTTTCATACGTCACATCATGCTTCTCCGGATCCTGTCCGATGTCGCGGAAATGGAGATTGACGGCCTCTTTGATATCAACCTCTTTTAAGGTTGCACCAAGGCACCGCGTCAGTTCACAGGCATTCTGATACGTGCGGTCCGTCGTTCCAAAGCATGGCATGGTCACAGAAAGAATCTGGTTTCTCGGAAGGCCGAGCAGATCGAACGCTCTGGCAGTGACGAGCAGTGCCAGCGTCGAATCGAGTCCGCCGGAAATACCGATAACCGCGCTCTGGCAGTGCGTATGCGCCAGACGTTTTTTCAGTCCCATGGCCTGAATATTTAAAATTTCATCACATCGCTGATCCCGGTTGTGCTTATCCGACGGTACGAACGGCCGCGGATCGAAGTAACGGATCAGCTTTGTTTCTTCTATTGTTAATGAGAACTTAACCACCTGATAACCGTCGGTTCTCTGTTCCGGATATGTGGTCATTCTTCTGCGCTCACTCGTCAGACGATCAACATCGAGATCCGCGCAGACGATCTGATTCTCAAACCGTTTTGCCTCGGCAAGAATCGTTCCGTTCTCCGCAATCAGATGCTGTCCGCCAAAGACGAGATCCGTCGTGGACTCGCCCTCGCCTGCTGTCGCATAAATATAACCGCAGATCAGACGTGCCGACTGTGCACTCACGAGGCTTCTCCGATAGCTATCTTTTCCAACCATCTCATCACTCGCGGAAAGATTGACGATCACTGTCGCACCGGCCAGGGCATGCGCCACACTCGGCGGATTCGGGGTCCAGAGATCCTCGCAGAGCTCTGCAGCAACTTTGAGGCGCGGCATCTCCGCACACTGGAAGAGCAGATTCATGCCGAACGGAACCTCTTTTCCGAAAAATTCCGTCGTTGTCACCGCTTCTTTTCCCGGCGTAAAGTGACGCAGCTCATAAAATTCATTGTAGTTCGGCAGATACTTTTTCGGTACAACGCCGAGCAGCTCTCCATGACAGAGTACAGCGGCCACGTTAAACAGCTTTCCGCCCTGTTCCCACGGAAGGCCGACAAAAATCAGTGCATCGGTCCCTTTCGTTCCGTCGGCAATCTCTTTTAATCCCTCTTTCGCCGCGTCGATCATCTGGCTCTGCCAGAATAAATCACTGCAGGTATAGCCGGTCAGCGCCAGCTCCGGGAGCACCATCACTTTTGCGCCCTCGTCCTCCATTTTATGAATGGTTTCCAGAATGACTCTCGTATTTTCTCTGACATCCGCTACTGCCACCGCACAGGAAGCGGCTGCGACTTTTACGAATCCCTGTTTCATCTCTTTATCCCTCCGCTATTTGCTCTTACGCAATAATTCTTTCAGATCCTCGGTAGAAAATTCATAGGCGCTGTTGCAGAAATGGCATTTCAGCTCCACCGGTTTTGCTTCCTGAATCATCTCGTTCAGTTCTTTTCTTCCGACCGCTATCAGCGCTTTCGATACACGCTCACGGCTGCAGTTGCAGTAAAACTGGGTCGGCACGGTATCGTTGATCACAAGGTCCATGTCTCCAAGCAGTTTTTCAAGAATCTGCTCCGGAGTCAGGCCCTCGTCAAGGAATGCGGTAACGGAATTGACTTCTGCCAGACGCTGCTCCAGTTTTTCAATGACTTTCTCATCGCAGAACGGCATCAGCTGAATGATAAAGCCGCCGGCCTGACGGACGGTATTGTCTTTGTTCATCAGCACACCGAGTCCGACGCTGGACGGAACCTGCTCACTCGTTGCAAAATAGTAGGTCAGATCCTCTGCGATCTCACTCGTCTGCAGAACGCACTGTCCGACGTACGGCTCTTTCAGTCCCAGGTCTTTGATGACATCCATGAATCCGACGCCGACAGCACCTGCCACGTCAAGTTTTCCTTTTTTGTTGGCCGGAATCACGACGTCCGGGTTTCCGACGTAACCTTTTACATTTCCTTTGGAATCTGCTGTTACAGTAATGCCATTCAGCGGTCCGCCGGCATGGATGCGCAAGGTCAGAAGGTCTTTATCTCCCTTCATCATAACGCCCATCATTGCACCTGCTGTCAGAAGGCGGCCCAGCGCTGCGGTTGCAACCGGGCTCGTGTTGTGATCCTGGCGTGCTGTCTCTACGGTTTCTCTTGTTGTCGCTGCAAACGCACGAATCTGTCCGTCTGCCGCTGTTGCTCTTACAATATAATCCATGTTTCTCTCCTATTTCTCACTTTTTCCTTTTTCTCTTGCTACGACATAAATACGTTCGCTCTCCGGTCTCGGCGCATCCTTTGTGAATGCATCGTAAGCCGTTACAAACTCCATGCCTGCCTCTTCCAATAAGCGGCAGATCGTCGCAAGATCGTACGCTCTCTGATAATGTACCTCCTCAAATTTACGGTACAGATCGGAATCTTCTCCCTCCGGGATGAAAATGGCGAGCTCATATTCGTTGATTTCTTCCTCCGGGTCATAGTAATTATCCCAGATGAAGCTTGCCTCTTCGCGGTTTTCCGCAATCGTAGTCTCACCCATCTGTTCATATTTATACTTTGTATTCAAATCAAAAATAAACATGCCCTTCGGATCCAGATAATTGTTGACAAGTGAGAATACTTCCCGCAGATCATCTTCCTCCAGAATATAGTTGATAGAATCGCAGATGCTCACAACCGCCTTCACGGTTCCGTAGAGCTCAAATTCCCGCATATCCTGAAGCAGATATAAAATGTTTAAGCCGGACTCGGCGCGTTTTTCACTGGCAATCTCGAGCATATCCTCAGAATTGTCCACGCCGATCATATCGTAGCCCTCTTTGGCGAGCAGCTCGGTCATGTTTCCCGTTCCGCAGCCAAGATCGAGCACCAGTCCGTCTTCCACCTGATATTCTTTTAAAAGCTGAATCAGATATTTGCTCCAGGCAGGATAGTCCACGTTGTCCATGAACATGTCATATACCTGGGCAAAACTGGTATAACTTTCATTCATCTTTCTTTTCTCCTTCATCGTTTACAGTAGCTACGCCTTATTGTATCACATCACACAGGGCAACTCAATATACGAAAAGACCTGCAGGATCCCTGCAGGTCTCATTCACTCCCCGAGTTGGGCTCGAACCAACAACCCTTCGGTTAACAGCCGAA